>NZ_ADGX01000237.1 GCF_000177675.1 Parafrankia sp. EUN1f
CGTGCGGTCCCGGCCGCCGCGGCGCCGGTGGCGGCACCGCCGGTCGCCGCGGCGCCGGTGTCGTGGTCGACGTGGCCCGCCAGGCCCTCGGGTGCGAGCCCGGAACGGACGAGATCGGTGACGGCCCGGTCGATCTCGTCCTCGCCGAGCAGGCGGCGCAGCCGCAGGACGGCACCGACGATCTCACCCTGCTGGCGGCGCAGCGCGTCCAGCGAGTGCGTGCCGCGGGCGATCTCGGCCTCGAGGTCCTCGTGTCGGGTGAGCGCGAGCCGGCGGCTCTCCTCGACCGCGTCGAGCAGGAGCTTCTCCGCCTGCTCGCGGGCCTCGCGCACGATCGGATGGTTGGCACCGGCCTCGGCGACGGCCTCCGCCAGCGCCGACTGGGCGATCTGGCGGGCCGCGCCGAGGATGTCGTCGGCCTCCCGCTGGGCGATCTCGAGCATGAGCCCGATCCGCCCGCCCGCCTGCGCGGGGACGCCCTCGGCGAGGCGGGCCTGGGCCTCCTGGCGGTCACGCTCGTGGCGCAGTGCCGATTCCGCCGCCGCCAGCCGGGACGTCACCTCGCTCGCGTACCGCCACAGGACACCGACGTAGTCGTCGACCTGGCGGCGGTCGTACCCCTGGGCGACCTCGTCGAACGTCGGCCGCTCCATGCCGGCGCCGGACTCTTCCCGGCGGTGGTGCGCCCCCATCGGCTACGTTCCTCTCGGTAGGCCCGAACCAAGATCAATACCGAGCAACGCATCGACGATATCGCGGACGGTCACCGACTCCGGCACGTCTGTTCCCCCCGATGCCCCCGAAGCGCCCACACCGGCACCGCCAGCACCGAGCGCGGCCGTCACCCACTCGTCGACGGCGGTGACGGCTCCCGGTGCGTCGAGGCCGTCGGCCAGCCGCTCCCGGACCACGGCGAGCAGCGGACCGGCGTCCGGCGCGGCGGGTGCGGGCAGTGCCGCCGCGGCCCGCCACCGCCGCACCATCAGGTCGGCGGCCGGCAGGTCCGCGGGCGTCCACTCCCACTCCACGGTGTGATGATGATGCAGCAGCGCCAGCCTGATCGCCGCGGGGTCCGCGCCGCCCGCCAGCAACCGCGAGACGAACTCCAGGTTCCCCCGGGACTTCGACATCTTGTGGCCGTCGAGGCCGACCATCGCCGTGTGTACGTAGGCGCGGGCGAACGGCGCCGTGCCCCCCGCGACCTCCGCATGCGCGGCGCTGCACTCATGGTGGGGGAAGACGAGGTCGCTGCCGCCGCCCTGGATGTCGATCGGGGCGCCGAGATGGTGGCGGGCGATGGCGGAGCACTCGACGTGCCAGCCCGGCCGGCCCGGGCCGAACGGCGACGGCCAGGACGGCTCCCCCGGCCGCTCGGCGCGCCACAGCAGCGGGTCCAGCGGGTCCTTCTTGCCCGGCCGGCCCGGGTCGCCGCCGCGCTCGGCGGCCAGCGCCAGCATCTGCGCCGGGCTCAGCCCGGCGACCTCGCCGAACTCCTTCGCCGAGGACACCGAGAAGTACAGGTCGCCCTCGACCGAGTAGGCCGCCCCCCGCTCGACCAGCTGGCCGATCATCTCGACGATGAGCGGCACGGCCTCGACGACGCCGACGTAGTGGTCGGGCGGCAGGACGCGCAGCGCGGTCATGTCCGCGCGGAACAGGTCGATCTCGCGGCGGGCGAGGTCACGCCAGTCGATGCCGTCGCGATCGGCGCGCTCCAGCAGCGGGTCGTCGACATCCGTCACGTTCTGGACGTAACGCACCTCGTGGCCGGCGTCGCGCAGCACCCGCTGCACCAGGTCGTAGGTGAGGTAGGTGAACGCATGGCCCAGGTGCGTCGCGTCGTAGGGGGTGATCCCACAGACGTAGAGGCTGGCCGTCGGACCCGGCCGCAGCGCCCGCACCCGTCCTCTCGCCGTGTCGAGGACACGCAGTTCGCGACCCTGTCCGGGAAGCCTGGGAAGCTGGGGAGAGGGCCACGCGTACATGCGTGTCAGGGTAACCGTGCCGAAGCGGGCTGCGGGACAAGCTGGGCCGGCTCGCCCGAGACCGGGACGCACCGCCCGGCCGGTCGGAAAGCGCGCCGCTGATCAGAAGGGCGGCCAGGGTATGGCCGGCCAGTCCGCGGACGGCATCGGGAAGCGGCGCCGGGCCAGCAGCCGCTCGACCCGTGCCTGGAGCGCAGCCAGTTCCGCGGTGGTGAGCAGGGACGTCAGACGCTCACCCAGATCGCCGCCGAGGGACTCGCTCAGGCCACGGAGCACGGTGCATTCCCGCGCGGTCAGCCGCTCCCCCCGCCAGGTCCACAGCAGGGTGCGCAGCTTGTCGTCGGTGTGAAACGTCACACCGTGATCGATGCCGTAGACCCGGCCGGACGGCGCGGGCAGCAGGTGCCCGCCCTTGCGGTCCGAGTTGTTGATGACCGCGTCGAACAGCGCGATGCGCCGCAGCCGCGGATCGTCCGCCCGGGTCAGCTCCACCAGGTCGACGGTCGTGTCGACGTCGATCCAGAGCTGCACCATCCCCTCACCGAAGGGGCCCGGACGCATCACCGTGGGTGGGACGATGCCCGGGTCCATCGCCTCGGAGACCTCGTAGGCCGCGAGCTCCCGGGCGGCCAGCGTGCCGTCGGGGAAGTCCCAGAGCGCACGCTCGCCGCGCACCGGCTTGTAGACACACCGGGCGCTGGTGACCCGGCCGGCATCATCGCCACCGGGATCCGCACCGGCACCGTCCGCGCCGTCCGCGACGGCGCAGTCCAGGCGGATCTCGCACAGCAGGGTCGCGTTGCTCGCGTCGACGAGCCGGCCGGTGATCTCCAGCTCGCCGGACCGCAGCAGCTCCAGCGCCTGCGACGCGTCCAGCCCGCCGCTGTCGAGCGGATCCAGCGCAGGGCCCTCTCCCGGATCGGGACCGGCCGCGGAAATGCTCACGGGTCTAGTCTCGCCGCCGGCGGCTGCTGGGGGGACGGGTGCCCGCCCGATGCGGCCCTCGCCACCGGGGCCACCCCGGCGCCACCCCCGATGATCTCGTCCTCGCCCGGTGCGGCTGACGCGCCATCGGCCCCCGACCCACCCTCCGTGACCGCGCCGGCGGGCGGCGCCGGGGTGGGGGGTGCCGGCAGGAGGTCGGCCACGGAGCCGCCGATGTCGTTGATCCGCCGGACGAAGGGCCGGTGCTCGCCGTAGCGCACCACGGTCAGCGAGCACGGATCGATGGTGATCCGGTGGTACATGTCCAGATGCATGCCGAGCGCGTCGGCGACCACGGTCCGGATCACGTCACCGTGTGAGCACAGCAGCCAGGTCGCGTCCGGCCCGAGCCGCGCGTTCCACTCGCGCACCGCGTTGACCCCGCGGGCCTGGGTGTCGCGCAGCGCCTCGCCGCCTGGGAAGGTGATGGCGCTCGGCTGACTCTGCACGATCTTCCAGAGCGGGTCGCGGGCCAGGACGGCGAGCTCCTGCCCCGTCCAGTCGCCGTAGTGGCACTCCCCGACCCGGTCGTCGGTCTGGACGGGCTGGTGCCCGCCCGCGGCGGCGGGCCCCGCCGGACGGCGCTCGGCGATCGCCTGGGCGGTCTGCTGGCAGCGGTCGAGCGGGCTGGACACGATCGCGGCCAGCGGGATCTCCGCGAGGCGATCGGCCAGCGCGGCGGCCTGCGCACGGCCCCGGTCGTCGAGGCCGACGCCGGGAGTCCAGCCGAGCAGGATCTTGCCGGTGACCTCGGTGAGACCGTGCCGGACCAGCAGGACGGTGGTCAACCCAGACTTCTCCTTCACCAGTGCGGGGCGCGTACCCGCAGCGGACACCATCGGACACCGGCAGGCACACGGGTGGGGCTGCCGGTGCCGAGCACCGGCCGGCGACTGCCAGGCCGGACACACGTACCAGGTCAGACGCGACGTGCCCGCCAGCCAGAGGCCGACGTCACGACGCGTGATCGGACCACCCGCGGACCACCTACCGCACCACGCTACCGAGCGGGCGTACCCGGAGCTCCCGACGTCGTCGTTACGCTTCGGCAATGCCCGAAGACGCCGTCGACATCCCGCTTGCGCCCACCGCCGACCCTGGCGGGCCGGCCTCGCCCGCGGCGGGCGCGGGTCCCGACGACGGTGTCGTCTTCGCGGCCTTCTGCGCCGCCGGTCTCTGGCCGGGCCTGGGCCGGACGACGGCCGGCCGCCTCGGCGAGGCCGGCATCGAAGGCCGGGCGGACGTCGACCTGGCCCGGCTGTCGGCGGTGCCCGGTGTCTCCGGGCCGCGGGCCCGGCGCCTGCTCGACACGTTCCGCGCGGCCGAGGCCACCTACGCCGCGGTGGAGCTGCTCATTGCGGCTCGGCTGCCGGCCCGGCTCGCGCGCGGCCTGAGCGAGGCGCTGGGCCCCGCGGCGGTCGACGCGCTGCGCGCCGACCCCTGGTCACTGCTGGACGGTGGTGAGGCCGAGCTCGGGGACGCCGACCGCTTCGCCCGTTACTTCGGGCTGGGCCGCACCGACCCACGGCGTGGCCCGGCGGTCGTCACCCACCTGCTGGGCCGGGCCGCCAGCCGGGCCGGTGACACCGCCGCCGACGTGGCGGCCGTGTCCCGGGCAGCGGCCGGCGAGGGGGTCACCGACCCGCTGGCGGCATTGAACAGCGCACTCGAGATCGGCCGGGTGGTCCAGGTGGACGACCGCGTGGCCCTGGAGCGGTTCGCGATGGCCGAGCAGGCGATCGCCGAGGGGGTGGAACGCCTGCTCGCGACGGCGGAGCCCCTGCGCGCCGACGGCGAGGACAGCCCGGCCCGGCGGCGCCGGCGGGCGGCCTCCGGGTCGCCCGGGGACCCGGCGCTCACGCCCCCCGGCGACGCCGCCTCCGAACTCCCGGCGCCGGAGCCCCGGTCGATGTTCGACGACGACGAGGCCGACGACGACGAATCCGATGGCGACGGTTCCGATGGCGACGAGGCCGGCACCGGGAGCGAGGTCGGCGACGGCGGCCCCGGCGACGGTGCGGCCGGCCCGGCGGCACCCGGTGCGGCCAGCGGTCCACGGAGCGGGTCGGCGGACCCGGGTGCGGCCGCGGACCACGCCGTCGCCGGTCTGGACGAGGTCCAGCTGCGGGCCGCGCGCACCGCGCTCGAGGCCGGCGTCAGCGTGCTGACCGGCGGTCCCGGCACGGGCAAGAGCCGCACCGTGGCCGCGGTCGTCCGGCTGGCCGAGGCCGCCGGGGTGGAGGTGGCGCTCGCCGCGCCGACGGGGCGAGCCGCCAAGCGGCTCGAGGAGCTGTGCGGCGCCCCGGCCAGCACCCTGCACCGCCTGCTCGGTGCCCAGGGCCGCGGCGGTGGCTTCACCCGCGACGAGCACAACCCGCTGGAGGCGGACCTGGTGGTCGTCGACGAGACCTCGATGGTCGACGCCGAGCTCGGCGCGGCGCTGCTGGACGCGTGCGCGGACGGCACCCATCTCCTTCTCGTGGGTGATCCCGCCCAACTGCCGAGCATCGGGCCGGGCCAGCTGCTCGCCGACCTGCTGGAGTCCGAGATCGTTCCCGTCACCGAGCTGACCCGGCTCTACCGGCAGGCGGACGGTGGCGCGATCGCGACGATGGCCGCGGCGGTCCGCCAGGGCGAGCTGCCTCCGCCGCCCAGCGGCCCCGGCCGCGAGGTCGTCGTCGTGCCGGCCCGTACCTCCGGCGAGGCCGCCCACCGGGTAGTCCAGCTCGTCACCGACTCGATCCCGCGGGCGCTGGGCATCCCGTCCACCGAGGTGCAGGTCGTGACCCCGGTGCACGGCGGGCCGGCCGGAACCACCGCGCTGAACACCGCGCTCAAGAAGGCGCTCAACCCCGGCCCCGGTGAGGTCTCCGGGTTCGATGTGGGCGACCGGGTCGTGGCGACGGCGAACCATCTGGACCTGGGGTTCGCCAACGGCGAGATCGGCGTCGTCGTGGCGCTCGGTGAGCGGGGCGCGCTGCGGGTGGCCTTCCCCGGCGGCGAGCTCGACATCCCTTCCCACGGTGTGGTGGACCTGCGGCATGGCTGGGCCGTCACGGTGCATCGCGCCCAGGGCAGCGAGTGGGCCGCCGTGGTGGGCGTGTTCCCCCCGGAGGCCGGCCGCATGTTGAACCGCCCGCTGGTCTACACGGCGATGACCCGGGCCCGCAGTCATCTCTCGATCGTCTCGGTGAACGGCCCGGCGCTGCGCGCGGCGGTGCGTGACGCCGGCGGGCGACGGCGGGCGACGCTGCTGCCCGCGCTGCTGGCCGGTGGCTCGGTCGACCCCTTCGGCCCGGGTGTGGACGACGACGAGGACACCGACGACACCGACGAGCTGCCGACCGACGACACGCCGATCGGGAGCGGCCGGCGCAGCCCGAGCAGCCGGGCCGACGCGCTGGCCGTGCCGGCGCAGGCCGGTCCGCGGGCGGGATCGTCATGAGGCGAACGGCATGAGGCACAGGACTGCCGGGAAGCCTGTCATGAAGCTGTCGCGGGGCGCCGAACCCGACCTGACGAAGATCGCGTGGCACACGAATGGGTAGCGTTCGGGTGGTGAGCCCTGACGACCTGCCGACCGGGCAGGTCGGGAAATCGTCCTCGGCGCCGGGCACCAGCTCGGAACCGGGGCATGCACCGGTTCTGGAGGCCCCCGAGACGGGCGAGGCGCCGGCCGCGGCCGAGACACCCGCCCACGGTCCCGTGCTCGCCCAGCGGGTGCCGATCGAGCTGGCGGGGCCGGGTGAGCAGGCCGTGCCGGTCAGGCAGGCCGCCACGCCGGTCGACCCGCAGGAGTCCGCGCGGCGATCCGCTCCCGACAACGTCCGATCGGGGTGGTCGCAGCGACCGGCGTGGTCGCAGCGCTGGGCGGCCGGGCTGGGGCTGGCTCGGCAATGGACGGTGGCCGCGGCACCCCAGCTCGTCCTCGTCGGGACGCTGCTGGCGGTCGTGACAGGTGCCGTGCTCCGCTTCGCCACGCCGAGTCACCTGTGGCTGGACGAGTCGCTGACCGTCGGGATCGCGTCCCGGTCGGTGCCCGACCTGCTCGAGGCGCTCCGCCACGACGGCTCGCCGCCGTTGTACTACCTCCTGCTGCACGGGTGGATCACGCTGTTCGGTGACGGCGACGTCGCCGTCCGGGCCCTGTCCGGTGTGCTCTCGCTCGCCACGCTGCCGCTGGCCTGGCTGGCCGGGCGGCGCGTGGGCCGCTACGCGACCGCGCTCGGCAACGGTGGGCCGACAGCCGAACAGCGCGTCGGGCGCGCCGCCCTGCTGCTCTTCGCCTGTTCGCCGTACGCGATCCGCTACGGCAGCGAGGCAAGGATGTACTCGCTGGTCGTCCTGCTGGTGCTGGTGTTCGGGTTCGCGGCGATCCGGGCGCTGAACCGCAGCAGCCCGTTTCGGCTGGCCCTGCTGACGCTCGCGACGGCCGCCCTGGTCTACACGCACTACTGGACGTTCCTGCTGGTGTTCACGGTCGCGGCGTTCCTGCTCGTGCAGGCGCGGCGGCGGCCCGGCTACCGCCGCCCGGCGCTGCGCGCGTTCGCCGCGATGGCGGCCTCGGCGTTGCTCTTCGCGCCGTGGATGCCGGTGTTCCTCTTCCAGATGCTGCACACCGGGACACCCTGGGCACCGCGAGTGCAGGCCCAGGTACTTCTCGACACCGTCTTCGACTGGGCCGGGCCGCAGTCGACCGGGGCCCTGCTGGGCGTCATCCTGCTCGGCGGCGCGCTGATCGGGCTCACCGCCAGGCCCCTGGGCCGCGAGCTCCACGTCAAGATCTCCGGGCGCACGCCGGGCCGGTACCTCGCGGCGATCTGGCTCGTGCCGCTCGTGCTGGCCTACTTCGTCAACATGTTCGGCGGCAGCGCCTACGCGGAGCGGTACACCGGCATCGCCCTGCCGGCCTGCCTCCTGCTGGCCGCGCTGGGCATCGCCCACCTGCCCGTTCACCGCGCGTTCGTGGCGGTGCTCGTCATCGCCTCGGTCAGCGGGCTGATCGGCGGCTACCAGCTCGCCCGCACCGAACGGACCCAGGCCGGTGAGATCGCCGACCGGATCGCCCGGATCGCCCGGCCGGGCGACGTCGTCGCCTACTGCCCGGACCAGCTGGGCCCGGCGGTGCACCGGGCGATCGTGCGCCGCGGCGACATCGACGTCCGGGAGATCGTCTACGCCGACGAGACCGGCCCCGCCCTCGTCGACTGGGTCGACTACGCGGACCGGATGAAGCGCGCGAACGGCACGGCCTTCGCCGCCGAGGTGAACGAGCTGGCCGGGCCCGACCACGCCGTGCTGCTCGTGCGGGCCGATGGGTACCGATTCCTGGAAGGTGCCTGCGCGGTGGTCTCCGACCAGCTCGCGGCGCTGCGCGACCGCGCGTTGCAGGTCGAGAAGCGCAATCTTTACGAGGGCGCGGCGTTGGAGCGGTTCTCCACTCTGCGCTGACCGTCCGTCGTACGTTGACCGTCCGTCGCACGCTGGGGCTGCGCCCTGCGCTGACGCGGGGCCACGAGGTGGCCCCGCGCGGCCGCCGTGCCGGTCGCGGCCAGGACGAGCAGAGCCATCGGCAGCGTGTAGTGGTTGAAGAAGGTCTGCTTGTTCATCAGATCCAGCCCGAGCAGGACCACCGCCGAGCCCGCGCAGAAGCCTGGCGCGCCCCCACGGGCCCGCCAGGCCAGCAGGTAGCTGCCAGCCAGCACGGCGGCGGTCGCGCCGAAGCCGAGCGTGATCCCGAAATGGTGCGCCCAGCCCGGCAGCGAAAGCGAGTGGTCGAGCACCGGGTAGTCGAGGTTGGTGCGGACAGCGTCTGCGAAGAAGTCCCGCGGTGCCGCGACGATCCAGGGCGCCACCACCGCGAGCCCGAGGCCGGCCGATGCCAGCGTCCGGCGCGGGCCGAAGGCCGGCCAGCAGGCCGCGACCGGCAGGATCAGCGCCATATGCTGCTTGCTGGCCAACGCGAGCGCGAGGGCGACCACGGCCAGCCGGGTGCGGCCGGTGGTGACCGCCCGGACCACCACGGCGAGCGCCACCACGAGCAGCGGCTCCGTCCACGACTGCTGCAGCGCGTACATCGACTCCGGGAACACGACGAGCAGGAGTGGCAGGAGCCGGGTGACGCGCGGACTGGTATCCGCACCAGCGTCCGTGCCCGGGCCTGCGGTACCGCGCCCTGCGCCGTGCGGGCGGGCGATGACCGCCGCGCAGGCAAGCGCCAGGAGCAGGCCGTACCGGACGTCACCGAACACCCACCGAAACGGCGCCAGCAGCAGCGAGGTGCCCGGCAGGTAGGGGTAAACGTCGAAGAGCCCGCCCGCGGTGTGGGCGTAGGTCACCGGGTCGGGCCCCCACTGCTGGCGGTACATGTTCTCGCCGTCGGCCAGCCCCGACGTCGAGCCCTGCAGCAGGTGGAACACGTCGATCCGCGGCCGCGGCGCGGCGACGATCGTGGCGACGCCGGCGGCGACGGCGAGGCCGAGCACCGCCCAGAACACCCAGGACCGCGCCCACCACGGCCCCCGGCTCCCGGCCAGGCCCACCCCGGCCCCCACGCCGGACCCGGACCGCGCAGCGTCGGCGCCGG
>NZ_ADGX01000236.1 GCF_000177675.1 Parafrankia sp. EUN1f
ACTGGTAGCGCGTTTCGGAGGTATACCGCTGCACCGGAAGCCAACGGCTGCCCTCGAAGATCGAGCGCCGATCCTGGCCACGGCCCGTGGCAACGAGCTGATCCACCGGCTCCTCGCGGGCGCGTGCGAACTGTGCGGAGCGACGGAGCAGGTGGAAGTACACCACATCCGCCACCTCGCCGACCTCAACAAACCAGGACGACGTGAAAAACCGGCCTGGGTCCGCCTCATGGCGAAGCGACGGCGAAAAACACTCGTCGCCTGCCGCCCCTGCCACGAGGCGATCCACGCCGGACGACCTACCACGCAACCCACGGCATAACCACTGGAGAGCCCGTTGCAGTTAACGCTGCACGGCGGGTTCGGCGGGAGGCCGACGGAAAAGAAACCGCCCGAGGCGGTCACCTCGCCGGCGGCCTACCCAACTCCGTGGGAGCCGGCGGGTGCGATTCCCGCCGGCTACCCGACTGGAGAAACTCTCGAGGGCGCTCCCGACGAGAACCCGCCGTCGCCGAACACGCCGAACAGCTGACCGACGAAGCACTCGAACAGCTGATACCTGAGGTCGGGGCCGTCGCGGCGTGCCGGGCGGTGGGCCGGTCCCGGGCGACGCATTACCGGCGGCACCGTCAAAGCCCGCCGCCGCCGCGACCGGAGCCGATCCCGCACAAGCAGCGCCACCAGCCCGCGGCCCTGACCACCGAGGAGCGGGCCCGGGTGATGGAGGTCCTGCACCGCAGGCTTTAGTTGGAGATACGCGATTTTCCCAGCCCTGGTTCCATTGGCTCAAAATCTATGGTACAACCATTCCTCTCCCGTGCGCAGAGAACTTGGGCTGAGAAGTCAAAAAATGAAAAGAACGACAACGGACGCTAGGGTCAGCCCATCCACTGCCGATTTTGGTGGGAGTTGGGGTGGGCTGAACGCGTAAATGCTGTCCGACCTGGGACGATGGTCTTGCTGAAGGACCCATCGGACCAGACCAAGAGACCCTGGCCGCCGGCCGGTCACGGCGAAGTACGCCGCAGACTGGCCGGCGTGGGGACACCGGAAGATCCACACGATGATGGCCGTCGACGGGCACACCGTACCTCTGGTGGCGGCCTTCATCGTCCTGCTCAAGGCGGTCCTCTAGCGCGGACCAATGAGGCAGCCGTAGCTAAAGGGTGCTTCTGAACCGCCCTGGTCTCCAAGGAACGCAGGGCGGTTCGCCGATGCGTCAGACGATCTCGATGACCATCGCGGCGCCCATGCCGCCGCCGGCGCACATGGAGACGACGCCCAGGCTCGCGCCGCGGCGGCGAAGCTCGCCGATCATGGTGACGATCATGCGGGCGCCGGTGGCGGCGATGGGGTGGCCGAGGCTCGCGCCGCTGCCGTTGACGTTGACGATCGCGGGGTCGAGGCCGAGCTTGCGGATGGCGGCGACCGGCACGGAGCAGAACGCCTCGTTGATCTCGAACAGGGCGATGTCGGAGAGGGTCAGCCCGGCGCGGTCGAGGGCCTTGGGGATCGCCAGCGTGGGGGCGAGGCCGGTCAGCGCCGGGTCGATCCCGGCGGTGGCCCAGGAGCGGATCCGGGCCAGCGGGGCGAGGCCGTTGGCGGCGGCGTAGTCGTCGCTGGTCAGGGTGACCGCGGCGGCGGCGTCGTTGAGCCCGGCCGAGTTCGCGGCGGTGACGGTGGGGTTCGGGTAGTCGGGGCGAATCACCGGCAGTTCGGCGAGGCGCTCCAGGGTCGTCCCGCGGCGGGGGTGTTCGTCGGTGTCGAACCGCTTGGTCGTGCCGTCGGGCAGGGTGACGTCCAGCGGGATGATCTCGTCGACGAAGGCGCCGGCGTCGATGGAGGCCAGCGCGCGCTCCTGGGTGTAGACGGTCCACTCGTCGACGTCGCGGCGGGTCAGGCCCATCTCGCGGGCGGTGTTCTCGCCGACGGTGATCGGCATGTCGAACGAAGGCGCCTCCGGGGTGTCCGGGTTCGGCGGGGACATCCAGATCTTCTGGTTGCCGTCGGCGTCGCGGCGCGAGCCGAGGATCTGGTTGCTGAGGCTTTCGGTGCCGCCGGCGACGACGACCTTCTCCATCCCGGCGCGGATGCCGGCGGCGGCGATCGCGACGGCGCTCAGGCCGGAGGCGCAGTGCCGGTTGGTGGCCAGGCCCGACACGTCGGTCAGGCCGATGCGGACAGCGGTGTGCCGGGCGATCACGCCACCGCCCTGGTAGCTCTCGGCCAGCACGAGGTCGTCGATGTCGCTGACGGGCACGCCGGCGCGCTCCACCACGGCGGGAACGACCGCCTCGGCGAGGGCGAAGGCGTCCAGCCCGACGAGGGAGCCCTTGCGGGCCCTCCCGATGGCGGTGCGGGCGGTCGACACAACAACAGCGTCGGTCACGGGTGTCTCCTCGGGAGGTCTGCGGCGGCACGGCAGGTGCCAGTTCGCAGTTTGAATATTATATTCGACCTGACGACGGTGCCTCCGGTGCTGACAGCCGGCCAGCCTGCTGGTCTGCTGGTCTGCTGGGCATCGTCGAAGGTCACCGTGACGCGGGAGAGGTGTGGCATGGCGGATGAGGCGCTGCGAGCGTTCGGCGCGGACGACCACTACGACGCTGATCTGGACCTGACCCACCGGTCGACGCCCGCCGGCCCTGCCCGCCACCACCTCCCGACCTCCGAAGGATCATGAAGCCATGGCGTTTCCCCTGGGAGTCCCGGTCATCGACACGATGATCGCCTTTCCGACCCGGGACTCCTCCCAGTACGACTTCATCCGGCGTCAGCTCAAGGACCCGGAGTCGAGGGCGTTCGCGTTCCCGGCCGAGTACATGTTCAAGAGCGTGCCGCACGATCTGCCCACTGATGACCCGGTCAGCGTCACCCTGGGCGAGATGGACCGCTACAACATCGAGAAGGGGATGATCGGCTGCCGCGGTGAAGCAGCCCAGGTGGCTCTGCGTACCTTCCCGGACCGGTTCGTTCCGAGCGCGACGATCGAGAACCCGTCCGACGTCATGGGCAGTGTTCGCGGCCTGGTCGCCGATTTCGAGACCCACGGGGTGAAGGCGGCGACAGTTTTCCCCGCCGGTACCTTCCCGCAGGTCGCGATCAACGACGAGAAGATGTACCCGATCTACGCCAAGTGCGTCGAACTGGGGATACCCATCTTCGTCTGCGCCGGTGTGCCCGGCCCGCGGCTGCCGTTCGCGCCGCAGAAGGTCGAACTCATCGACCAGGTGATGTACGACTTCCCGGACCTGGTGTTCGTCACCCGGCACGGCTGCGAGCCGTGGACGGAGCTGGCGGTGAAGCTGCTGCTCAAGTGGCCGAACCTCTTCTACTCGACGTCCGCCTTCGCGCCGAAGTACTACCCGAAGGACATCATCGACTTCGCGAACAGGCGCGGGGCGGACAAGGTCATTTACGCGGGTTACTTCCCCATGGGGCTGACCCTCGAGCGCATCATGCGGGACATGCAGGACGTCCCGTTCCGTGACGAGGTGTGGACCAAGTTCCTGCATGAGAACGCCCGCCGAGTTCTGAAACTGGACGCCTGAGCCGGCAGCGGCACAGCAGCGAGGAGAGACAGACGTGTCCATCGGTCTTGACGACGACCACGCGGCACTCGCCGACTCGGTGCGAGGGTTCGTGGCCCGCCACGCGCCGTCCGCCGCGGTCCGGGCGGCGATGCCGGAGTGGGTCGGCGGCGCACTGCCCGACTACTGGCCGGGCGTCGTCGAACAGGGGCTGACCGCCCTGCACCTGCCCGAGGAGCACGGCGGGGCCGGCGCCGGGCCGGTGGCGCTGGCCGTCGTGGTCGAGGAGGCCGCGCGCGGCCTGCTGCCCGGGCCGCTGCTGCCATCCCTGCTGACCAGCTCGGTGCTGGCCCGCTACGGGGATGACGACCTGCGCAAGCGGACCCTGCCGGCACTGGCGGAAGGCTCCGTCGGGGCCACCGCCCTCTCCGCGGCCGGGCTCGCGGCGCGGCCGGCCGGTGACGGCGGCTACCGGGTGAGCGGCACGACCGATCCGGTGCTCGGCGCCCCGGGCGCCCATCTGCTGCTGCTCGGCGCGACGACTCCGGACGGCAGCGAGATCTGGTTCGTCGCGGAGCCCGGCCAGGGGGTGGCGGTCCGCGCCGGCGAGCCGGTCGACCACACCCGTGCGGTCGGCCCGGTGATGCTGGATGACGTGCTGATCAGCGCCGACCGGTGCGTCGCGGTCGGCTCCGCGCAGGTGCGTGCCGTCGCCGCGGTGCTCTTCGCCGCCGAGGCGACCGGCCTCGCCCAGTGGTGCATCGACACCGGCGTCTCCTACGTCAAGGTGCGTGAGCAGTTCGGGCGGCCCGTCGGCTCGTTCCAGGCGATCAAGCACAAGTGCGCCCGGATGTTCGTCGACGTCCAGACCATGGCCGCCGCCGCATGGGACGGTGCCCGGGCGCTCGACGAGAGCGACGCCCAGCTCGCCGTCGCGGCCGCCGGGGCGGCAGCGGTCTGCCTGCCCGGCGCCACCGACCTCGGGCTCGCGACGATCACCCTGCTCGGCGGCATCGGCTACACCTGGGAGCACGACGCCCACTTCTACTGGCGCCGGGCGATGGTGCTGGAGAACCTGCTCGGCCCGGCCAGCCGCTGGCAGCGTGAGCTCGGCGAGCGGGTCCGGACGACGTCCCGCGACTTCGACGTCGACCTCTCCGACGCCGACCCGGCGTTCCGGGAGCGGATCGCCGGGATCCTCGCCGAGGTCGCGGCGCTGCCCGCCGACGGCCCCGCCCGGCGCCTGCGCCTGGCCGAGGAAGGGCTGGTCGTGCCGCACTACCCGCGGCCGTACGGCCTCGGCGCGAGCCCGATCGAGCAGCTCGTCATCCAGCGTGAGTACGAGCGTGCCGGCCTGACGCCGCCGATGCTCATCGTCGGTGACTGGGCACTGCCGACGGTCCTCGCCCACGGCACCGACGCCCAGCGGGACTTCTTCGTCCCGGCGACGCTGCGCGGCGACATCGAATGGTGCCAGCTGTTCAGCGAGCCCGGCGCCGGCTCCGACCTCGCCGCGCTGTCCACCCGCGCCGAGAAGGTCGACGGCGGCTGGCGGCTCAACGGGCAGAAGGTCTGGACGTCGAAGGCGCACGAGGCGCAGTACGGCATCTGCCTGGCCCGCACCGACCCGGACGCCCCCAAGCACAAGGGCATCTCCTACTTCCTGGTCGACATGGCCGCCCCCGGGCTGGAGATCCGCCCGTTGCAGGAGGCCAACGGCGGCTTCCTGTTCAACGAGGTGTTCCTCAACGACGTGTTCGTGCCGGACGACCGGCTGGTCGGCGAGGTGAACCAGGGGTGGACGCTGGCCCGCACCACGCTCGGCAACGAGCGGGTCAGCATCAGCGGCATGCAGAACATCCCGGTCGGGCTGGTGGAGCTCGCCGGCGAGCCGGGCCTCGCGGCGGAGCCGTCGGACGTCCTGCGGGAGCTGGGGGAGACGTTCGGGCCGGCGCACGCGCTGGCCGCGCTGGCGCTGCGCACCACGCTGCGCAGCCTGTCGGGGCTGCGCCCCGGGGCGGAGTCGAGCGTCTCCAAGGTGCTGGCGGGCACCCTGGCCACCCGGGTGGCCGAACGGGCGATGCGCTGGACCGGGCCCGCCGCCGCCGTCGCCGACGGTCCGGCCGGGGCCCGTGCGCAGGGCTACCTCACGGTGCCGCCGAAGCTGATCGGCGGCGGAACCGTCGAGATCCAGCTGAACGTGATCGCCGAACGCATCCTCGGCCTGCCGCGTGGCTGACGCCGCCGGCGCTCCGCCCTCTCCTCCGTTCTTCACCGGCCTACCGACGGGAATCTGATGGGCATCACGATCGATCTGACCGGCCGGCGCTTCCTGGTGGTGGGCGCGTCGTCCGGCATCGGGCGGGCGACCGCCCTGGCCCTGGGCCGCGCCGGCGGGCGGGTCGCCGTGGTCGGGCGGCGAGCCGCGCAGCTGGACGAGGTCGTCGCCACCCTGGACGGCGGGCTCGCGTTACCCGCAGACCTGCGCGTAGACGCCGAATGCGAGCGTGTCGTGGTGGCGGCGACCGAGGCCTTCGGCGGCCTGGACGCGGTGCTGTTCCCGATCGGGTACTCGCCGCTGAGCCTGCTGACGACGACGGACGCGGCCACCTGGTCCGCCGTCTTCGCCACGAACGTGACCGCACCGGCGCTGGTCACCGCGGCCGCGGTCACCGCCCGGGGCGACGAGCCGGGCCTGTTCGTCTACCTGTCGTCCAACTCGGTGGGGAACCCGGTGCACGGGCTCGGCGCCTACACGGCGAGCAAGGCCGCGCTCGAGCACACCATCCGCAGCTGGCGGCGCGAACATCCCGAGCACCGGTTCCTGCGCCTCTCGGTGGGGGCGACGATGCCCACCGAGATCCACCGGGAGTTCGGCGACGACATTCTCGGTGAGCTCCTGCCGAAATGGGCGTCCTCCGGGCTGGTCACCGCCGACTTCATGCACGTGGACGACGTCGGCGCTGCGGTCGCCCAGAGCACGGCCCTCGCGCTCACGTATGGCGGGATCGCGCTCGACGACGTGACCCTCAACCCGGCGAGCGCTCCGCTCGATCCGGCGGCGCTGCAGGCACTGGGCGCGCACGCGGCCACCGGGGAGCGGCCCGACGAGACCACCGGCCAGTGGAGCACCGGCTGATGGGCGGGGCGCCGGCCCCCGGGCCGTTGGTGACCGTCGAGCAGGTGGACGGCTTCGCGGTGCTCACGCTGAACGACCCGGCGCACCGCAACGCGCTGTCGTACGAGATGAGCTGCGCGATCGCCGAGGCGGTCGAGCTGGTGCTCGCCGCGGACGCCGGTGCGATCGTGCTCACCGCGGCCCCGCCGGTGTTCTGCGCCGGCGGCAACCTGGACGACCTGATCGCGCCGCGCGTCCCACTCGCCGACACCTACGCGGGCATGCTCGCGCTCGCGCACGCCCCGGTGCCGACGATCGCGGCCGTCGGTGGGGCGGCCATCGGCGCGGGGGTGAACCTGCCGCTGGCCTGCGACATCATCATCGCCGGGGAGTCGGCGTCGTTCGACCCGCGCTTCCTCGACGTCGGTATCGCCCCCGGCGGCGGTCATCTGTGGCGCCTGGCCGGGCGGATCGGGACCCAGGGCGCCGCCGCGCTCGTGCTCTGCGGGGACAGGCTGACCGGCGCGGAGGCGGCGCGCTGCGGGCTGGCCTGGCGATGCGTGCCGGACGACGAGCTGACCGCGGTCGCCTCCCGGCTGGCCCGGCGGGCCGCCGGGCGCCAGCACGACCTGGTGGCCCGCACCAAGACGACGCTGCGCACCACGGCCGCGCTCGCGGACGCGGACGAGGCGGTCGCGGCCGAGCTCGTCGTGCAGCAGTGGTCCGTCGACCGGCCCGGCTTCGCCGATCACGTCCGCGGGGTACGTGACCGGCTGCGAGCCGCCCGCAGCGCGTGACCGGCTGCCAGAAAGGCAACGAGAAATGTGACAGTCATGTCACGCCCAGGAGTGAGCCCTTTTCCATCGTCGGCTCAGATCTGCGGCGGCCCTGACAGTGAACGCTGAGATGGAAAAGGCTCATAGGAGGCCCGGCATGAAAGCGGACGATCTCATCCTCATCAGCGTGGACGACCATCTGGTCGAGCCACCGGACATGTTCGAGGGCCGGCTGCCGGCCCGGTTCGCCGACGTGGCGCCGCGGGTTCGCCGGCTCGACGACGGCTCCGACGTGTGGACCTTCAACGGGTCGGTCATCCCGAACATCGGTTTGAACGCGGTGGCCGGGCGGCCAAAGGAGGAGTACGGCGTCGAGCCGACGGCCTTCGACGAGATGCGTCCGGGCTGTTTCGACATTCATGAACGAGTGAAGGACATGAGCGCCGGCGGGGTGCTGGGCTCGATGTGCTTCCCGTCGTTCCCCGGTTTCAGCGCCCGGGTGTTCTCCGCCGCCGACGACAAGGATCTCGCCCTGGCGGTCGTGCGGGCCTACAACGACTGGCACATCGACGAATGGTGCGGGGCCTACCCGGGCCGGTTCATCCCGATGGCGCTGCCGATCCTCTGGGACCCGGAGCTGGCGGCCGCCGAGGTTCGCCGCGTCGCGGCCAAGGGCTGCCACTCGATCACCTTCACCGAGAACCCGGCGACCCTCGGGCTGCCCAGCTTCCACGACGAGCACTGGGACCCGCTGTGGCAGGCACTGGTCGACGAGGGCGTGGTGCTGTCCATCCACCTCGGCTCGTCGGGCAAGCTGTCGGTGACCGCCGCCGACGCGCCGGTCGACGTGATGATCACCCTGCAGCCGATGAACATCTGCCAGGCCGCCGCCGACCTGTTGTGGTCCCGGGTCATCAAGAAGTTCCCGGGAATCCGGATCGCCCTTTCCGAGGGTGGCACCGGCTGGATTCCGTACTTCCTCGACCGCATCGACCGCACCTACGACATGCACCACCTGTGGACGGGCCAGGACTTCGGCGGGAAGCTGCCCAGCGAGGTGTTCCGCGAGCACTTCCTGACCTGCTTCATCGCCGACCCGGTGGGCATCAGGCTGCGGGACATGATCGGCCTGGACAACATCGCCTGGGAGTGCGACTATCCGCACTCGGACTCGTCCTGGCCGAACGCGGGCGAGGAACTGGCCGCGGTCGCCGCCGACGTCCCCGACGACGAGCTCAACAAGATCACGTTCGAGAACGCGATGCGCTGGTACTCCTTCGACCCGTTCGCCCACCGCCCCCGCGAGCGTTCCACGGTCGGCGCGCTGCGCGCGGAGGTCGCCGGGCACGACGTCACCACCCGCTCCTTCGACAAGGGCCGCTTCGAGCGCACCGGCGCCGGCACCGACCTGTCCGCCCTCGCGAGCAACGCCACCGCCTGACTCGGAGTGCGGGCCTGACTCGGAGCGCGGGCCTGACTCGGCATGCGGCCTGCCGCGCTGATCGCGTGGCGGGCCGCTGAGGTCCTGGCGGAGTAGACAGTGGTGCTTTCACACAAAAAGTGAGGATTTCGGCTGCTGCAGCAACCGCGGTCCTCACTTCTTGCGGAGCGTCAAGTTATTCCCGTAGTCCCCATTTGCGGCTGTTGCCATGAATCGGTGGCGCGGCGCGGCAGCGCGCACTCTGTGCGCCCGGCCGGCCGGGTTCTGGGCCGGCCAGCGACCTGCTGAGTCGCATCTCGCGGATCAGGGCTGCCAGATTCCGAGGATGTCGGCCGTGGTGGTGATCGTCGCGATCAGCGAGAGGGTGTTCGCGATCAGGACATCGGCGTAGTCGGTGGGCACTCCGCAGATCGCGTCGCGGGGCACGACCACCTGGTAGCCGAGGTTCACCGCGTCGAACACCGCGTTGGGAATCGCGATGTTGGCGGATACGCCGACGATGACCAGGGTGCGGGTACCGAGGTTGCGCAGCAACGCGTCGGCGTCAGTGCCGGCGATGGGGGACAGGCCCGCCAGCCGGGTCGAGACGAGATCGGACGGGGCGCGCCCGATCTCGTCGACGACCTCGACCGCCGAGGTGCCGAGCAGCTGCTGGACCGGCGCCCGTTCCACCGCGGCGAACAGCCGGGCGTTGTGGCTGGCGCCGCGGCCGTCCGGCCGGCGGGCCGCGATGGCGTGCAGC
>NZ_ADGX01000235.1 GCF_000177675.1 Parafrankia sp. EUN1f
GGCTATGAAGGTGGCAGTGGGGACCGTTCGCTGCTGGGAGTGGGGACCACCTCGGCCCGACCGCGATGTCGTGTCGATGAGAATGGGAGCCACCTGCACCGGCCCTGCAGGCCGGAGCCCCGCGATCCCCTCCTTGCTGCTTTTGCCTGCCGCGCAGGCACTTTGGTCGCCGACGCGGCGCGCCGACCCTCGGCCCAGCTGCGATCCGCTCGGCGACCTGGCCCCGAAAACCATCACCATTCGATCTTGAAGCGAAGATCGAATGGTCCCCGATACCAGGTGCATCTGGTCCCCGTTGCCACTTACAAAGCCAGTCGGTGCGGACGCGCGCTGCTCACGGCTTCCCTGCATAACGGGCCACCTGCACCCAGGGCCAACCTGCGGTTCTTCGGGAAGGGTCGTGCCGGAGCCCGCGGACACCATCGACAGCGTCCGGTAAGGCAGCAGCGCGGCGCTGACCGTGCAGGCGAGTCCGGCGAGGAGCAGCGTGGTCCTGACATCGGTGAGCGCGACGAGCCCACCCCCGGCGAGGATAAATAGCGAAATGTTGACCGGACTACGGAGAGCCTGGTCTGCGTGTCGCGGAGGACGCTGACGGCTTGATCGGTATGAACGCCCGCAGCTTCGGAGGGAGGCTGCGTGGTGGTTCGCGATGAGCTGGAGCGGGCGGGCTCGGACTGGCCCTGCGTCTGCACGAGGCCGGCAACAAGGTGATCGTCGCCGGCCGGCGTAAGGACCTGCTCGACCAGATCGCCACCGAGCACCCGGGCATCGAGGCGTTCGTCCTGGACGTGGCGGACCCCGCGTCGATCACCCACGCCGCAAGCACCCTGGCCGCGAGCCATCCCCAGCTCAACGTGCTGGTCAACAACGCCGGCATCATGCAGACGGAGAACCTGCTCGATCCGGCCTGCCTGCCGATCGCCGAGGACCATGTCACGACCAACCTGCTCGGCCCGATCCGGATGACGTATGCCTTCCTGCCACACCTGGTGACCAAGGACGACGCCGTCGTCCTGAACGTCACCTCGGCGCTGGCGTTCGTGCCGTGGCCGGTCACCCCGACCTACAACGCGACCAAGGCCGCCCTGCACTCGTTCTCCGAGAGTCTGCGCGTCCAACTGGCCGGTACCCCCGTTCAGGTGATCGAGGTGGTCCCGTCGGGGGTCCGGACCGGACTGATGGGCCAGCAGGACAACGAGCAGGCCATGCCGCTGGACGAGTTCCTGACCGAGACGCTGACGCTGCTGTATGCCCAACCCGACGCCAAGGAAATCGTCGTGGAAAGCGCCAAGTTCGCCCGGCACGCCGAGGCCAGCGGCACCTACGACCAGGTCCTGACCATGCTGGGCAGCGTCGAATCCTAATCCGGAAACCCCACGGCCACGCCCCAACACACAGATCGAAACGCTCAAGGTGAAACAACGACCGAGGACGAGTCCTACCAGCTGGTCAGCACCGGACACGTGAATCCAGCAACCTATTGATCGAGCCGCTCAGCCCTGGATGGCGGTGCCTGCCTGGAAGAGGTCGTCGATGTTGGGCACTCCGTACTCGGCCAGCACTGCGCGGGTGTGCGCTGCGAAGGGCACGGGCGCCGACTGGACGGACCCAGGGGTGCGGCTGAGCCGAGGTGCGGGGCCTGGCATGGCCAGTCCACCGACGTCTACGAACACTCCTCGCTCGCGCAGTTGCGGGGTCTCGATCGCCTCAGAGAAGCTCAGGACTGGTGCGACACACGCGTCAGTACCTGCGAAGGTGTCTATCCACGTCTGAAGCGGGCTGGCAGCGAAGGCAGCGGTCAGCTCGTCGCGGATGCGCGGCCACTGGCCAGGATCAATCCGCCGCCGCGGGTCAGGATCAAGGCCGAGTGTTGTCATGAGCTCCGCGTAGAATGCTGGCTCGACCGCGCCCACGGCCACGTGGCGGGCGTCGGCCGTGCGGTACGTGTCATACCACGGCACACCGGAATCCAGCATGTTCACCCCACGTCGGTCCTGCCATACCCCAGCTGCCATCAGCCCATGGAACAGCGTCGTCAGGTGAGTGACACCGTCCACGATGGCAGCGTCCACGACCTGCCCGACGCCAGAGCGCTCGCGCTCGAGGAGCGCCGAGAGGATACCCACCACCAGGTAGAGTGAGCCGCCGCCGAAGTCGCCCACCAGGTTCAGCGGGATGGCGGGACCCTCCCCCTCACGGCCCATGGCGTGCAATGCTCCGGTGATAGCCAGGTAGTTAATATCGTGGCCTGCCGTCTGAGCCAGCGGACCATCCTGCCCCCAGCCGGTGATCCGGCCGTACACCAGTCTGGGGTTCCGGGTGGCGCATGCCTCCGGACCGAAGCCCAGCCGTTCGGCGACTCCGGGCCGATAACCCTCGATGAGGACGTCTGCCGACTCGACCATGGTCATCAGAGCGTCGACCCCCACCGGGTCACGCAGGTCGAGGGCCGCTGATCGGCGGCTGCGACGCAGCGCGTCCAGCTCTTCGGGTATCCCCGTGGTGGACCCGCCCGGGCGGTCGATGCGCACGACGTCCGCGCCGAGGTCGCCCAGGATCGACGCGGCGAACGGCCCAGGGCCGATCCCGGACAGCTCGAGGACTCGGACGCCGAGCAGCGGTCCCGTGGTCTTCATGTCATCAGCCATCGAGTAAAACTCCTTCGCGTGACCTGCCCTATGGAAGCAGCCTGTTCGTGTGGGCGACGTGGCGGTGTCATCGACGGCCCGACTGCGCTTTTGGCCGACGACGCACCAACACGTCGATGCGTCCAGTCTGGACCAGCTGCTCCTTCTGGTTAATCAGCTCGAACCGACGTTGGACGGCGCCGCGGTCGGGCTTCGAGGACGACGGGCGCACGTCCTCGATCGTCAGTCGCAGCCGAATAGTGTCGCCAATGAACACGGGGGCCGTGAAGGCCCATTCCTTGATGCCGAGCATCGCGATCGCGCTGCCTGAGAAGACCCCGGTGCGGTCGAGCAGACCCGTCGCGATCGACAGACCCAGAAGTCCGTAAACGACCCGCTGGCCGTAGATGGAGTCCTCCGCGGAGACCGCGTCGGTGTGGATGGGGTTGAAATCTCCGCTCAGCCCGGCGAAGGCGACGACATCGGCCTCGGTCACGGTGCGGGCGGCACTCTCGAATGTCTGGCCGATCTCAAGGTCCTCGAGGTAGTGCACTGCATTTCTGCTCATGAGTGTCCTTATCCGGTCGTGACTCAGTCGATCGAGAATCGGCGTAGTTCCACCTCGACCAGACCCTCGAGTGAGTCGGCCGGCGGCGTCGGGAGCGTCACGTCGCCGAGCTCCCTGCTCGGCAGCATGATCGTCGCCGTTCCCGGGGTCGTGACCTCACCGCGCTGGTTGGTGCACCGCAGCTCGATGTCGACGAGCCGGTCGTGGCCCTCGGCCCGTTTGTCGACAACCTCGCCGGTGATCCACGTGGTGTCACCGATGTAGTTGAACTTGCGGTGCTCGACGCGAAGGTTGCGCAGCCATGCGTCGTCACCCATCCAGTCGGTCAGCAGGTGGGTCATCCAGATCTCGCGCATGCCGCCGTAGTCGTACGACGTCACCAGACCAAGCTCGCGTGCCCGGGCCGGCTCCCAGTGAAGTCGCTGCACCGTGTCGGGCACGTTGAGCTCGTTGGGCGGGTAGAGGGCAGGAGCCTTGCGCCTCGTGAGGTAGGAGATGCGGAACGCCCCGGGCGGGGTCAGCTGCATGCCCCAACCGAGGTGCCATACGACGACATCCGTCGTGGTCAGGGGCCCCTTGACGCGAGGCTGCAGCTCCTCGCCGACCTCGACGTCCTCCCACAGGCGTGGTTCGCCGCCGCGGCGGACCTCGGTCTCGTAGGCCGCGTCGATCTCGGCGAGCTGCTCGGGCGTGTACGGCTCGGGCCCGGCGACGGCCGACGTCTTCGAGCGTTCCTTCGTCGCTCCGCGCTCGGCGTTGATCCAGGTGCCGCGACGGACGGCGTGCACTTGGCCTTCACCATTGGCGTAGAGGAAGTCGTTCGTCACGTGAGCTGTGCGGCCACCGAAGCGGCTGGCCTTCTCTTTGACCCCCACCTGCGTCAGGAGGAGGCGGCACCGGTCTCCGAGGACAAGTGGGCGATACCACTCGAATTCCATGACAGCCTGGTACGATCCCAGCCCGGCGAACGGATCGCCTTTCAGGATGGATCTGGTCTCGGCGTCCGGAGCCGGAGCCGCGTCCTCGCCCATCGTGTAGTGGAACCCGGGAGGCGCGATCACCGTGCCCCACCGCGTGTTCTTGGCGTACTCGGGGTCGTGGAACAACGGATTGTCGTCGCCGTATCCGAACACGAAGTGGCGCGTGCCGTCGCGCGTCACCTCGAGGTTGTGCGGGCTTCGGCGCAGCGGCTGCGGCACGCCCAGTCTCTGCCTGGAGCGCTCGAAGGCCGCAGCGGAGAGCTTGCCTGGCTCGGGCGTGACTGCTGGACGCGACGTCGTGCTCACAAGATCCTCCGTCGAGGGTGAGACCGCAGGAAAGTGCAACATGTAAACGTATTAATGTCAAAGGGATGCATATTTTTTCCTACAGGCGGCGGAAAACTGCGGCTAGGGCCTGACCACCGCCGATGCACATCGTGATCATGGCACGCTCTCCTTTGCGGCGAGCCAGCTCGTGCAATGCTGTCGCCGTCATGCGGGCCCCGGTGGCGCCGACAGGATGACCTAGGGAGATGCCTGAGCCATAAACATTGAGTCTCGATCGGTCGTCCCAGTCCCATCCCTTGAGGACGCCGAGCACCTGGGTGGCGAATGCCTCGTTGAGCTCGACCAGGTCGAGGTCGTCGAACGACAATCCGGATCGAGCGAATAGCTTGTCGACCGCCTTCACCGGCCCGATGCCCATCATCGCCGGGTCGCAGCCCGCGGCGGCGAAGGTCTCGAGGTAGGCGAGGGGCTCCAGGTCGAGTCGCTCGGCGGTGTCACTGTCCACGACAAGGCACGCGGCAGCCGCGTCGTTCTGCTGGCTCGCGTTGCCGGCGGTCACCGTGCCGCCGGGGATGATCGGCCGCAACACGCTCAGACGCTCTACGGTCGTGTCGGGGCGGATACCCTCGTCGCGGATGACCCTCATCGGGTCCCCCCTACGCTGGGGCACCGTCACCGGCACGACCTCAGCGTCGAAAACTCCGCTGTCCCAAGCAGCCTGGGCTCGGCGATGGCTCTCCGCCGAGTAGGCATCGGCCTCTTCGCGCTGGATGCCGTACAGCGATCCGACGTTCTCGGCGGTCTCGATCATGCCGGAGATAATTCCGAACCTCTCCACCGGCTGAGACCTTTCCCTGCCGCGGTCGAGGCGGTCGTGCATTGTTATTCCACCGGACCGGCTACCCCAGCGGGCGTCCTGCGTGTAGAGCTCGACGTTGCTCATACTCTCGACCCCGCCAGCCAGGACGACGTCGGCCACGCCGGTCTGCACCTGCATGGCGGCATTCAAGATAGCCTGCAGACCTCCCCCGCAACGCCGGTCGACCTGCATCCCGGGCACCTCGACCGGGAGGCCCGCGTTCAGCGCTGCCCACCGTCCGATGCACGGTGCCTCCGAGTTGGCGTAAGACTGAGCCAAGATGACGTCGTCGATGAGCCCGCCGTCGACGCCTGATCGTTGCAGGACCTCACGGACGACAATCGTGGCGAGCTCTTCCGCCGGGACCGGCCGCAGAACTCCGCCGAAGGTCCCAATCGGCGTGCGTAGCGGATTGACGATGACGGCACGTCTCATGGTTTCTCCATAAGTTTCTGGCCGGCCCGGACAGCCGGATCTGGCTGATGGCCCCTTGCCCTCAGTGGCCTTTCAAGAGTGGCGCTCCGGCTCTCCGGGGCGCCCTGACCGCTGAGTGAGATGCGCGTTCCGGTCACTGTTTACGGCACTGACGGCGGGGTGTTCCTCGGGCCGGAGGCATATTGACGGCTACGACGAGGGATGTGTAGGCGACACCCCGCCCGGGTCTGGGTCGGTATCGATGCGGACAAGGCCCGTCACTGGGCGAGCGCGGTGAACGACACCGGCGCCCAGGTATGGCCGAAGAAGATCGTCGACGACGAGGCGGTGATTCTGGCCGCGATCGGTGAGGCTTTCCCCGCGCTGGAACGGGCCTTCGACTACTCGACCCACAAGGGCACACTGATCCTGCTGACCGGCTACCAGACACCCGGTGCACTGTGTGGCCGCGGCCGGGCCGGGCTGGCCGCCTAGCTGACCGGCTGGGGGATGCGCGGCGCGGCCGCGGTGGCGGCCACCGAGGCCCAGCGGACCAGCCCGTCCGGCGAGAGGATCGCTGCCCTGATTGTCGCCGACCTCGCTTCCCAGATTCTCGCGCTCGACAAACGGATCACGGGCACAGACAAACAGATCCGCGAGACCTTCCGGACCCACCCCCAACCGGAGATCATCGGATCGATGCCGAGGATCGGCCCGATCCACGGCGGCGGGGATCGGGCCTTCTACCGGGAGGCGGGCCACCTCGCGTCTGCGGCCGACCTGGACTCTGTCCCCTGCGCCTCCGGACGACGCACCGGCAATCTGCACCGGAACAAACGCTATAGCCACCGGCTGCGCCAGATATTTTACCTGTCCGCGCAGACCAGCATGATCCACGGCAGACCAAACCGGGACCTGTACCACCACAAACGCGGCGAGTGCTTCAAACACGTCCAAGCCGTGATCGCGCTCGCCCGCCGACGCGTCGACGTCCTGTGGGCACTCCTGCGCTACAAGCGGATCTTCACCGCCGTCACGCCCGTCGCGTAGGGCACTTGACGCGGTCATGGAGACTCCCGAGTCGAGAGGTTGCCTGGTACTGGCTGTGAATGTTCGAGGGCAGTGACATGCGCGGGGTCTGCGACGGCGAGCAGACACTCGCGGCGCCGGGCGAGCGACAGGCCACGTAGATCGGCGACGCCGTGCTCCGTCACGACGATGGGAGCATCCCCTCTCGGGATAGTCACAGGACCCGACAATGTGTTGACGATGCGTGACCTACCGCCTGCCGTCGACGGAAGAGCGATGATGGGAAGCCCGCCACGGGACCGGCTGGCGCCGCGTAGAAAGTCGAGCGCACCGCCCACGGCGCCTACGTAGCGTCCGGCGGCGACCTCGCAGTTCACCTGGCCCGACAGGTCGACCTCGATGGCGGAGTTAATCGTCACCAGCTGCCGCAGCGATGCGAGTACGTCGGGATCGTGCGTATATCCGATAGGCCGCAGGGCGAACGATGGATTGTCGTCGACGGCGTCGAAGACCGCGCGACTGCCCATCACGAGCCCCGTCACCGACACTCCGTGGTCGCGCCCCTTCTTGGCGTTCGTCACGGCGCCCGTTTCGACGAGCCGAGCGAGTGCGTCACCGACCGTCCCACTATGGATACCCAGCTCGCGACGGTCGACGAGCGCAGCCACCACGGCCTCTGGAACCTTCCCGAGACCCACCTGCAATGTCGACCCGTCCTGGACCAAGTCGGCGATGTGGGCGGAGATCATCCGCTCCACCGCTCCCGACTCGGACGGCGGCGACGTCAACGGCTCGTAGGAGGACTCGACCCAGGCAGCGACGCGTTCAGGCCGCACGACCGGGGCATCGACGACGAGCGGGGCCTGTTCGTTGACCTCGGCGATGACGACACGTGCGTGTCGCAGCGCGGCCTCCATGTAGTCAGCCGCCAGGGCAAGCCGATGCAGACCGTCGGGTGCGGCCCGGGTCGCCTGCACCAGCGCGACATCGACGACGAGGCGACGGTCGTCGATCGCGGCGGCGATCGCACTGTAGTGCGCGGGCAGCACCTCCAGCCTGCCGGCTGCCTCTGCACGCCGATGCCCCATACCGGTGTAGGACATCGTGACGACGGCCGGAGCATCCAGCACGGACCTACCCGTCGGATCGTCGATCCCCAGCCCCGCGAAGCAGCGCACCGGACCGATCTGCGCCGCTTGGTCGGCCAGCACCGCGGTCAGCCCGATCGGCCGCGCGCAGGCCTGCCCCCACATGACCAGATCACCGGCGCGAACGAAGGACGTCAGGTCGAGCTGTTCGGGACGCATGAGGACCGCCTCGGATCGCATCGCTGCACGCGGGCTACTTCGACTCGGAGGTAGGTGGCAGGAACACCGGCAGCCGCTTCTGACGCATGGCGCGCAGCCCTTCGGAAAAGTCCGGCTCGGTTACCAGCCGATCCATGTCCAGCACCGAACGCTTGTACGCCTCGTGCAGATCACCCTCGGCATCGACGTGAAGCTGTCGCTTGATGACCGACAGCGCGCCGGGCGACGAGTGCAGCGCGATGCGGCGCACGTATGCCAGCGCCTCCTCCCGAAAGACGTCCTCGGGCCACGACCGTCGGACGAACCCGGCCTCGATCGCCTCGGCCGTCGTCATGACGGCATTGGTCATGAGGATCTCGGCGGCATTCTGCAGCCCGACGATGCGTGGCAGCATCCAACCGATGCCGTACTCGGCCGGCAGTCCGAGGCCGGCGAACGACGGGGTGATCTTGGCTCCGTCCACCGCGAGCCGGATGTCGGCGAAACAGGCCAGGACGAAGCCGGCTCCAGCGCACGCACCGTTGATAGCAGCCACCACCGGCACCGATAGCCCCAGGGGGTAGGTGTGATTGTGGCGCAGACTGGCCGGCGCGTTCTGCGGGTACGGCGGCAGTTCGACCTTCGCGCGCTGGTAGGTACCGCCCTCGCCGTCCATCGCCGTGAGGATCTGCGCGTCGGCGCCCACGCAGAACGACGATCCCTGTCCGGTGACAAGCACCGCGCCCACCAGCGGGTCGGTGTCGGCGTGGTGCAGGGCCCAGCGATACTCGGCGGCCATGCTGCCGGTCCAGGCGTTGCGACGATCCGGGCGGGCCAACGACACCACCGCGACGTGGTCGACGACGTCGTAGTGAATGTGCTCGAAAGACGACGGGTTCATGTCATCGGTTCCTGGTCTCGGGCGCTTGCCCGCGGGCTCCGTAGTTGATTGATCTATCTGAGACAACTCTTCGTGGCCGACATCCCGTCCGTCCACCGCCATCAAGGGCGACGCAATAGGAGCCAGCGAAGACGACGGATGACCATCGAGAACCGGCCGTTCACCAGTGCGGTGTGTGTTCCCGGGACCGCTGAGCTCAATGCCCGCCAGATCTGTCGTCAGATCGTTTGCGAAGAACTCGCGCCCGGCGCGTCCCTGCCGGGCGAGGCCGACCTGATGGCGCGGGTCCGGCGCGGGGAGGGCGACGAAGCGCACATCCTGTTCGCCTGACATCAGCGTCGACCCCCGGCACGTCGGCGTGCTCTCCTCGAGCCAGCCTGCGCCGGCGTGGTGGCTGTACGCGACGACCAGGTCGTCACCTCGAAACTCTCCGCGGGTATCGCCGAGCCTCACGCCCGGCAGGCTGCTACCTACCGCTTCCATGACCTCGTCCTGCCCGGCCGTACGACCTGCGAGCAGCGACATATGAGTACCTTTCTCGACCCGGCGGACGGGCGGCTACCTGGACTAACGCGTCTCGAAGGACGGTTTGGCTGTCTGGCCCATCTCCGTCTTGCTCAGGGGGTTGCCAAGTCTGGGGGTAGTGCAAAGGCACCTCCCGGCT
>NZ_ADGX01000234.1 GCF_000177675.1 Parafrankia sp. EUN1f
CGGGGGCCCCACCGGGCCGGGTCATGCCGAGCCGGCCCAGGCCGCGGCGGCCCCGCGCCCGCGCGAGAGCGCCGACGACGCGCTCGCCTACGTCGTCCCCGCGCACACCGTCGGCGTCTTCTACCACTCCCCCGAGCCGGGTGCGGACCCGTTCGTGCGGGCCGGCGACACCGTCGTCGCGGGCCAGCAGGTCGGGATCATCGAGGCGATGAAGCTGATGATCCCGGTCGAGGCGGATCGCGGCGGTGTGGTCCGTGAGGTCCTCGTCGCCGACGCCACCCCGGTGGAGTACGGCCAGCCCCTGCTCACCCTGGACGTCGACGCACCCGCCGGCGGCCGGTGATGATCAAGAAGGTTCTCATCGCCAACCGCGGCGAGATCGCGCTGCGCGTCGCCCGCACCTGCCGTGAGCTGGGCATCGCCACCGTCGCCGCGCACTCGTCGGCCGACCGCGACAGCGCCGTCGTCGCGTTCGCCGACGAATCCGTCCAGATCGGCCCCGGGCCGTCGCGGGAGAGCTACCTCAACATTCCCGCCGTCATCGAGGCGGCGCGTATCCGCGGCGCCGACGCCGTGCATCCCGGCTACGGCTTCCTGTCGGAGAACGCCGACTTCGCCGAGGTCTGCGCGGCCGAGGGGCTGACCTTCATCGGCCCGCCGCCGGAGGTCATGGCCCGCCTGGGCGACAAGGCCGTCGCCCGGCGGATCATGGCCGAGGCCGGGCTGCCGCTGCTGCCCGGCAGCCGTGACACCCCCGACCAGCCGGAGGCGGCCGCCGCGGTCGCGGCGGAGATCGGCTACCCGGTCATCGTCAAGGCCGCGGCCGGCGGCGGCGGGCGCGGAATGACCGTCGTTCACGACGCGGACGCCTTCGCCCGCGCCTACCGGCACACCAGGGCGACCGCCCAGGCGGTGTTCGGTGACGGCCGCCTGTATGTCGAGCGGTACCTGCCGTCCGCGCGCCACGTCGAGGTCCAGGTACTGGCCGACACGCACGGCAACGCCGTCCACCTGGGTGCCCGGGACTGCTCCCTGCAGCGGCGCCACCAGAAGCTGGTCGAGGAGACCCCTGCGCCAGGCCTGCCGGCCGAGGTCGTCGAGCCGCTCTGCGCGGCGGCGGTGCGCGGCACCCTCGCCAGCGGGTACGTCGGCGCCGGGACCTTCGAGTTCCTCGTCGACCCGCAGGGCCGCTTCTACTTCATGGAGGTCAACTGCCGCCTGCAGGTGGAGCATCCCGTCACCGAGATGGTGACCGGCCTCGACCTGGTCGCGGAGCAGATCCGGGTGGCCGCCGGCGAGCCGCTCGGCTTCACCCAGGCGGACGTCGACGCCCGCGGCGTGTCGATCGAATGCCGCATCAACGCCGAGAATCCACGGCGCGATTTCGCCCCCGCCCCCGGGACGCTCGAGGAGTTCTCCGCGCCCGCCGGCCCGTTCGTCCGGGTCGACACCCACGCCCGCCCCGGGTACCGCATCCCGGCCTACTACGACTCACTGCTGGCGAAGGTCGTCGTCTGGGCCCCGGACCGCCCCCGGGCCCTCGCCCGGATGCGCCGCGCCCTCGACGAGCTGCACGCGGACGGCCCCGGCGTGGTCACGACCACGGAGTTCCTGCGCGGCCTGCTCGACCATCCCCGCTTCGTCGCCGCCGAGCACGACACCGTCATGATCGAGACCCTGACGTCCTGACCACCGCGCCGTTCTCGTCGCTCGTTGCAGGCGGCTGTCCCGTCGTCCCGTCGCGACGGGACGACGGGACGGGCCGCCGAGACAGCCGCGTGGACGTCAGGTACCGACCCGGACCGAGACCTCGGTACTCCCCTTGAGGGGGAGGGACATCCCGACGAAGCCGTTCGCGGGGTCGCGGACGTACTCCAGATAGTCCTCCTCCGCGTTGTCGTTGACGACGATCGCGCCGGGCCGCAGCTGCGGGGCGACCAGGCCGATGATCGAACGCGACAGGCTCGGCGGGTTCGCCGTCGGCCAGCCGTCGACGAGGAGCAGGTCGATGGGCCCGCCGAGGTCGGCGAACGTCTCCAACGCGTCGCCCACCCGGATGTCGACCAGCTGGTCCAGGCCCGCGTCGGCGAGGTTCTTCCGCGCCTTCGCCGCCTTCTCCGGGACGATCTCCGACCCGATCACCAGCCCGCCGCCGTTGTCGCGCATCGCGGCGGCGAGATACAGCGTGGAGATCCCCAGCGATGTCGCGCATTCGGCGACCCGGGTCGCACCCGTCGCCCGGCACAGCAGGTAGAGAAGGTCGCCCTGTTCGGGCGCGATCGGGAACGCGACATCGGTGAACTCGAACGGGTCGCGCGGCGGGAACCCGCCGCCGCCCCCCGCCCGCGGACCACTCCCGCCCCTCCCACCGGGACCACCCGGCCCACCCGCGCCAACGGGGCGGGGGCCCCAGCCGGGCGGCCTGCCCTCAGCCCTGACCCGCTCGATCACCGCGTGGACGTCGGGATCGCGCAACGGTCCGTTCAGCACATCACTCATTTGACCCTCCGCCGAGTAATCGCGATACATCGCGATACTACTCACGAGTCGACCGCCCGCAAGGCCGCATACCCGCAGTACTGGTGCCGACGCATGCCACGCCCGGAGTCCGCGCCAGGCACGCAGCACCCGCTGTGGGCGCTCGGCGCCAGCGCCTGAGGCGACCCGTCGGCGTACGGCGCCAGCCGCGGCGCGACGGCACACGACGGCACCTGGATGCAGGAGACTGGTCGTCATGCGGCAGGCGTTCGCCCACCAGGCCGTCGTCGAGATGCCGTCCGGCGCCGACCTCAACGCACCCGGCGCGGCGGTGACGGTCGCCCTGTGCGGGCACTGGGACCATCCGCCGCCCTGCCCGGACGCGCCGCACCACACCGCCGCCACCCGTACGTCGGACGGGGTGCGCCTGCGGATCCTCTTCGCCACCGAGCCTTCCGAGGAGCCCGCCGTACGCCGCCGCATCGAGGAGGCGTTACGGGGCGGGTGGCTGCGCGGCCCGGATGGCAGCATCACCCGCTGGCGGCTGCTCAGCAGCGAGGCCTCGCCGGTGACCGCCGCCGAGACCGGCCACGGCGCCCGCCTCGCCGAAGGCTGATCACCGCCACTCGGTACACGGTCTCCCGGCACCTCCATCTCGACCCTCCAGGCCGGCGCCTACCTCGCGAGCTCTCGTCCCGACTTCCCCGCGTCACGCCCGATCGGTCTCGGATGCCCTAGCCTGTGACCATGTCGACCGGCCACCGCGTGCGCGCCCGGGAGGCGTGGGTGGTCGTCGTCGCGGTCTTGGCGCTGCTCGGCCTCGGTGCGGGAACCGCCGGGCGCGCTGGCGGCCACTCCCCGGGAGACTTCATCGGTGCGGCCGCCACATCGGCCCTGTCCACGTTGCCGCCGCTCCAGGGCGGCTCGCCGTTCCCGCACCTCGACCGCGGCGCCCATCTCACGAACTCGTCGCCCTCGTGGGCCGGCAGTCACGAGGCCGGCCTCGCCGCCGCGCTCGTTCCGCTCGTTCTCAGCGCCGTCTTCCTGGGATGGCGCGGCTCCCGCTGCGCAGCACGCCCACTGCGCCCGGTAGGCCCCGGTGGTGCGCGCGACCCGCCGGCGCGGGGTGAACGTCCGGTCTGAGCGCGAGCGCCACGCCGCGATCCGGTCGCCGGCGTTCGACCGGCCGCGAACGGATCGCCGGTACCCCGTCACCCACCAGCATCGCCGACAGTGCCTCGATGGCCGACCGCCGGCCCGGCGTCATCCGGGTGAGCCGGGTCGGAAGCCTTCGCCGCCAGGAGCGACGACATCGCGGACGGATCGTTCCGGTTCGCTGCCGGGACGTGCCCCGGGGCGGCACGCCCGCGCCCGGTCCCAATCCCGACCACGACCCGGCGGCCTGCCGAGCGGCCGAGCGGCCGGCCGACCTCGGCCGACCGAACGCGGTCGGTGACAGCCGGTCGGCCCCTCGCACCCCCGCCCTCCTGAACTCACATCCTGAATTCGACACACACATCACTGACGGGGTTTCCCATGAATGTCGAAGAAACCGGGCTTCCGGGAATCGGCCTGCGGCACGACTTCTCGACCCGCGCCGGCCGGCGGGTCGGCGTGGTGTCGCATCACAGCGGCCGCCGCGTCCTGGTGGTCTATGACGCCCAGGATCCCGATTCCTGCGCCGAGTCGATAACCCTGACTCCCGAGGAGAGCGATGTGCTGTCCGAACTACTTGGTGCTCCCCACATCGTCGAGAAGCTGGCCGACATCAGCCGGGCGTTCGCGGGCCTCGTAGGCGACCAGATCACGATCGTCGCCGGGTCGCCCTACGACGGACGGCTGCTCGGCGACACCAGAGCCAGGACGCGCACCGGCGCGTCGATCGTGGCCGTGGTCCGCGAACAGCAGGTACTCGCCTCGCCCCGGCCGGACTTCCGTCTCCAGGCGGAGGATGTCGTGGTCGTCGTCGGGACGCCGGAGAACACCGCCGCTGTCGGCGACCTCCTGCGGTCCGGCTGAGGGGCGCCGCGACCATATGCATGATCTTGCCTCGATAATGATGGAACTGGGCGCGGTCCTGTTCCTGCTCGGCCTCGTCGGGCACGGCGCGGCCCGGTTCGGGGTCTCCCCGATTCCCTTCTATCTGCTGTGCGGCCTCGCCTTCGGCCATGGCGGCCTGATCCCGCTCGGCGCGAGCGAGGAGTTCATCGCGATCGGCGCCGAGATCGGCGTCGTTCTCCTGCTGCTCACCCTCGGCCTGGAATACACCGCCGGTGAGCTGCTGGTGGGCCTGCGCCGCAATGCTCCGGCCGGTGGCCTGGACCTCGCCCTCAACGCCGCTCCCGGGGTGGCCGCCGCGTTCCTGCTCGGCTGGGACTGGCGGGCGGCGGTCGTGCTCGGCGGCGTCACCGCCATCTCGTCCTCCGGCATCATCGCCAAGGTTCTCGGGGACCTCGGCCGGCTCGGCAACCGGGAGACCCCGGTCGTGTTGTCGGTGCTCGTCCTCGAGGACCTCGCGATGGCGGTCTACCTGCCCGTCCTGACCGCGCTGCTGGCCGGCACGACGTTCGCCGGCGCGGCACAGTCGCTCGCGATCGCGCTCGGCGCCATGGTCGGCGTCCTCTACCTCGCGCTGCGGCACAGCGCGCGGGTGACCAGGCTGGTGTACAACCCGACGTCCGACCGCAACGACGAGATCATCCTGCTGCGCGCGCTGGGCCTGGCGCTGCTGGTCTCGGGTGTGGCCCAGCAGGTGCAGGTGTCGGCCGCGGTCGGCGCCTTCCTCGTGGGCATCGCGCTGTCGGGCCCGGTGGCCGAGGGCGCGCGGGAGGTGCTGACCCCGCTGCGCGACCTGTTCGCCGCCGTCTTCTTCGTGTTCTTCGGCCTGCAGTCCGATCCGGCGCAGATCCCGTCGGCGCTGTTGCCCGCACTGGGGCTGGCGGCCGCGGGTGTCGCCACGAAGATGTTCACGGGCTGGTGGGCGGCACGGCGCTCCGGCATCGCCACCATGGGACGCTTCCGTGCCGGAGCGGCGCTGATCGCGCGGGGCGAGTTCTCCATCGTCATCGCCGGCCTCGCGGTCGCCTCCGACGTCGAGCCCCGGCTCGGGCCGCTCGCGGCCAGCTATGTGCTGCTGATGGCCATCATCGGCCCGGTGGCGGCCCGCGTCGTCGAGCCGCTCACCCGCGCCGCGCTGCGTCGCCGGCGCAGCCCGCACGGTGCAACCAGCTCAGCGCCGGCGACCAGATCAGCCCCCGTGACCGGCCCGGTCGCTGGGGCTGGCCTGGTTCCACCCGAGCCGCGCGGCCCGCTGTCGGTCGAGGCCGACGCCGATCCGGCCGCGGCGGGCCTGGACGATCCGGCTGACCTGCCGCAGCGTCCACGGGACACCGTGCGCGACTGACTCCGGCACTGGGCGCCGGCCCGCGGTGCGTCCGTCGAGGGCGTGACCGCGGCCGGTGCTCCGGCCGCGGCATCCGCGCGCTGCTTCTGAGCAAGCAGTGAGGATTTCGGCTCCTACACCAACCGAAATCCTCACTTCTTGCGGATTGCCAAGCACTTCGGCGCGCCGTTTGCCCCCATTGGTGTGAACTGCTGGCGCTGCGCGGTGGCCCGGGACACCCGGCGGGTCGGCGTGCGACGGGTGGGCGCTGACCTCCAGGTCAATATCGGTGGCCCCGGATCCGCCACTTCTTGGGATCTTGCTACACACTCGTGAGCTCCCCACGACCACAAGCCTCAGGTCTTACTCGGCAGCAGCGGCAAGCCTGAGCCAGCGCCCGAAGATCCGAACGCCCTCACCGCTAACGGAGGACTGGCGGGCCGTCGGCGAGGTAGTCGTGGATGCGCGCGAGATTGCTCTCCTGAATCTCGAGCTGGTCGAGCGTGGCGAGGCCATGGAAGCCGACCGCGGTCGACTCCTCGCTGACCTGCACCGATCCGCCTGTGATGGTGCACGCACAGCAGATGTTGAACTGCTGGCGGATCTCACCGTTGTCGTAGGCGAAAACGTGATGCGGGTCGGAGTAGATACCGATGATACGGTCGATCCTGACGTCGAACCCGGTCTCCTCCTTCGTCTCCCGGATGACGCAGTTCGCGAACGACTCGCCGATGTCCATCTGCCCGCCGGGAAGGGCCCACTTCCCCGTGTCGGCGCGCCGCTGCAGCAGAATCCGGCCCTCGCCGTCGACCACCACCGCCGACCCCCCGACGACCAGGGAGTTCGCGGCGGGAGCATCGGGGTCGTGGTAGTAGTCGACGCGCCCCATCAGTCATTACCTCCTGGTCTCGACAGGTCGTTCGGCCGAGCAGGGGCCGCCCGGCATCCCTGCGCCGCAGGTCTCACTATGGCGACGGCGGGGCCGTATCCGCACGGGAACGCACCAGAAGCCCACGCAAAGTCACCAGACCCACCGGCCCGCCGAGACGAGGCTCCTTTCCTGCGACGTAGGGCCTCCCAGGCGATTCCAGCGGGGCTACCATCATCGGAGGCTGGCCGAAACCCGCGCGCGGCCGACCGTTTCGTGGAGGTGGTCATGCCCGACCTGGGTGCACCGGAAATTCTGATCATCGCGATCGTCGTGCTGGTGTTGTTCGGGTCGAAAAGGCTCCCGGACGCGGCACGTTCCCTCGGCCGCTCAATGCGGATCTTCAAGTCCGAGGTGAAGGGCCTCCGCGAGGACGACCACAGCGAGCCCGCACCGTCGGCCACGGCACCGCCCGTCGCCCCCGCGGCACCCGTCGCCCCTGCGGCAGCGCCCGACGCCGTGATCCCGGCCACAGGCGAGGCCGCCCACTCGGCCGCGGCCAGGTAGCACCAGCAGCAACGCCGGGCCAGCGGAGCAGCGCCGGGAAACCAGCGCCCTAGAACGCCCGGGGAACACAGGTCAGACAACCGGACACAGGGGCACGCAGCGGTATGGACGCACCGAGCGGAATCATCAGTGCGATCGTCACCGGGCTCGTCATCGGGGTGCTCGGCCGCCTCGTGGTTCCCGGGCGGCAGGCGATCGGCTGCCTCATGACGATCCTGGTCGGCCTGATCGGTGCCGCCGGCGGTCTGGCCATCGCGAACGCCATCGACGCCGCCTGGCTGCTGACGCTCCTGCTGCAGGTCGGCGTCGCCGCCGTACTGGTGCTGATCACCGCGTCAGCCACCGGTCGCAACCAGTAGACCCAGCTCACCAGGCGAAAGCGCAGGTCAGCCAGCCTGCACATTGGCCACCACCTTCATCTGCCTCTCGTCGCAGCGCCGCCGGTCGCCGCGGGTTGACCCGGATCGTGCCGCGACAAGTGCAGCGCGGCAGGCGGCTGCCCCAACCGCCGCGTCACCGACAGGCGCCGAACCGACCGATGCAGGCGGTGCGGGTGATGCATATGTGGTGTGCAGGCCTGACCAGATGTCCAGCCAGGCCGACCACCACCGAGCCGGATCAGTCGCCCGGTGCGCCCGGTAGGCGGCCGAGACCATGCCACCCACGCCAACGCGCCCCAGTACGGCGCGCACACCATCGGCCTGCCCCGCGGTCAGTGCATACGACGCACGCAGCCCCCGACTAACCAGAGCATCCGCAAGCGGCCGTAGGTCCGCGGGCACCATACGACCCCGCCTCGACGTGGTGGTCTCCCGGCCGGCAGGGCCGCCGCGTTCTCCCCCGGGAGAACGCCAGGTAAATCCTTCGGGAGTCGTCGGTCCTGAGGACCGGGCACCCCGGTCCTCAGCCGGCGTTTCGGGCGCCGACTTCGGGCCTGCGGTCGATTCCGCCGCCGTGGCCGCGGGACGGACAATGCGATACCGGTTCGACCGGCGGCCGCCACCGATCTCGGTGACCAGGACACCGATCGTCTCCAGCGCGCGGACTGCGCGCCGGGCGGTGGACACCGACTCCTCGGCCCGCGCGGCCAGCGTGGGCATCGACGGGAACGCGCCCGACCAGTCCTCCGCGTCGAGGTAGTAGGCGACCGCAAGCAGCGTGGAACGCAGCACCCGCACCGACACCACCCGCCCACAGACCACAGTCGGGACAAGCTTTACGGCACGAACATGGGAGTACAGCGCGGAAACGGCGGAGCGTTGTGGAATGCTGGAGCTCACGGTTCGGACACCTGCGGCTTTCAGGGTTCGGATCGAGGCCCCGTTCCGGTGCTCTAACACCGGGCGGGGCCGCCCCATCGATGGGGATGATCCACGTTAGCTCGCGAAACCGGTCACACCCACCAGGCTTCCACCGTGACCACAACCAAGCCACATCTCGCAGCGTTTCTGCTACTAGAGTCCCCACAGCCATCCGACGTCGAACAAAGAGAGAGATAATTTATCTACTCGACCGGGCAGCCCCAGAAATCGGCGCTCCCACCCCGTGGACTGGCCGACTTTTTGGCGCAGACCCATCTTGCACGAAGACTTAAATAGCTATCTTCAATTTTCTAGCACTTGTCGCCAGTTATACGGACGGAGTAGCCGGCGGACACGGTGCCGAGGCCTGGTTCCGAGCCTGCGGCCGGGAACCGTCGGCGCCTTGTTGCGCAGCAGAGCGGGGCGCCACGCCTCCCCGACGGCGACTCGGGCGCGGAGTCCAGCCGACGACCCGCGGACCGTGCCACCTCCGTAGGTGTGGCTGTTCCCTGGACAAGCAGCAACGGGGACGGACCGACCGCGCGCACGGCGACCAACGCCTGCCGGTAGTCAGTGAGGACCAGTGGTGGATCACGGCCGCATGCTCGTCGAAGGCCGCGGCCTAGTACTCCAGCCCGACTTCTGTGATCGTTTAGATCTGGTGGGTCATGGTTGGGTGGCGGGGCTGAGGAGGGACGCGGGTCCGGGAACGTAAGAGACCACCGGTGATCCTCGCGGTTTGTGACGACACGTGAAGATCAGCCGGCGGCCGTGTGCCCCAGCGTAGACCCCGACGGGTGGCTTGAAGCGTTCGAGGGGCTCGCGGGCCGGCTCGACCGCCGGTTCCGTCGGCCGGAGTCCCGTCGGCGGATGCGCCGGTTCCTGCGCGGTCTGATGGCCGGGCTGCCTCGGGTGAACTGCTGGACGTTGGCCGAGTACGCCGGGGAGGCCTCACCGGGTGGGATGCAGCATTTCCTGGCCGAGGCGGTGTGGGACGACGACGGTCTGCGCGCTGACCTGCGTGACTACGTCGTCGAACGGTTCGGCGACCCCGAGGCGGTGTTCGTCTTCGACGAGACCGGCGACGTGAAGAAGGGATCGATGACCGTCGGTGTCCAGCG
>NZ_ADGX01000233.1 GCF_000177675.1 Parafrankia sp. EUN1f
TGGCTGGCCCTGCGCACGCCCAACCGGGCGAGGCGGATCCGCCGAACGAGGCGGCGCTCCGGCCTGACCGGGCGGCGCCTGCTGAGAAGAACGTGGCGGCACGCGGCCAGCCGGCGCGGACGGACCCGCGGCGGGGCGCGCCGACCCGGCCAGAGCAGCTCCGCCCGCAGGGGCCGCGGAGGCCGCAGGGGCACCAGTTCCGGACGCGGCGTGAGTTCCAGGCGGCGCGGCGGGGCCGGCGGGGCGCGGCGGGGTACCGCCCCGCGTCTGCCCGCGAGGCGGTGGAAGCACACCGGGCCTGGTGGGCGCCACCGGGCGACCGGCCGCGGAGGTGGCTCCCGGACCGACCCTGCTGCCGCCCGATGCTCCCGAGGAACCCGGCGCTCCCCCGCCAGCCGGCGCTCCCGAGGAACCCGGCGCTTTGGAGCCACCTGACGCAGCGGAGCCACCTGCGGCGCCCGCGGCAGCGGGGGCCGCAGGTGGGGCGGATCTCCCCGTCGGCGACCCAGATCCGGACGTCTTGCGCTCCGTGGCACCGCCCTGAGCCGCCCCGCTCTCACCGCCGCCGGTTCTGGTGGCCTCACCTTCCGGCGTGGCTCTGTTCGTTCGTGCGCTCCCGCCGGAGGGCGTGGGCCCGCCGGTGGAGGTGGGCCCGCCGGTCGATGCGGGTTCCGGCGGAGCGGCCGGGCTGGGACGGCCGGAACCGTCGTGGTCACCCGTCTCGGGGCCGGGCAGGGGCTGCTTCGCTCGGTCGCCCTGGTCGGCCATGCACTCACTCCTGACGCGCGGCGCTTCCATCCGGCTGTCCTCGCGGGTAACCGGAGAACCCGGGCGACGGTATCCGGCCTGTCCGGCCCGCCTGCAGGCGGGCCGGACAAAACCGCCCAATTACCCGGACACTCACCGCGGAGCCACCAGCCCACCCGACCCGGCCCGACAGCCACGGTAGACCGGCAGGCCCACTCAGGGCCATGACCGACGGACGCAGCGGAACGGTGGACGTGCCCGAGATCCACCGCCGCCGGCCTGAAGCTCGTGGCGTCCTCCGGGACTTCGGTGACCGGCACGAGCGGCAGGGCCGGCGGGACCGGCCGGCCCGGTCGGCGATCGAGGAGCACCAAGCCCTAACGGCCTGAAGTACAGGACCAATTACACAGAGCACCGCCATCAGGCCGGCGGTTACCATACCCGCACAGCACGCTCCGGATACGTGACGGACGTTCGGCCCGTACCGCCGGGCACCCGCCACCCTCGGAGGTCCCGCGCCGATTCCCGCCTTCGATCCGCGAGTGTCGCCCCGTCGAGAAGCGAGGAGTGAACACACAGACCGGGCAACCATGTGACGAAAGACACGTTGCCCTTCATTGTAGGCCGATATCGCCTCACCATCCGCAGAACAAAGATCCGACCAATTTCAGAATCCGGCGGCCAGCCGGTTACCCCGTCGGCGAAACTTCCGAAGTCCGACGGGGGCACTGTTCACGTTGCAGGGCCCACACCCGACGATTGGGAGGATTCCCGTGTCAACGTCAACCTCCGACACCGTCTCCGCCGACCTGACCCTGACCCGGAACTACGTCCGCGACGGAAAGGTGATGCAGATCGCGACGCTGGCGGAGAGCGGCGAGCCGGTTGTGTGCAACCTCTGGTACGCGAGTTCGTTCGATCCGGACCGGCTCCTGTTCATCTCCCGTCCCGATCGCGCGCACTGCCGGAACATCCGGGCCGACCGGCGGGTGGCCGGCGCCGTGCTCACCATCGAGCTCGACGGGCTGGGCCAGGAGGTCCAGGGGGTGAGCTTCGCGGGAACGGCGCGGCAGGTGCCGGACGAATCCGCGCCCGCGCTGCTCCCGATCTACCACGGGCGCTGGCCGGCAGGCAGTGAACTGGCCAACCGCGAGCTGATGAGGGCCGACGCCAACGCCCACCGGCTGTACGAGATCCAGATTCACCGCTGGATCCTGTTCGACGAGGTCAACCATCCGGACGACCCGCGGCGCGTCATCGAGCTCGCCACCACGATCTGACCCGCGCGCAGCCCCGGGCACCGGCCTTCCCGACCCGGTCCGCACCAGACCACGCGCTACCTGGCAGGTCCCATTCGCTGGACAGTTCTCGTCGTGCGCGCCGCCGAAGCTGCAGATCGCCGGACGCTCATCCCGCACCACCGGGCGGTGCGAGGCGGGCCCAGGCTCAGTCGCTGTCAGCACCGCCACGGCTGTCGCCACCACGATCGTGGTGGCGACAGCCGTGGCGGCACCGGTCGTACGGGTGGCCGTGGCGGTGGTCCGGCGCGGCCCCGGGCCGGACCACCGCCGGGCGGTCAGACCGCCTCACCGATCCGGTGCACCCGCATCGTGTTGGTCATACCGGCGACGCCGGGCGGGGTGCCCGCGACGACCACGACCAGCTCACCGGGCTGGAGATAGCCGTTCTTGCGCAGCGCCGTGTCCACCTGCCGAACCATCTCGTCCGTGCTGTCGGCGAATGGCACGATGATCGTCTCGACGCCCCACAGCAGCGACATCTGGTTGCGCACCGCGGGAAGCGGCGAGAAGGCCAGCACGGGGACCGAGCTGCGGTAGCGGATCAGCCGGCGAGCGGTGTCGCCGCTGAGGGTGTGGGCGACCAGGTACCGGGCGCCCACCGCCTCCCCGACACTGACCGCCGCCTGGGCGATGGCGCCGCCCAGTGTCCGCGGCTGCGTGCGCAGCGGTGGGATCCGGGCCAGGTCCGCCTCGGCGACCTCGATGATCCGCCCCATGGTGGCAGCGGCCTCGACTGGATACGAACCGACGCTCGTCTCGGCCGAGAGCATGATCGCGTCCGCGCCGTCGAGCACGGCGTTGGCGCAGTCACTCGCCTCCGCCCGGGTCGGGCGCGGGGCGCTGACCATGGATTCGAGCACCTGGGTGGCGACGATGACCGGCTTCGCCCGCTCGCGCGCCTGGCTGACGGCACGCTTCTGGACCAGCGGGACGTCCTCGAGTGGCAGCTCGACGCCCAGGTCACCGCGGGCGATCATGAGGCCGTCGAAGGCCTCGATGATGCCATCCAGCTCATCGACCGCCTGCGGCTTCTCGATCTTCGCCAGGACGGGGACCCTCAGGCCGACCTCGTCCATGATCGTCCGGACCGCCTGGTAGTCCTCGGCGGACCGGACGAACGACAACGCGATCATGTCAACGCCGAGCTCGAGGGCGAACCGCAGGTCGGAGGCGTCCTTCTCGGACAGCGCCGGGACGGTCAGCGCGGCACTCGGGATGTTCATGCCCTTGTGGTCGCTGACCTTGCCGCCGATCACGACGGTGGTCCGGACATCGGTGTCCTCGACACCGTCGATGCGCAGGTTGAGCCGACCGTCGTCGACGAGGATCGTGTCGCCGGCGGCGACGTCACGGGGCAGGCCGGTGTAGGTCGTGCCGACCTGCTCCTGATCTCCCAGGACGTCGCGGATCGTGACGGTGAAGTGCTGACCGGGCAGCAGGGTCACTCCACCGTCGGCGAACTTGCCGAGGCGGATCTTGGGCCCCTGCAGGTCCGCCAGGATGCCCACATTGCGGCCGGCGGCCTCGGCGGCGTCCCGAACCAGCTTGTAGGTGGAGGCGTGTTGCTCGTGCGTCCCATGCGAGAAGTTGAGCCTGGCAATGTCCATTCCGGCGTCTACGAGGGCCCGGACCATCTCAGGCGAGTTGGTGGCCGGGCCGAGGGTGCAAACTATCTTGGCTCTTCGTGGCACGGTCAAAGCCTAAGTAACGATGAGGCGTCATTGACCACTGGGGGCTGGTGACACACCTCGATCCGCCGCTTGGGCGCCCAATGGTCCCAAGAGGTTCTGTGACCGTTTCCCCGCCGTGCGTCCTGATACCTGGTGCACGCAACGGCACAACAGGCGTACCTTCGCATGGTCCGCCCGCAAGTGCACGCGACAGACAGTTACGGGAAAGCTGGCAACGGCGCCGAACGATCCCGGACGTCCAGCCCCAGCGGTGGGTAGCCGCTGACGAACCAACCTGGAGCCCGGTTATGACCAACAATCCCGCAATTCACCGACGCGCCTCCGGTGACATCGACATCGCCGTCCCGCACGACGGCCCGGAGCACACGGCCACCCCCCTGGGGTCCGGGCCGCTGAGCACCACGTCCGCGGCCGTGAGCGGCACGGCCACCATCGACGGCGCTGGTGACGTGCTCACCGTCCCGGCGGCCGCCTGAACCGCTGGGCCTGAGACCCTTCGCCCTGAGACCGCTGAGCCTGAGACCGCTCAGCCTGAGACCGGTGCCGTGCCCGCGGCGAACTGCGTGTGGTGGAGCTCGGCGTAGAGACCGCCGCCCGCGATCAGTTCGTCATGGGTGCCACTCTCGATGATCCGCCCGCGGTCGACCACCAGGATGCGGTCGGCCGCGCGGACGGTCGAGAGGCGGTGGGCGATGACCAGGGAGGTCCGTCCGACCAGCGCCGCGCTCAGCGCACGCTGGACGGCCGCCTCCGACTCGCTGTCGAGGTGCGCGGTGGCCTCGTCGAGCACGACGACCGAGGGGCCGGCGAGCAGCAGGCGCGCGATGGCGAGCCGCTGCTTCTCACCGCCCGACAGCCGGTAGCCACGATCACCGACGACCGTGTCCAGCCCGGCCGGCAGGGCCCGGACCGACTCGCCGACCTGCGCCGCGTCCAGGGCGTCCCACATCTGCTCCTCGCTGGCTTCCGGCCGCGCGAACAGCAGGTTCGCCCGGATGGAGTCGTGGAACAGATGCGCGTCCTGGGTGACGATGCCGATCCTGGCCCGCAGCGATCGCCCGGTGGCATCGCGGACGTCGGCACCACCCACCCGGACGATGCCCTCGGTGGCGTCGTAGATACGTCCGACAAGGTGGCTGATAGTTGTCTTGCCCGCGCCTGATGGGCCGACGAGCGCGACCAGCTCACCGGGGGCGACCCGAAACGTGATGCCGTGCAGCACCGGTTCGGGAACCTCGTCGTCGAGCGCCGTGGTCGCGGCCAGGGAGGCAAGCGACACCTCTCCCGGAGCCGGATAGCGGAAGCCGACCTGGTCGAACTCGACGGACAGTGGCCCTGCGGGCAGGTCGACGGCGTTCTCCGCGTCCTGGATGGCCGGGGGCAGGTCGAGGACCTCGAAGACCCGCTCGAAGGACACCAGCGCCGTCATCACGTCCACATGCACGTTGGAGAGCTGGGTCAGCGGGCCGTACAGGCGCGCCAGGTAGGCGGTCAGCGCGACGATCGTGCCGACCTCCAGGCCTCCCCGCGCCGCGAGGGTCCCGCCCACGCCATAGACGATCGCCGTCGCGAGCGAGGCCACCAACGTGAGGCAGACGAAGAAGATCCGCCCGTACATGGCCTTGGTGACGCCGATGTCACGGACCCGGCTCGCGCGCCGCCGGAAGGTCGCGGCCTCCCGGGCGGGATCGCCGTGAAGCTTCGTCAGCAGGGCGCCGCCGACGTTGAAGTGCTCCGTCATCATCGTGTTCATGTCCGCGTTCAGCCCGTAGCTCTCCCGGGTCAGCGCGGCCAGCCGGGGCGCGAGCGTCCGCGCCGGAACGACGAACACCGGCAGCAGCACGAGCGCGACCACCGTGATCTGCCAGGACAGGCTGAGCATCGCCGCGAGTACGAAGACCAACGACGCGGCGTTGGAGAGCACGGCGGAGAGTGTGTTCGTGAAGGCGGCCTGGGCCCCGAGAACGTCGTTGTTGAGCCTGGTGATCAACGCTCCCGTCTGGGTACGGGTGAAGAAGGCGAGCGGCTGGCGCTGCACGTGCTCGAAGACCGCGGACCGCAGCTCGTAGATCAGGCCCTCGCCGATACGCGCGCTGAACCAGCGCTGGGCCAGCGCGAGCAGCGCCTCGACGACCGCGAGGGCGGCGACGACGGCGGCGAGCGTCTGAACGACCTCGGCCCGGCCGGGTACGACACCGTCATCGATGATCGCCTTGAGCAGCAGCGGGGTGACCGCTCCGGTCGCCGCGCCGATCAGGATGAGGACGCCGAAGCCCGCGAGCTGCCGCCGATGTGGCCGGGCGAACCCGCCGATACGCCGTATGGTGCCGGGCCGCAGCCGGGTCCGGGCGACGGAGCGATCCCGCTGGTACGACCTCAGGACGGACCAGTTGTCGCCGACCGCTGTTCTCATCAGACCTCCGACGAATCCCGGCCGCGCATCCGGCTAGCCGGCATTCCCCGTTTCCGCGGCGAGCAGGCGGGCGAGAGCTGCCGTATCGGCATCCGCCTCGGCATCGTGGCGGGCGCCGGCCAGCAGCGCCTTCAGTTCCGTCGCGGCGTCGCGCGGCACCGCGAGCACGCGGTCGACCAGACGGCCGACCTCGGCATCGAGCCGATCGCCGGGCGCGACGACAGCCGCGAGACCGAGACCCGCGGCCTCGTGCGCTGACACAGGCTGCCCGGTCAGGCAGAGGTGCAGGGCGCGCGAGTAGCCGATCGAGCCCAGCAGGGCCCGGGCCACGCCCAGCGCGGGGACGCGGCCGTGACCGGAATCGGTGAGCTGCAGTGCCGAGTCCTGCGCCATCACCCGCAGGTCGCAGGCCAGTGCGAGGGCGAGGCCCACGCCTGAGACCCGGCCTGCGAGGACGGCCACGCTGACCCGGTCCGGGCGCTCCGACAGCCGGCGCACCACCCGCGACCAGCGGTCGAACGAGCGGTCGAAGCCGGAGCCGGCGGCGGGTCCGGAACCGGTCGGCGGTGCCGGCAGCTGCGGGAGTCGTGCAAGCCCGCGAACGACCACAACACGGATATCGCCCCGCAGATCGCGCAGAGCGTCGTCCATTGCCTCGGCCACGCCCGGAACGGAGGCACTGGCACCCGCTCCGCCCGGCGACTCGCTACTGACCGTAAGTGAGACACAGGGACCAGACGTGACCGTGACCAGCCTGGTCGCCGCCGCAGCAGACACGGCGGCGACAGGCACGCTCATGGTCAGGAGCTTTTCTTCTTGGTACCCCGAGTCGCGCCACCACGTCCGCGCAGCGTCGTGCCGGATTCAGACAGGATGCGGTGGACAAACCCGTACGAACGACCCGACGACTCCGCGAGCAGACGAATGCTCTGTCCGGACTCGTACTTCTTCCGAAGTTCGGCAGCGAGCTTGTCCCGCTCCGCCCCGGTGATCCGGGTTCCTTTCCTAAGCTCGGCCAATGTGGCCCCCTCCGTGTTCGATGATCTGCGAACCGATCTTCACCCAGCTTCGGTGTCCGCGCCACTCGAAGCCCGTGTGATCCATCACACGCGGTTGGGCAGTCGCCAGGTCAGGCTCGCACCAGTCCGTGCCAGGACGCGGACCATGCCCTCACCCGACGGCGAGGCCCCCTGACCTGCAAACCGACGTTCGACAACCGGATCCGTTACCTAATCCGTTGCCTGGACCGGACCAGGCCCGGGATCCCGGAGCCCTACCCGACACAGGCCGCCGAGCGACGTGCCCAACATCGTTACCGACAGTACATCCGCATTGGCTCACCCGCGCGGATCCACGGCCCGCAAAGACTGGTTACCGTGCATGCATGGTCAACGGCCGGCCGGCGCGGACGGCATCCCCACCGGAGCCTCCGATCTCCGGCTCACCCGCCGGAAACCGCGCGCAACACCCAGGCGCGGGCGCGGAGGGTGACCGGGGGGGCAGGCCCGAGCCCAAGCCCGAGAAGCGGGACCCCATGAGCATGACCGACCTCGATGCGCCGCAACGATCCGGTGGCGGTCACCTCGGGCGGCGCAGCTCCCTGGATCGACCGGTGATCCGGGCCCAGGCCGTCGACCTCGGGTTCTGGTGCGCCACCGCGGCCGCCGGCCTGCTGCTGGCCGCCCTCCTGCGCAGGGCCGACCTGCTCGAGGCGACGTCGTTCCCGCTGGTCTGGCGAACCCCCCGGCTGGGGCCGTCGGTGCTCCTGCCGGTGCTGGTGGCCAGCATCACCCTGGCCCTCGCCCGTCGGAGTACCCGCGTTCGCTGGCCCGTCCTGCTGCTTCTCGGCTTCGTCGGCTCCCTGCTCTGGAGCGTCGCGCTCGCCACCGCGGCCGGCCCCGACCTGTCCAGCGGCCTTCACCCACCGCCGGCCTACCTCGCTGTCGCGGACACCGTCGACGACGATCCACTCGCCTATCTGGCGCACTGGACGACCCCGTTCCTCGACGGGTCGCCGTCCACGGCCGCGGACGGCTCCGCCGGTGCCGCGGCGCCGGCGGCTGGCATGCCTGCGGCCGAGCAGGTGGCCAGGCAGCCGCCTGGGCCGGTGCTTCTGGTCTGGCTGCTGGGCCGGCTCGGACTCGGCGCCGCACCGGGCGGTGGCGGCGGCCTCGCGCTTGGGCTGGTCCTCACGGCGCTGGCCGCGGCCAGCGTGCCACTGATCGCGGTCGCGGTGCGCTCGCTGTGTCACGAGACGGCGGCCCGCCGGGCGGTACCCGTGCTGGTTCTGACACCGTGGGCATTGTGGGCCGCGGCCTCGCCGCGCGCGGTCACCGTCCTGCCCGCCGCGGCGGCGCTGGCCGTCGGCGTGGTGGGATGCGAGCCGGGCCGGCGCTGGCGACTGCTGTGGGCTCTGCTGTCCGGCCTGCTGCTGGGCATCACCAGCCTGTTCGACTACGGGGCCGTCTGGCTCGGCGTGGGCGTCGCGGCGGCGTACTTCGTCCGGCGCCGGCCGCTCATGAACGTCTTCACGGGGCTTGGTGCGCTGCTGCCCTTCTGGCTGTACTTCGCGTGGGGCTTCTCCTGGCCGGACGGCCTGGCCCAGGCCCGGGCGGACGTCGGCCTCGGCACGGCACTGGCCTGGCTGGCCCTGGACGCCGTCGTCGTGCTGCTCGCCGGCGGGCCGGTGGTGATCCGCGCCCTGCGCCGCATCCGGCTCACCCCGGGCTGGCCGTTTCTGGTCGGGGCCGGCGCGGCCGCGTTGTTCAGTCTCTGCGCGGGGCTCGCCTGGGGCGGGGTGGAGCAGACCTGGCTGCCACTGGCGCCCTGGCTTGCGGTCGCGGCGCTGGCTCCCCGGCCACGCCCGGACGGACCCGGTGACACCGTGCGCGCCGGTGATCTCCCGCTGCTGCTGATCGGCGCCGGCGCCCTCGGTGCCGTGGCTCTGCGGGTGCTCCTCAGCAGCGGCTGAGGCCGCGGGGGTCAGAGCGCCCGAGCGCCGGGCGCGCGGGCCATCTGAACGCCCGGACACCTGCGCTGAACACCGGAACACCGGAACACCGGGTGCCTGGGTCGGGTGCCAGGCGTCAGGCGCTGGCCTCCGGCGACGCGCCCACCCCGGACGCGGGGGGCTCGGCCGCCGGCTCCCGGGGGATGTCGGGCTCGAGGTAGACACGACGGGCGATGGGCACCACCGCCCGCAGACGGGCTTCGGCATCGTCGATAGCCGCGGCGACCTGGGCCGTCGTCAGGTCGGGGTCAAGCCCGATCTTGGCCGCGACCAACAGCTCGTCGGGGCCGAGGTGCAGCGTCCTCATGTGGATCACGGTGGTGACCGCGGGCGTGGCGGCGAGCGCGTGCCGGATCGCCTCCACTGTCTGCGGCGTGGCGGCCTCACCGACGAGCATGCCGTAGGTCTCCACCGCGACGATCACCGCGACGACCAGCAGCAGCACGCCGATGGCGACGGTGCCCGCAGCGTCCCAGAGCGGCTCGTCGAGCAGCAGCGTCAGGCCGACTCCGGCGAGCGCGAACACCAAGCCGCACAACGCGGCGAGATCCTCGAGCAGCACGACGGGCAGCTCGGGTGAGCGTGCCTCCCGGATGAAG
>NZ_ADGX01000232.1 GCF_000177675.1 Parafrankia sp. EUN1f
GGGCGGCGGCACGCGCGCGGGCACAGCTGCGGTGCCGGGGGTGGACGCCGGCGCCGGCCCGGGGGGCGCGGACGATCGCGGACCGGACCAGGGTGCCGTCGGCGGCGCCGATCCCGACCGGGCCGCCGCGGCGTGGGGCCGGTTCGCCCGCAACGCCGTCGTCCAGGGTTCAGCCGCCGAGCTGTTCAAGGCCTGGGCGGTGACGGTACGCCAGCTGCTCGTGCCGCTGGGCGGCGAGATCGTGCTCTGCCTGCACGACGAGCTGTTGCTGCACGTTCCGACCGCCAGGGCGGCTGAGGCGGTCGCCGCGACCCGCAGGGCCCTGGAGTCGACCGCAGCGTACTGGGCGGCCGGAAGCAACGTCCGCTTCGTCGCGGACATCACCGTCGTCGGGCGGTGGTCCGACGCCAAGTCGTAGGAGGTCTGGTATCCCCGGCTGCGGGGATACCAGCTCGCGGCCGGGGATCACGGGCTCAGGGGGCGCCACCGGTGATCGGATCTCCGCACACCGACGGCTGCTCGACGCCGAAGCCGGTGCCTGCCGTGTTGACCCGCACGAAGGTCAGGCAACGGGCCGACTGACCGAAACCCTTGGTCAGATCGACGGGCGCGCCCAGCAGACCGGCGCCGTCGTAGTCCGAGATCGACCGCAGCGCGGTGAGCACCCCCTGCCGGGTCGGGCACGGCCCGACGGCCTGCAGCCCCTCGATCAGCAGATCGGCGGTGATGTAGGACTCGATCGCGGCCTGCGCGTCCGGCGGATCCAGCTCCGGCGCGTAGCGCGCGATCGTGTCGAGATAGGTCTGCTGGGCAACCGTGTCAGCCTCGAAGGGGAGATAGGCGACGTAGAAGTAGGCGCCGGCCATCTTCGCGCCTTTTCGGGCGAGCAACTCGTGGCCGTAGCCGTTGATCCCGAGCCCGACCTTGAGGTCGGCGCCGGCGGAAACCGCCCCCTGGTAGATGTCGACGAAGTCATCGCCGGTCACCGGGGCGAACAGGGCATCGGCACCGGTCTGCCGGACCTGCCGGCCAATGGTTGCCAGTGCGGTCAGCGCCGGTGCGTAGTTGAGGGTTCCCACCACCTCGATCCCGGAGTGCTCGAGGATCGAGGTGATCCGGCCGGCACCGGCCTGCGAGGCCAGGGAACCGGGGGTCGCGACAATCACCGCCCGCTGGACGCCTTTTGACCTGGCGAACTTCCCGAGGGTGTCGAAGACCACCGACGACGGCATTCGGTTGAGATAGCTCACCATGTTGGCGTAGTTCGTCCACGCTGCTTCCGTGGCGAGACCGAACACCGGGACGTCGGCCTTGTTCAGGTACTCGGCCGAGCCGGTGGACACGGTCGTCGCGCTGAAAATACCGAAGACCTGCTCCTTCGCCACGAGGTCCCGTGCCGCGGCCAGGTTCACCAGCTGGTCCGACTCGTCGTCGCGCAGCTCGTAGACGATCTTACGGCCGTGCACCCCACCGGCTTCGTTCTCGGACAGGATCCGGGCGTCGAAACCGGCGCGGGCGCCGATGACCTGATTGGCCGCGATACCCGTGTCGGACAGGATCAGACCGAGGTTGATCGTGTCGTCAGTGACTCCCGTGACCGGCGAACAGGCGGCCGTCGCCGCCGACCCATCCGGTGCCGAACACCCGACTGCCGCACCCAGCAAAGCCACGGATAATGCAATGGCCAGGTTCCTGGAGCGGCCCCGGGCCCAGTACGGGCGGCGCTGCGGTTTCCAGCGCCCGTAACAACTCCGGTCTGGAGTTGCGGAAACTTCCTCGGTCACTTCTGCTCCTCACGATGCACACTCCCGCCAGTCGGCCCCCAGCCCACCCGCTGGAGGACAAGGATTCGCAGCGCGGGCCGGCGCGTCAACCACTGCGTGGCGGGGTGGTGGGGCGACCGCCTGAACCGACGGATTGATCCAGGTGAATGTGGGTGGATCAAAATGGGCGCCACATGAGCGCCGAACCGGCGTTGCGTGGTTCCCCTTCTCGCCCCGCCGGTTGTCCGGTCGCGCTCCCCTACCTCGGTGCCGCCGGGTCGGCCGGCCGCGTGGCGGCGCGCGGCAGATTCGGCGGACCGCTGCTAAACACGTTCGGCGGGCGCCGGGCTGGCCGCCGTCACGACGTCACGAGGTACCGCCGGCGATCTGATCTCCGCACACTGACGGCTGTTCGACGTCGAAGCCCGTGCCCACGGCGTTGACCCGCACGAAGGTCAGGCAGCGCGCGGACTGGCCGAACCCCTGGGTGAGATCGACCGGCGCGGGCAGCAGACCGGCGCCGTCGTAGTCCGAGATCGACCGCAGCGCGGTGAGCACCCCCTGCCGGGTCGGGCACGGCCCGACGGCCTGCAGCCCCTCGATCAGTAGATCGGCGGTGATGTAGGACTCGATCGCGGCCTGCGCGTCCGGCGGATCCAGCTCCGGCGCGTAGCGCGCGATCGCGTCCAGATAGGTCTGCTGGGCAACCGTGTCAGCCTCGAAGGGGAGATAGGCGACGTAGAAATAGGCGCCGGCCATCTTCGCGCCCTTCCGGGCCAGCAGCTCGTGACCGTACCCACTGACCCCGAGCCCGACCTTGAGGTCGGCACCGGCGGCCATCGCGCCCTGGTAGGCGTCGATGAAGTCGTCTCCGGTCACCGGCGCGAACAGGGCGTCGGCCCCGGTCCGCGCGATCTGGCGGCCGATGGTTGCCGGTGTGGTCAGCGCCGGGGCGTAGTCGACGGTTCCCACGACCTCGATTCCGGAATGCTGGAGAATCGAGGTTATCCTTCCCGCGCCGGCCACGGAGGCGACGGAGGTGCCGGTAGTGAGGATCACCGCGCGCTGGACGCCTTTTGCCTTGGCGAACTTCCCGAGCGTGTCGAAGACCACCGACGACGGAAAGCGATTGAGATAGCTCACCATGTTGTCGTAGGTGCCCCACGCCGCTTCCATCGCCAGGCCGAACACCGGAACCCTCGCGCTGTGCAGGTACTCGGCCGAGCCGGTGGACACACTCGTCGCGCTGAAGACACCGAAGACGCCCTCCTTCTCGACGAGGTTCTTCGCCGCTGCCAGGTTCTCCCCCTGGTCCGACTGGTCGTCGCGCAGGTCGTAGACAATCTTCCGGCCGTGCACCCCACCGGCCTCGTTCTGGGAGCTGAACCGTGCGTCGGCGCCGGCACGGGCGCCGATGGCCTGGCTGGCCGCGGTTCCCGTGTCGGAGAGAATCATTCCCAGGTTGATCGTGTCGTCGGTGACTCCCGGGACGGCCGCGCAGGCGGTCGGCGAGGCCGACTCATCCGGCGTGGAACATCCGACCGTGGCACCCAGCAGAATGACCGACAATGCAATGGCGAGATCCCTGGAGCGGCCCCGGGCCCAGTACGGGCGGCGCTGCGGTTTCCAGCGCCCGTAATAACTCCGGTGTGGAGTTGCGGAAACTTCCTCGGTCACTTCTGCTCCTCACGATGCACACTCCCGCCAGTCGGCCCCCAGCCCACCCGCTGGAGGACAAGGATTCGCAGCGCGGGCCGGCGCGTCAACCACTGCGTGGCGGGGTGGTGGGGCGACCGCCTGAACCGACGGATTGATCCAGGTGAATGTGGGTGGAGCCACAGGCGGGGCGGGCCCGACTGACCGACCGTTCGAGTCGCCTGCGCGACCGGTGGCGTGACGCAGGCAGCACGGTCAGCCACCTTACGGCGCGACGGGCTCTCCGGCCGCCGACGCCCGGCACGCCGACCGAATTCCCGGTGTCACGGCACGTCCGCGATTGCACTCCATTTACCGCGCCGACGCCGCCGATACCGCCCGAGCGCATTCCCGGGCCACCGCCGTACGGGCACCCCAGGAGAGACCCATGGCGGCTCCGTGGGCAACTGGTGGGTAAGGACTGTGCTGGCAATGGGGTACCAGTGGGTACATAGGCGGTCCGCTGGACCGGCATCGGCCGGCGCAGGAGCGACCCACGACAATAGAGACATGCGCAGCGTCGACGAATCGACCCTTGGCGATCTGGTCGCAGCCCGTCTGGGCGCTCGCGGCAAAAGCGACGAAAACGACGAACGCGGCGAGATCAGCGCCGTTGGCGCAGGTGGAGAGAATCCGCCGACGGTGGTGGCGGCCGGGAACTTCGCGTCGCCACTCGTCGCGCTGAGCGCCCTCGACCGCACGGTCGAGCGCTACCGACTTTTCGTGCTGAATCCGCAGAAAGGCCTCCCGGACCGGCCCGGAGTCATTCCGGTGACCCCGTTCGTCGGCCCCGGTATGCGGGGCCGCCCGACACTCGAATACCTGCCCAGCCGCCTCGGCCTCGTCCCACGTCTGTTCACCGGCGGGTACCGCCCTGATGTCGTCGTGCTGCACACCAGCCGGCCGGTCGATGGACGGTTGTCGATGGGCACCGAGGTCAACATTCTCCCCGCCGCCGCGTCAACGACCGCGCTGTCCGAGCCGACCACCAGCTTTCAGCACAGTCATGTCGTGAGCGAGCACGGCGTGGCCGACATCAGGCCAGCAGCCTGCGCCAGCAGGCGGACGAGCTGATCCGCAACGTCGCGCACCCGGACGCGCGCGACGAGCTCGACGAGCTCGCCGCCGCGTTCGCCGACACGCACGCCGACGCACACAGCGGCACGCGCGCCGAGGCCGACCGGCCCCGCCCGCCGGCCCCGCCCGCCGGCGCCTGCGCCTCAGCAGTCGGCCAGCCGTTCGACGACCGGTGCCAGCGCCTCGGCGGTCGCATCGAGCGGGGTCGAGAAGTAGCTGATGCCGAACCGGTCGCGGACGTCCACGAACTGCGCGCACACCTCGTCGAGGGAGCCGACGAACACCATCGGGGATGCGCGCAGCTCCTCGCGGGACGGCACGGCACCCGCGCCCGTGTCCACCCGCTGCCGAACGAAGCCCTGGTAGAACGACTCGAACTCGTCGTCGGGCTCCGCGCCGACGGTCACGTGCAGCAGCTGGGCGGCAAGCTCTATGTCGGCGAAGCGGTCACCGGCTGCCACCCGCACCCAGTCGATCTTCTCCAGGTAGGTGTCGGCGCCGAACGGGTCGCGCTCGGGCTCCGCCGGTCCACCCCGAGAGATCCGCGGCATGATCTGGACGATGTCGGCCTGCCGTCCGGCGGTCGACAGCAGCCGCCGGCCACCGCCGCCGATCATGATCGGCGGGTGCGGGCGCTGGTTCGGCCGCGGCGTGCCGCGCAGCCCGTCGACCGTGAAGTGCCTGCCCGCGTGATGCAGCGGCTCGCCGCCGAACAGGCCCTTCAGGATGACGACGACCTCCTCCAGGCGCTCGATGCGGGCCGGAGCGGGATCGAAGCGCAGGCCCGCCTGCTCGTACTCGGCCCGCATCCAGCCGGCACCGAGGCCGATCTGCAGGCGGCCCTCGGACAGCACGTCGAGCGTCGCCAGCTCCTTCGCCAGGACGGCAGGATGGCGGAAGTCCTGGTTCAGCACGGTCTGCGTGATCCGCAGCGTGGTCGTCGCGTCCGCGACCGCCTGCAGGGCGATCAGCGGCGCGAACGGGATCATGAAATGGTCGGCCAGCGCGAAGGTCGAGTAGCCGAGGGCCTCGATGCGCTGGCCGGCCTGGCGCAGCGTGCTGACGTCCGGTGTCCGGCCCGGGCCGGTGTTGAAGCGGAAACGCCGCGCCATCTCTCGAGCACTCCCCTCGCGCGCGGAGCACTTCCCGCCCGCGTGCCTGATCTCGACCGCCGTCCCGGTGGACCGCGACGCCCGTCCGCCGCGGCTGTCCGCCGCGGCTGTGCACCGCCGCCGCTGTCCACCGCGGCGTCGCGATACTCAGCCTAGAACGGCCGACCTTTCGATCATGCCGTTCGCGGTCTCCCCGTCCCAGCTGTAGCGGGCGAGGGCCTGCTGCAGGTGCAGACGCGAGGCGGAGCCGATGTCGGCGCCCATCGTCGCGAAGGTCGACAGGATGGTCTCGCCCTCGATCGTGGTCTCGCCCCGCGACGTCTCCAGGGTGACGGAGACGTCCCCGCCGCTGGCCCGCAGCTCACGCAGCCAGGGCGCCCGGGTGACCCGCGCCGGGATCAGCTCGCCGTCGCCGTCGAACAGGTAGCCCTCGTTGAACGTGGGCTTGCCGTCGGGGCGCGGCGGGTACAGGCACAGGCCGAACGCCCGGCCGCTCGGGAACAGCGCCGACTGCCAGACATGGCCCCGGAACGCGGCCAGCCGACGGATTCCAGCCCGGCGGATCCGCAGGCCACCGCCGTTCAGGTCGAACACCTCGTCGCCGAGGCGCAGCCGCCCCTCGGCCCGGAAGAGCTGCTCGAAGCGGGGCCCGCCCATCAGCGCGCCCTCCTCCTGGGTGGCGAGCACCCGACCGGCCTCCTCCAGCAGCGTGCCGCCCTCCCACGGTGGAACGGCGCTGCGCAGGTCCAGGTCGAGCTCGACCGGGACCAGCGGCCCGTCGGACGCCCCGCGCCGGTAGCTGCCGTCGATCTGTGCCCCGACCGTGGTCTGCACGGCCAACCCGTCCAGCCGCCCGCGCCAGTGCCGGAACGGCTCGACGAGCTCGTACGACAGCGGCCCGGCACCGAGGGTGCGGGGACGCCCGTCGGCGCCGATCGGATCGTGCACCTTGCCGGAGTCGAAGATGTTGAACACCCGGCCGTCGGCGAGCGCGATGTTCACCTGGATGTCGTGGGTCTCCCACTGGTCGCCGACCGCCTCGATGCCGACGCGGGGCAGGCCGAACTCGGCGCCGTCGTCCCAGATCCAGGCGTTGACCGACTCGCGCGTCTGGGGGTCGTCCGGCTGGCCCGGGAGAACGAACTCGCGGTCCGCGTCGAGGCCGCCCATCAGGTCGATGGTCACTGTGTTCCTCCCGTGGCGCCTGGCGTCGGGCCGCACGGCAGGGCCATCACCCGACGGGACGCCATAACTTCACAAGTCTGATCGACAAAGTTGGCGCCAGCATCGTGTCAGGGCGAGCCCACTATTGCAATACTGCAACGATGCAAGGGTGGGTGGCGGGCGGGTTGCCGGGAGGGGGCGGGGGCAGGGCGCTACGAGCCGTTGCGCCCTTCGCGATCCCGACCGGCTTCCGCCGCGGTGTCGTTGGCGGCGGCCTCGCCAGCGGTCTCGTCGACCACCTCGGCGGCGGATCCGGAGGCTGCCTCGGCATACCGGGTGACGAGCCGCGCCCGGACCTCGTCCGGGGTGTAGGCGCGCCGGGAGCGCTCCGCGCGCGCCACCGCGGCGCCCCCGGCCGCGACCCCCACGACGCCGGCCAGCCCGAGCACCTTCCACCAGCGACCACGCCCCGCACCGAGGGACAACTTCCATCTCTTCATGCGCTCAGGCTACGGAGAGAGCACCCTCGGGCCAGCTACGGCCGGGCGTCCAGACGCGCCGCCGCTGCTGCCCGACAGGGCCTGGGGACTACGGCCGCCAGAACGACCACCATCCCCATGGCTTCGGCCGTGCTGGCCACCGGCACTAGGCTGGCGTCATGGGCGGCCGACCCCTGACCCTCGACGACGCCGTGGAGCTCACCCGCACCGGCGACGTGTGGATCTTCCGCGGCCGCAGCACCATGGACCGCGCGATCCAGCTCACGACGAACAGCCCGGTGAACCATGTCGGGATGGCCGTCGTCCTCGACGACCTTCCGCCGTTGATGTGGCACGCGGAGCTGGGTCGTTCCCTGCACGACGTGTGGGCCGGCGGTCACCATCGCGGAGTGCAGCTTCACGACCTGCGCGAGGCCGTCGTCGTCTGGGGCAACCGGTACGGCCAGCGGGCCTGGCTGCGCCAGCTCGAGCCGACCGTCGACCGGGCGGCCGAGGACGCCGTGCTGCGTACGGTCGCCCGGCTCGACGGCACCCCGTTCCCGTCGACGGCACGGCTCGCGGGCCGGTGGCTCGCCGGCCGGGCACCACGGCTGCGGGTCGCCGGCGCCACCACCACAGCGGGCCCGTCACCGCAGGCCCACCTTCCGTCCCCGGAGACGGCCGTCTCGCCGCAGACGAGTATCGCCACCGAGGCGGACACCTCCCCGCGGACCCGCGCGTCGCGGGTGCTGGGTCTCCTGAGGGGAGCCCGACCGGCCCGTGCCGAGCCTTCGCCAGCCGGTCTGGAGTCCGCCTACTGCGCCGAGGTCGTGGCCGTCACCTACGAGGCGATGGGGCTGCTGCCGCCGGGGCGCCGGCCGAACTGGTATGACCCCGGGCGCTTCTGGAGCGGCGACGACCTGCCGCTGACCGCGGGTTACCGCCTCGGCGACGAGATCGCCGTGGAGATCCCGGCCGGGCCCCCGCCGCGGGCCCCGCGCGGCTGACCGAGAACGCCGCGCGGCCCACGCGCCTGCTGGCTGCGCGTGGGCCGCGCGGCGGCCTGCCGTTCCGGACCCGAGATGTTGTTCAGCCGGCCGACGTGCTGCCGGTTTGCCTGCTGCCTACTTGAAGGTGGTCAGCGTCGGCTCCGTCCAGGTGTCGTCCTTGGCGGGCCAGCAGACGAACGGCTTGTCCTTCGTGCCACCGACCAGCTGGAACTTGCCGTTCTTCACCTGGACCAGCGCCCGACACACCTGCTTGTAACCGTGGGTGATCGGGTCCGCCTTGGTGGCCGGCACGTGCTGACGCGACCAGTCGACGGGGAAGATGAGACCGCCGGCGGTGTAGTCCGTCAGCTTGTTGGTGGCGGAGATCACCGCATCCCGGGTCGGGTTCTTCCCAGCCGCGAGAAGGCCCTGGTAGGCGAGGTCCGCGTCGATCCAGCCGTACATGGCCATCTCGTCGAGCTCCCCACCCTCCTTCTCGATCCACTTACGGAAGGCGGTCATCGAGCTGTCGCCGTCACCGGCCTCGAAGGGGCGGAAGGCAACGCTCATGTAGTCGCCCTCGAAAAGGCCGTCGGCGTCGGTGACGAACTTCTGGTTGTAGGAGTTCAGGTGGTACATCGGAATGTTGTCCATGCCCTGCCGCTTGAGCTCCTGGGCCAGCGTCTTCATGCCGTTGAGGTCCAGGCAGGTCATGATGATCTCGGCGCCGGCCTTCTTCATGGCCGTGACCTCGGGGCCGACGCCGTTCGCCAGGCCGAAGGCCAGCGAGTCGTTCTTGTAGACGATCTCCTGGCCGGTGGTGGCCTTGTAACGGTCGACCGTGTCGGTGATCTGGCTGACGCACTGCTTGGAGTTGTCGGTAACGCCGTAGCCGAGGGCCGCGATCTTCTTGACGCCCGCCAGCTTGGCCACGTAGGTGAAGGTGCGGTCCATGCAGTCCAGGCAGGGCGGCGCCGAGTTGCCGAAGATCGAGTCCTTGCCGCTCATCTCCGCCGGGTGGATGGCCCACCCATACAGGGGGACGCCCGCCTCGGCGAACTCGCCCCAGCCGGTCGCGAGCTGGGTGGCGCTGAAGGTGGCGAAGGTGTCGTTGGCCGAGATGATCTCGACGGCCTTCTGCTGGTTCTGCCCGAGCTGGTCGTCGACCTCCTTGCTCACGACGAGCTGGCGGCCGTTCACCCCGCCCTCGCTGTTGCGGTACGCGAAGTAGGCCTTGATGCCCTCGAGGAAGCACTCGTGCAGACAGTTACCCAGTGGATTGTTCGTCTTCGTTCCCAGCACGGAGAACTTGATCTCCGTGCTGGACACACCAGGCGCGCTGGCGCTGTTCCCGCCCGTGCTGGGAGAGCTGTCCGCCTCACCCGAGGAGTTGGAGCACGCCGCTGCCACCAGGCCGAGCACCACAAGCAGCACGGCCACGGCGCGCAGGCGTCCGGGGCGAAGGTTCATCGGTAGTTCTTCCTTCGTAGATGTGCTCAACCTGATAACGGCAGAGCGGACGGTGAGCTGATGACCCAACCGCGGGTCAGGATTGAGACGGCCCCCTCCGCGACCAACCGAACACATTGCGCCAGCCGGCGGCGGCCCCGTG
>NZ_ADGX01000231.1 GCF_000177675.1 Parafrankia sp. EUN1f
GCCCGGTAGAACTTCAGGCGCCACAGCATGAACGGCATTGCGATCGGGCTGGATCGGTACTCGCCGATCGTGGGTGACCGGAGCCGGCGGCCGTGGTGGCCGGGTTGGGCGGGGATGCCGAGCTGGCCGCTCCCAACTCGGCATCCGTGGGACATCGGGAGCATTCCGTCGCCGCGCGACCCGGCTCGGTGGGCACCCGCGGCGACACCCTGGGCCGGGTCGCCATGAATCGTGGTCTCGTGCTCTCGGATCACGGCGGAGCGGGACGTCGCCCGCTCCGCTGGAATGAACCCCGGATGCCGTGACTGTTCACCGGGAGGCGCACAGCGAGGAGTGTTGAATAGGAGTGTTTCCGTAGTGACGTGTCGCCGGCGGTTATCGGTCGACCCTTGACGAGGGCCGGGAACCACGCTTCTCTGCGTTCCGGGGGGCGAACCGGACGCGGCTCGCCACCCCCTGCCATTCCGGCAGGCTTGCCAGCGCAACGTTGGTCAGCGCGCGGCGGCGCCGACCCGCCCGGGGCGAGTTCGCCGTGCCGCCCGATCGAAAGGAGCGCCCGTGGCCGGTCCCGTCGACGCGGGCGCCGGAGCCGGCGCGAGCATGGAGACCGGCGCGAGCATGGAGACCGGCGCGAGCATGGCGACCGGCGCGAGCATGGCGACCGGCGCGTGAGCGGGGGTGTCGGCGGGAGCGTGGATGCCGGCGGGAGCGTGGGCTTGGGCACGGGTGCCGGCGTGCGCGTGCACGCTGACGCCGCTGAGCGTGCGGGCACCGGCGCGGCCGGGCGCGCGGGCACCGGCGCGGCCGCGGAGCCTGTCCTGGCGCTGGACGTCCGTTCCTGGCGGCGCGTGCTGTTCCTGCTCCTGGATCTCCCGCTGGGGCTGGTCGGGTTCGCCTTCGTCGTCACGTGGTTCTCCCTCGCGCTGGGCCTGGCCATCACCGTCATCGGCCTGCCGTTGCTCCGCATCGGGCTGGTCGTCACCCGCGCGCTCGGCACGGTCGAGCGCGCGCGTGCCCGGGCGCTGCTCGGGCTGCACATCCCGGCGGCGTCCCGTCCGGCGCCACCGCCGCCCGGCTCGATGGCTCGCCTGTGGGCCGCGTTGGCGGATCCGGTCGGCTGGCGGCATGTTCTGTACTTCTTCGTCCGCCTGCCCTGGGCGATCATCACGTTCGTCGTGACACTGGTGTTGCTTCTGGTCGCCTGGCCGGTGCTGCCGGTGGTGGCACGGGCCTTGGGCGCCGTGGACAAGGCCATGATCTCGGCGCTGCTGTCGCCGTCCGACCGGATGGAACGCCGGATCCGGGAGCTGGAGACGGGCCGGGGCACCGTCGTCGACACCGCCGCCGCCGATCTGCGCCGCATCGAGCGGGACCTGCACGACGGCGCGCAGGCCCGGCTGGTCGCACTCGCCATGGGGCTGGGGATGGCGCGGGAGAAGCTCGAGGAGGACCCCGAGGCCGCGGCGAGGATGGTCGAGCAGGCCCACGACGAGGTGAAGCTGGCACTGCGCGAGCTGCGGGATCTCGCCCGCGGGATCCACCCCGCGATCCTGACCGACCGCGGCCTGCCGGGGGCGGTTGCCTCGCTCGGCGCGCGGTGCACCGTTCCGGTGCAGGTCACGGTCGAGCTGGCGCGGCGGCCGGCCCCGGCGATCGAAGGCATCGTCTACTTCACCGCGGCAGAGCTGGTCACGAACATCAGCAAGCACAGCCAGGCGGTCTCCGCGGTTCTCGACCTGCGCCGGGTCGGGGGCCGGCTGCGGCTGGTGGTGACCGACGACGGTCGGGGCGGGGCACGGGTCGGCTCGGGGAGCGGGCTCGCGGGGCTTGCGGAACGGCTGGGCGCGATCGATGGCACCCTGCTCGTGCACAGCCCGGACGGTGGGCCGACGCGCGTCGAGGCGACGGTGCCCTGGCGGGATCGGGAACCGTCGGGGCGATAAGCCGCCGCGCGACCCCCGGCCGGCCGAATTCGAATCTCTTTCCGGCCGCTCCGGCGGGCCCCGAAAAGCCCGCCGCCGGGCCGGTCAGTGATTCCTGCCGGGGCACCAGAAGGCGGGCGAGTAACGATCGAGTTACCGGCCGGTGCACGGACCGGGCTGTGTGACGCGGCCCGCCGCGGCCGTCCGCGGCCTTTTGACGTGGGCGGACGTCCGCCGCCTGAGCCCCGATGGGCTGGCGTTGGCAGCTGTTGGAGCTATGGTCGCGCAAGCGGGATTCGGAACAGATCCGCCTTTGAATACACCATGCAAGACCATGACAACGCAAATGATCGATCATCTTTGCGTGCACGTTGTGGTGTTACGGGAATCTCCCGGCAATTTCCCGCGAAGCCATTGAAGAGTCCTCGCGGCTGTTATAGCTTGCCGTAACCAGTCGTAATCGGTGCGTCAGTGCAGTGTCGTGTCTGGCGCGTGCCGCAATTTCCGGTAAATCCAGCGGAGTGTTTCCGGGACGTGTCTGGAATGTTCGTTGCCGGTGCCGCCAGGAGACGGGAAGGGGTGTAGATGCGCCTGTCCGAACTCGGATTCGATGGACTGGATGAATTCTCAGACGAGGTGTGGCGGGCGGTGGCACGCCACCCCTACAGCGGGGTCGACCTGCTGGCCGAATGGCTGCGCCGGCCGGAGCCGATCGTCCAGGCGGAGATGGAGAGGCTGGTAGAGGCCGGTCTGGTCCGTCAGGTCGGGCACCAGTGGGAGCCTCAGGACCCGGCGCGCGTGCTGCAGGCACGGCACGCGGTACGTGAGGCGGCGCTGGTGGCCGAACGGGCCCGAATGGCGGATGAACGGGCCCAGCTCTACCGTTCGGGGCTCTTCGGGGACTACGTCGCCGGCCGCCGCAGAGCGGGGACGAATGCCGGCATCCAGGTTCTCGCCCGCGATGAGATTTTCCCGCGAATGGCCGAACTCACCGGAAAGTCCACGCAGTCCATCCGATTCCTGCTCAGTGGTCCGCCGCCGCCCGGCCTCGGTGGGGACGTCCCGGATCTGCTGGTCCCGGCCGCGGGCCGGGGAGTGCACGTCGCCAGCGTCTGGACGCCCGGTGCGGTCACGGCGGCCAGGCGGCGAAACGCCGGGCGGCGGCTGCCGCCCATCGGTCAGGTGTATGTGGCCCCTGCGTTGCCGATGCGGGCGATCGTCTGGGACGCCACCGCTGCCCTGGTTCCCGTGCGGGACGACGATCTCGACGACGGGGCGTTCGCGGTCGTCGCGCCGACGCTCGTCCTGGCGGTCGCCGACATGGTGACCCGCACCCAGCGGGCGGCCGCTGTCCGCGGCAGTGCGGAGGTGGTCGTCGACGAACCGGCGACGATGCGCCGCCAGCGAGCACTGCTGCGCCTGCTCGACATGGGTCTGGACGACAGCCGGGCGGCCCGGGAGCTGGGGGTCTCCGATCGCACCGTGAAGCGTGACGTGGCCGAGCTGTGCCAGCGCTTCGGCGTCCTGAGCAGGTTCCAGCTCGGTGCCGCCGCCGCCCGGTCCGGCTATCTGTCCAGGGGTGGCCGGGGTGCGGAGCAGGGCGGCGCCGCTGTCCCGTCAGCCGTCGGCGCCCCGTCAGCCGTTCCTTCGGCCGTTCCGCCAGCCGCGCCGCCGGCGGCCGCGATCCCGTCGACGGTCCCTGCTGCCGGCACTCGAACGGTCGGAATGGCATGAACAGGACACGGCGTCCCTTAAGCGTCACATGATTACTCTTCCGGTCAACCGTCAACCACGACTACCGTCCTGCTCGCCGACGGGATCGAGATAGCTGCTCAGAGTTGCTCCGGCGTGGTGGATGTACTCGGCACGCGGCCGTGGAGCCACCCAGAGCGCTGACGGCTGGGCGTGGCGTGTCCCCTCCCTGCCACGCCCCGGTCCCGTCGGGTGACTTGACGTCCGGCGGACCCCGCGTCCCGACGAGAGGTGGCGGAGTGCGGAACTGGCCCATTCGCTACAAGATCACCGTGGTGCTGCTCCTGCCACTGCTTGCTCTGGTCGGATTCGGTGGCTGGGTCGTCTCCGGTCAGCTCGCCGCGCAGCGGGCGAGCGAGCAGACGCGCACGGCGGCCCGGTTCCTCATCCACGTCAACGATCTTGTGTATTCCCTGCAGACAGAGCGGTACGCCGTGTCCAGCCTGGTGGGCTCCGGGTACCGGGAACGCGACTTCGCGGTCCGTTCGACGAACGCGCGACGCCCCGTCGACGAGGCGCTCGCGACCGTCACGAAGACCGCCGCGGAGCTGCCCGCCGGCCCGCGCAACCAGGTCCGGGACGCGGTCGCCGCGGCCCAGGGCCAGATGGGGGGCCTCGCGACCGTGCGGGCCGGGGTCGACGCGCAGACCCTGCAGCCCGGCCCGGGGACCGTCACCTACAACCAGATGATCTCCGGTTGGCTGGACGTCGGCGCCGCCATGGTCGGCATCGGCAGCGAGGACACGGACGTCGTGCGGGTCGCGACCGCGCTGTCCGCGATCTCCCGGGTGGGTGAGTCGATCAGCCAGCAGTACGGGTACGTCTCGTCGGCGGCCGTGCTCGGCACCGCGGTGCCCGACAGCGTCACCCGCGTCCAGTCGGCGATCGGTACGGAGACCGCCTGGATGACCCAGTTCCGGCTGTCCGCCACCGCAGCCGAGGTGGCCCTCTACGACAGGCTGGTCGGCCCCACCCAGGCGGCGGTGACCGAGCTGCGCGACAAGGTGCTGCACGGGCAGCGGATCGACTTCAGCGCCTGGGCGGCGGCGAGCGGGGCGAAGTCCGAGCAGGTCCGCGCGGTCCAGCGGCAGGTTGTCGAGGAGTTGGAGCATCGCAGCGGGACGCTGGCCGACGCGGCGCTGCGCCAGGCCGCGCTGTCCGGTCTGCTCGCGGCCGGTGTCCTCGCGTTGTCCGTCGCGGTGTCCGTCGGTGTCGCCAGCCGGATCGTCGGCGGGCTGCGCAACCTGCGCGCCGGTGCGCTCGACGTCGCCCAGCGCCGACTGCCAGAGGTCACCTCGAAGCTACGGCAGGGCCAGCCCGTGGACCTTGAGGCGGAGCCCGCGGCCTTCCCGACCGCGGGCGGCGACGAGATCGGTGACGTCGCGCGCGCCTTCAACGTCACCTACTCGTCGGCCGTCACGGCGGCCTACGAGGTCGCCGAGGGCCGCAGCGTCGGCGCCATCCTGCAGACGCTGGCGCGGCGCACCCAGAGCCTCATCCAGCGCCAGCTCCGGCTGATCGACGAACTGGAGCGCGACCAGCAGGACGGCGAGATCCTGACCAAGCTGTTCGGCGTCGACCACCAGGCCACCAGAATGCGGCGGTTGGCCGAAAGCCTCATCGTGCTGTCCGGCGGCCAGCCGGGACGCACCTTCCGCGGCCCGGTCCGGCTGGTCCAGGTGCTGCGGGCGGCGGTCAGCGAGGTCGAGGACTACACCCGGGTCCATGTGCACCTGCCGACGTCCGATGTCGAGATCGTCGGCTCCGCCGTCGGTGACCTCACCCACATGCTCGCCGAGCTCATCGAGAACGCCACCGCCTTCTCCCCGCCCGACACGCCGGTGACGGTGCAGGCCAGCCGGGTCGGCCAGGGCTGGACGGTGGAGATCGAGGACCGCGGGGTCGGCCTCGACGACGAGACGTACGCCGCGACCAACCACCGCATGGCGAACCCGCCGCCGTTCGAGGCCTCGACGCACGGCAGCCAGATCGGTCTGTTCGTCGTCGCGCGCCTCGCCGCCCGGCACCGGATCGCGGTGCGTTTCAAGCCCAGCGTCTACGGCGGTGTGCACGTGGTCACGATCATTCCCGCGGGTCTCATCCACACCGAGGTCGCCCACCAGACCGCGATGCTTCCGGCGGGCAGGGCGGGCGGCACCGGTGGTACCGGTGGTACCGGCGGTGGTCCGGACGACCCGGGGCGGCGCAGGCCGGAACTGGGCCCGGGCGGCGGTCCCGGTGGGGATCGCGGCAACGGTGGCGGCAGGCACGCGCCCACCGAGGAGTTCGCGCTGCCCGTCGGGACGGGAACAGCGCCCCACCCGGTCGGCGCGCGGGCCGGCAGCGGCATCGGTGTCGATCTGACCGGCGACGCGGACGGCCGTTCGAGCCGCTCCGGGGACACCGTCCGCATGGGCCGGGGCGGTGACAACGGGCACGGCGACGGCTATGGACGTCCCGACGGGTTCGGGGCGGACGTGCGCCTCGGCGGGTTCGCCGACTCGACCCACGGGGCGCACGCCGCTCACGGTGCTCACAGCGATCACGGGGCCAACGGAGCCGGCGAGGCAGGCATGTACGGCACCCGCGACTTCGCCGAGGGCGCTCGGGGCTCGGCCGGTTCCGGTGCGGCCGCCCGGTCCGGTGCGGCGCCCGGCTTCGACCCGCTCGCGGCGGGGGCCGGCGCACCGCTGGGTTCCGGGGGGCCGGGCGGGCACGGCGGGAGTGGCGGCAGTGGCGGGTATGGCGGCCAGGACGGATACGGCAGGCACGGCGGAAACGGCAGCAGGCCGGGCGGTTACAGCGGCCAAGACGGCAGTGGCGGCAGTGGCGGCAACGGCCGGCGCAGCGGGTACGGCGAATACGGCGGATACAGCGGTTCGAGAGTGCCACCGGACGACGTCCGGCCGGTGCGCCTGGATCCGGACCTGGACCCATCCTCGCGCCGCGGCAGCGAAGGACGTCCGCCCGGCGTGGCTGCCCACAGCGCCATGGACCTGGCCGACAGCGGCGTCTTCGACCCCCTGTTCGGACCGCTGCGGGGCAGCGACGGTGCGGCCGCGACCGTGCCGGGCGGCACCGGGGGCCATCCACGGCTTGAGGACCTGCCGCGCCGCCGCCGCGGGGCGCATCTCGCCGAGAGCCTGCGCTCCGAACCCGACGCGGAGCAGCCGGCCCGCCGCACCGCCCGCCCGCCCGACCCCGAGGCCGCTCGTGCGCTCGCCCAGGGCTTCACCAGCGCATTCGAACGCGGAATGCGCGACGCCGACGACCTCGACGGGAGATAAGCGATGCACCGACAGCCCGACCTCTCCTTTCTGCTCGATCGCCTGCGCGAGACCGTTCCCGACATCCTGTGCGCGGTTGTCCTGTCCGCGGACGGACTGCTGCTCGCCACGTCGAGCGGGATCGAACGCACGGCGGCCGACCAGCTCGCCGCGGTCGCGTCCGGCTTCGACGCACTGGCCCGCGGCGCCGCTCGCCAGCACGGCTGGGGCCAGGTCAACAAGACGATGGTCGACATGGAGAACGGCTACCTGTTCATCACCGCTGTCGGCCACAGCGCCTGCCTCGCCGTCTCCAGCACCGCCGACGCCGACGTCGGCCAGATCGCCTACGAGATGGCGCACCTGGTCAGCAGGGCCGGCCGGTTCCTGACCCCGGAGCTTCGCAGCCAGATGCGGGCGGCCCTGCCGTCCTGAGTCGACCCGGACCGCGTGCCAGCGGGGGAGGGAGGTAGACGGTGCCCGAGGACTGGTCCGGGTCGCCGGCGCCGGGCGAGCACTGGGACGACGCCGAGGCGTTCGTCCGCCCCTACGCGGTGACCCGAGGACGCACGACGCCGGCGGTGCCGCTGGAGCTCGTCGCGCTCGTCGCGACCACCGACGGCGGCATGGCGGCGATCCGGCGGCGCGGCCGGCTCGCTCCCGAGGAACACGACATCGCGATCCTGTGCATGCGAATTCACTCGATCGCCGAGATCTCCGCCCGTCTGAAACTGCCGTTGATGGTGGTGCGGGTACTCATCGACGACATGGCGCGGGGCGGAATGGTCTCCGTCCACCGCCCCGAACATCCTGATCGACCCAGCCCGGAGCTCCTACGGAGGGTTCTGCATGGTCTCACCACTCTCTAGACGCGCACCCACCGCGGTGAAGGTGCTCGTCGCCGGTGGCTTCGGAGTTGGCAAGACGACGTTCGTCGGGTCGGTGAGCGAGATCGAACCGCTCACCACCGAGGCGGCGATGACCAGCGCCAGCGTCGGCGTCGACGACACCAGCGCGGTGAACAGGAAGACGACCACCACCGTGGCCATGGACTTCGGTCGCCTCACGCTCAGCAACAACATCATTCTGTATCTGTTCGGTACTCCCGGCCAGGACCGGTTCTGGTTCATGTGGGACGAGCTCGTCCGGGGAGCGATCGGCGCGGTGGTGCTGGTCGACACCCGACGCATGGCCGACTCGTTTCCCGCCATCGATTTCTTCGAGAACCGCCAGGTGCCGTTCCTGGTCGCGGTCAACCGCTTCGAGGCGAACTCCCATGAATACCCGCTCCCGATGGTCCGTGATGCCGCCGACCTCGCTCCGCACAGGCCGGTGATGTACTGCGACGCCCGGCGCCCGGACAGCGCGCAGACGACGCTCGTCCATCTCGTGCGCCATGCCCTGGAACTTGCCCTTACCGGAGAACCACTGGATGGTCCGTGACCGGCCGGGCTCGGCGGTGACGATCAGCTCGGGGGGATCTCAGGAGGCCGTGATGTCAAGCCACAACCTCGACCTGCCCCGGCCGCGTGGCCGAGTGCCCGGAATCGAGATGGAGGTCTATGTCGACTGGGAGGACCAGATCGAGGTCGAGGACCCGCCCAACAGCCGACGTCCCGCGGTCATGGTGCGCATGCCGGCCTATGTCGCCGGCGGGCTCTCCCACGAGCTGCACAGCCTGGAGACGATCCGCGGCGCGATCGGCGGTGACTGCAGTGAATGGGCCCAGGTGGCTCGGGCGCTGCTGGCCGCGGCCCGGATGGCGGCCGGCTCGGACCGGCATCCCGAGCTGGCCGATCTGCCGGCGGCGCCGTTCGTGGCCGGCTCGGACCGGCATTCCGACCTCGCCGACCTCGCCGACCGGCCGCCGACGCCGTTCGCGGCCGGCTACCAGCGGATGGTGCCGGTGGACGGGCCCGTTCCCGGAGAATGCGCGTGACTCTGCTGCTGTTGACGGCCGAGGCCGGGACGGTGTTCGGCGTGACGGTCTGGGTGCTGCTCCGGATCTGGGCCCGGACGCGGGACATCAGCCTGGCCGACGTCGACTTCTACGACCCGCTGGCAGAAACCGGCCATCCGTTGGCAGGAACCGGCCAGGAATGCGGAACCGGCATGATTCCCGCCGCAATCACCACCACCTTCAGTGAACCCGCCGGCAGTCGGCGCTCCGGTAGTACCGACACAGCGGCGGACGGATCGGGTCAAGTGGGGCGAATACGACTGCCACGTAGTCCGTCGGCCGGTCCATGGGTGATGGACGAGAACGGCGTGGCGGGATTTGCGCGTTCTCCGCTCGGCGCTGTCGTCGGCGCTGTGAACATCGCCTTCCAGGTCATAGGCATGGACGGTGTGATCACCACCTGTCGGCGGATCGCCACCCGGCAACAGGGCGCTGACCTGCGTGAATGTTCCGCGGATGGGCCCGGGAGCGGTTCCGGTCACTGGCCGGCGGCCGAGTTCGGTTCAGGAATCGATCCGCGCCGGCGGGGCAACCAGGTGAACGGCTCCGACGGTAAAGAGGATCACGGGTCGACCGGGCGAGCGGTCGGCAATCTTACCCGCCGCACCTATGAGCAAATTGAGATCACCGGATGGAAGCTTGAGAGCTATTCATCAGAGAACGCGACGGTACGGTATGTTCTCACCCGGTTCGGGGGCGGCGATGACGTCGTCTCGGTGACGATGCGGGTCGAGGTGAACTGGGCCGATGGCGACTGGCGGGTCGTCGCTCCGCCTACGGGGGAGTGGTTCGGCGTGTTCAGCGCGGACGGCGATATGTCCGGTTTCATTCTCTTTCCCGCAGACGTTACGTCGCTGTCGTCGCCGCGCCGCTGACAGGCGGGTCCTGCCAGCCGTGGAGTCGGGGGTTCGTGCCCGCACAGGCCGACACGAACCCCAACACCACGGACGGGGCGTGGAGTCCCACATCTGTCGCGGGTGCGAACGCGTGCATGGCG
>NZ_ADGX01000230.1 GCF_000177675.1 Parafrankia sp. EUN1f
CGGCGCGCACGGCGACACCGGCGGCCGCCTCGGCCTCGCCGATCTCGCCGTGCTGCTGTCGCCGGCCGCCACCGGTCGGCTGGAGGAGCTCGCGCAGCTCGCGCAGGCGACCACACTGCGGCGCTTCGGGCGGGCGGTGCGGATGTTCGCCCCGCTCTATGTGTCCAACGCCTGCCTGTCGTCCTGCACGTACTGCGGCTTCGCGAAGGGCCTGGAGGTGGCGCGGCGCACCCTGACCCCCGAGGAGGCCGTCGGCGAGGCGCGCCTGCTGGTCGACCTCGGTTTCCGGCATCTCCTGCTGGTCTCCGGCGAGCACCGGATCGAGGTCTCCGCCGACTACCTGGTCGACGTCGTGGAGCGGCTGCGCCCGTCCGTCCCCTCGATCAGCATCGAGACCCAGACCTGGTCGGACGACACCTACACCCGGCTGGTCGCGGCCGGCCTGGAGGGCGCCATCCACTACCAGGAGACCTACGACCGGGCGCGTTACGCCGAGGTCCACGTCGCCGGCTGGAAACGCGACTTCGACCGCCGGCTGGCCTCGTTCGAGCGGGCGGCCCGCGCCGGGGTGCGGCGCCTGGGCCTGGGGGTGCTGCTCGGGCTCGCACCGGACTGGCGGGCCGACATCCTCGCGCTCGCCGCGCACGCCTCGTTCCTCAGCCGCCGCTTCTGGCGGACGGAGGTCTCGGTGGCCCTGCCCAGGATCAAGCCGAGTGCCAGTGGTTTCCCGCCCACCGTGGTGGTCTCCGACGCCCAGTTCGTCCAGGCGCACGCGGCGCTGCGGCTGTTCGAGCCGGATGTCGCCATCTCGCTGTCGACGAGGGAGCCGGCGGCGCTGCGCGACGGGCTGGCCCGCATCGCGGTCACGACGATGAGCGCCGGTTCGTCCACCGAGCCCGGCGGCTACGGCCGGCCCGGCACCGCCCAGGAACAGTTCTCGATCTCCGACGAGCGCTCCCCGGCGGACATCGCGGCGATGCTGGTGGCGGCCGGTTACGAGCCGGTCTGGAAGGACGCCTTCCCGCTGGTGGACGCATCCCGGTGACCGCCGGGCGGGCAGGCGATGCTATATCCCGGTGGTGTGGGCCGCTCGCCGCTGTGGTCGAAACGACTACCGCGCGACGCCAGGAAAAGGCGCCAATAGCTTCAGGATGCATGGATCAGGTGGGCTGATGGACCGCATCGTTGTCGTCGGTGGCGGGCTCGCGGGCGGGCGAACCGTCGTCGAGCTGCGCGAGCAGGGATTCTCCGGGGCGATCACACTGGTCGGCGCCGAGGAGCACAGGCCGTACGACCGGCCGCCGCTGTCCAAGGCGGTGCTCTCCGGCCGGACGGATGACACGACCCTGCCGTTCGACCTTGACGGTGTCGAGCTGCTGCTGGGTCGGCACGCGACGGGCCTGCGCCCGGGTGTGCTGGAGACCGACGGCGGCCCGGTCGAGTTCGACGGGCTGGTCCTCGCGACCGGCGCGGCCCCGGTGCGGCTGCCGGGCTCCGCTGACCAGCGGGTGCTGCGCACCATCGACGACGCCCGTGCGCTGCGGGAGACGCTGCGCCCGGGGGCGCGGCTGGTGGTCGTCGGCGCCGGCTGGATCGGGGCCGAGGTCGCCACGCACGCCGCCGCGCACGAGGTGGCCGTGACCGTCGTCGAGGCCGGCGCCAGCCCGCTGCTGGCCCTCGGGCCGGTGGTCGGCGGGCACACCGTGCCCTGGTACGCCGCCGCCGGCATCGACCTGCGCCTCGGCGCCGCCGTCGCGCAGATCCGCTCGGACGGTGTGGAGCTCGCCGGCGGTGAGTTCCTGCCCGCCGACGCCGTGGTCGTCGGGGTCGGTGTCCGTCCCGACGTCTCCTGGCTGGAGTCGTCCGGGCTGCGGCTCGACCGCGGCCTCGTCGTCGACGAGTGGATGTCGGCCGTACCCGGCGCCGACGCCGGCGGTACGGGTGGCTACCGGCCCGGGTCGGTCGTCGGGGTCGGTGACTGCACGGCCTGGTGGTCGCGCCGCTACGAGCGCCGGATGCGGGTCGAGCACTGGGAGTGCGCCCAGGAGTCGCCCCGGGTCGCCGTCGCCACCCTGCTGCGGACGCTCGCCGGTGGCCAGCCGAGCTCGGAGTCGCCGGACGACATCTACAACCCGGTGCCGTACTTCTGGTCGCAGCAGTTCGGGCGGATGATCCAGTTCGCCGGCGTGCCCGGCCCGGACAGCACCCTGGTGCTGCGCGGCGATCCGACCGCGGTCGCCCAGCCCGGGGCCAAGAAGGCTCCTGGCTGGTCCGCCGGCTGGTTCGCGCCGGACGGGCGCCTGGTCGCCCTGGCCACCGTCGGCAGGCCGCTGGACATGGTCGCCGGCCGGCGGATGCTGCTGGCCGACGCGGCGCCGGACGTCGCCAAGTTCAGCGACCTCGACATCGCGCTGAAGGAGCTGGCCCCCCAGCCGGCGTAGCCGCGGGGCCGGGCGTAGCTGCAGGGCCCGGCGTGGCCACAGGGCCCGGCGTGGCCAGGCGGCCGGCATGCGTGGCCGCGGGTTGGTGTGTGCCCGGGTACGGTATGTGCCCGGGCGGTGCGGTGAGTGCCCGGGCGTACCACATGCACACACTGTGCTCGTCCAGGCAGTTTCTACTAAAGTGCCGGCGTGCCAAGCATTCACCTGGTTTCGAACCTCCCTGGCGTGAATGCGCTCGGTGATCATCTTCGTGCGGTCGGTCTTGGTCCCACGTCCGCGCGTTCGGCCGATGCTCTGCTCGTCCTGATCGACCGGCCGCTGGATCACGTCGAACAGGACCTGCTCGACCGCGCGCGGCAGTCCGTGCCGGTGCTGCTGGCCGGGCCGACGGTCCGGTCACTGGCCCCGGACAGCCCGCTCATCGAGGCGTCCGGCCTCACGCCCGGCCGGGTGACCCCCGCGTACGAGCTGCGGCTGGCCCCCGGCCCGGACGGTGCGACCGTCGCCGCCCGGCTGGGCTCCTTCACGCCGCGCGACTCGTGGATCGTCCCCGAGAAGGTCGCCGAGGACGTCGAACGGCTGCTCACCGTCCGCCACGAGATGAGCGATCAGCCGATCTGCACCTGGCGTCCGGCGAGCGGGCTCGGCGTCTTCACCCTGGGCACCTCCGCGCAGGTGCTGGCCGACCCCCGGTACCACCGGCTCGTCGGGCGATGGCTGCGGCACGCGCTCGGCGTCCGCGACGGTGCGCCGGTCAGGGCCGGGCTCATCGGCGCCCCGGATGTCTTCGGGGTGCACACCGCCGCCCTGGACGCGGTCGACGGCCTGACACTGGCCGCGCTGTGCGACGGCGGGATGTCCCCGGACCCCGGCCAGGACGTCGACCGGGTCGCCCGGCGGGTCGACGACCCGGACGACCTGGTCAACGACCCCGAGCTCGGGCTGGTGATCGTCGCCACCCCGACCCACACCCACGTCGAGTGGGCCCGGCGCGCGCTGGAGGCCGGCAAGCAGGTGCTCGTGCACCCGCCGGTCTGCCTGAGCACCCAGGATCTGGACGAGCTCACCACGCTCGCAACCAGCCGGTCCCGCGTGTTCGCCGGCTATCCCGAAGGCCTCAACGACCCGGCGCACCGGGCGATGCGCGCGGCGGTCCGGCGCGGCGACCTCGGTGGGCTGCTGTGGATCGAGATCTTCTCCGGTGGGCTGCGGCGGCCCACCGGCAGCTGGCACGACGACGAGCGGATCAGTGGCGGCCTGATCTTCGACCGTGGCGCCGCGCTGCTGGAGCGCGTCCTCGACCTTGTCGACGACCAGGTCGAATGGGTCAGCGCCTCGGCGCACAAGCGGGTCTGGCACCACGTGACCAACGCTGACCATGTCCGGATCCTGGTGCGGTTCGCGGGCGGCTGCGAGGCGCAGGTGACGATCTCGGACGTCGCCGCGGGTCTGCGCCCCGGCACCCAGGTGGTCGGCACGACCGGCTCGCTGGTCGCGCGGCCGAAGGGCTCGCCGGTCCTCGTCGGCCATGACGGGCGGCGGGTCACGCTGCCCGTCGACGCCCCCGACCCCGCGCTCTTCCACCGTGAGTTCGCCGATCATCTGGTCTCCGGCTGGCCGCTGGCGCCCGGCGGCGCGCAGCGGGCCCGGGCGCTGGTGTCGCTCCTGGAGGCGGCACGCAGGTCGGCGGCGTCCGGCGGCACCCAGGTATCACCGACCTGACTTGGCCCTTCCAGGGTGTTTACTGTTGACCATGGATTGGCTGACCTTGCCCGACGTGGCTGACGCACTCGCCGTGCCCGTCACGCGGGTGCGCCAGATGGTCCGCGACCGCACCCTGCTCGCCAAGCGGTTGGACGGTGTCCTGAAGGTGCCCGCCCTGTTCATTCAGGACGGCGCGGTGCTCAAGGGCCTGCCCGGCCTGCTCACCGTGCTCTCCGACGCCGGCTACAGCGACGACGAGGCGCTGGACTGGCTGTTCCGCGAGGATCCGAGCCTGCCCGGCACCCCGATCAGCGCGATGGTCGAGAACCGGGGCAAGGAGGTGCGGCGGCGCGCTCAGGCGCTGGGCTTCTGAGCGCCTGCTCTCCGAGCGCGTGTTCCTCCAACCACCAACCTTCCGACCCGGGTCCGAGCCAGCGCTCGGGCCCGGGTCGGCCTGCTTGCGCTGTCGGTGAACCGCCGGAGCCCGGCGTCCGCTCCCGTAGGGTCGTCGGTATGGCTGATCGTCCTACCGGCGCCCAGGCGCGGATCGTGGTCAACGGGGAGGCGAGGGAGGTGCCGGTCGGGCTCGCCGTGGCGGACCTGCTCGTCCAGCTGGGCCTGCGGCCGGGCTCGGTGGTCGTCGAGCTGCGCGGGGAGGCGCTGACGCCCTCGGAGACGGCCGCGGCGCACCTGGCCGACGGCGACGTCCTGGAGATCGTTCGTGCTGTCGCGGGAGGCTGAGCCGGTGCCACTGTCAGAGAACGTCCCAGCGTCGGCTTCGGCGCCGCGTGCCCGCCGGCTCGCCCGGCTGCTCGACGCCCGGCTGTACCTGTGCACCCCCCGCCACCAGGCCGACGCCGCCTTCTACGAGAAGGTGCTGGGCGACGGCCGGGTGCCGGGTGTGGATCTCATCCAGCTTCGGGAGAAGGGGCTGGAGTGGCGCGACGAGCTGGCGGGGCTGGCCGCGATGGCGGTCGCGGCCGTGCCGTCCGGCGCCCTGGTCAGCGCGAACGACCGGGCGGACGTCGCCCGCTTCGCCGGGGTGGACATCCTGCACGTCGGCCAGGACGACATCCCGCCGCGGCTGGCCCGTGACCTGCTCGGGCCGGACGTGCTGATCGGGCAGTCCACGCATGACCCCGACCAGTTCCTCACCGCGCTGGCCGACCCGGACGTCGACTACGTGTGCGTCGGGCCGGTGCACGCGACCCCGACGAAGGAGGGCCGGGCACCGGTCGGGCTGGAGCTGCCCCGGCTCGCGGCCCGGCACGCGCCGCCGTTCGAACCGGGCGCGAAGCCGTGGTTCGTCACCGGGGGAGTGGCCCCGCACACCCTGGACGCCATCCTGGATACGGGTGCGCGCCGCGTCGTGGTGGTGCGGGGCATCACCCAGGCGGCCGATCCGGGGGCGGCCGCGGCCGCGCTCGCGGGCCGGCTGCGCGAGGCCTGATCACCTGCCGGGGCGGGTGCGACCGTGGGTCATCTGAGCTATCTGGCGGTTCTGCTGGGCTGCCTGGTCGCGACGGCGCCGCTGGAGCTCCTGCTGCGGACCAGGGTGTACGCCCGTCCACGGCGCCTCGCGCTGGCGATCGCGCCGGTGCTGGTCGTGTTCGTCGGCTGGGATCTGTACGCGATCGCCCGCGGCCACTGGGACTTCGACCCGCGCCGAACCACCGGCGTCGTCCTGCCCGGTGGCCTTCCCCTCGACGAGGTGCTGTTCTTCGTCGTCGTGCCGGTGTGCGCGGTGCTCGCGCTGGAGGCGGTGCGGGCCGTGACCCGGTGGCAGGCCGGTGACGAGGGCGACGGGCGCGGTCCGGGGCAGACTGGATGTCCCCGGGGCCGTCATCCCCGGGGACGGCGGTGAGCTACACCGCGCTGGCCGTCGTCGGGGTCGTGGCGACCCTGGTGCTCGACCTGTGGATCCTGCGGACCAGGCTGGTCACCCGCAAGCTGTTCTGGACCGCCTACGCGATCATCGTCTTCTTCCAGCTCATCACGAACGGCATCCTGACCGGCTTCGACATCGTCCGGTACGACCCGGACGCCATCGCCGGGCCGCGGCTCGTGTTCGCGCCGATCGAGGACCTGCTGTTCGGGTTCGCGTTGGTGACCCAGACCCTGGTCTGGTGGGTTTGGTGGGGACTACGTCACGGAAACGAGTGAATTCGGCCTCCGGGTCCACTTTCGGGCCTACGCTTCGACTCAATGAGACAACGGAGGGCGGCCGAGGTCGAGTCGGTCGGGCGGCATCGCTCGCCCTGGGGCCGCTCGAACCGGATCCTGCCGATCCGCTGGGGGCGGATCATCGCCGCCGTCGTCGCGGTCGCCGTGGTGGTTTCGGGCCTCATCCTGGTGCATGGTCTCGGCTCCGGCCGCCCGTCGCCGGCAGCTGAGTCCGCGGGCGCGGCCACGACGATGGTCACGCCGGCACCCGGCGAGCCCACCCCCGACGCGCCCGGCCAGACCTCGCCCGGCTCAACCGTCGGGCCGTCCGCCGGTGCCGTGGGGTCGACCGGGCCATCCGGCGCCGCCGGGGCGGCCGGGGCCGTGGGGACGGATGCCCCGGCGACGGATGCGGGCTCCCCACCGCGGGCGGGAACCACGCCGGCCACGTCCCGTCCGGCGGCGACGTCGCGTGCGGGGGCGTCCACCACACCCGCCAGTCGTCCCGCCGGCCCGGCGCTGGGGCTGAGCAGCAGCGATGTTGCGTTCGGTGACGTGGAGTCGACGATCAGCGTCGAGCTGATCGGCGTCGGGACGGCCCCCGCCCGGGTGAGCGTGGGCGCCACGCCCGCGTGGCTGAGCGCCGTTCCCCGCGAGGGCGTGGTCGACCCGGGCGCCCGGGTGCCGCTCGTGATCACCCTGAACCGGAGGACCGCACCGCCGGGCCCGGTCGACGTGCTGGTCCCGGTGGCCGCGGTCGACGGTTCCGGCGGCGGGAAACTGCACGTCACCGCGAACGTGTCCGGCGCCCCGGAGCTGCGCGCCTCGCTTGCCCCGGCCGAGATCGTCACGGCGAACTGCCCCGCGGACCGGGGCAGCACCCAGGCGATCGTGAGCGCCACGGTCGTCGACCCGACCGGTGTCTTCGGCGTCGAGGTCCGAACCCGCGCACCGGACGGAACCGCGTCGACCAGCGCCCTGGGGCTCGTCACCGCCACCGACGACCGGTCGACCTGGTCCGGGCCGATCGGGCCGGTGCCGACGGTGGGCACGATGAGCTACACCGTCGTGGCGAAGGACCTCGACGGGCGGCGGTCCGAGGTCACCGGATCGGTCGAGGTACGCGCCTGCTCCGGCGGGTAGCGGGGCGTTCGTGTTCAGTTGACTCCGGCGGCTCCGGCTCCGGCCGCGCTTCCCGCGGCGGTGGCGGTGGCGGTGGCGGGCGCGGTGGGTGAGCCGGGTTGGTTCCGGCGGAACACCCTGGCTGCGCTGATCATCCCGGCGGCGCCGGTCCCACCCGCGATCCGCGGCGGCACGAGCCCTGCGAGCAGCCGTTCCTGCACCCGCAGGTACTTCATGCCGGCCCGCAGGTCGGCGTCGTTGCGCAGCCGGATGACCAGCCGGAACGCGCTCAGCGCCGTGGTGTCGAAAAGGCCCGTGGTGTAGATCAGCTGGACGCCGAGCCGGTCCGCCACCGCCAGCTGCAGATCCAGCAGGTAGCTCGCGCTGGCCCGCCCGATCGGATTGTCGAGGAACAGCACGCCGGCGTGCCGGGCCCGCAGCCGGCCGCGGTCGTTCGCGCGCAGGGCGGCCATCGTGCAGTAGAGGATGATGGCCGCGGTCAGCTGCTGGCCGCCGGAGAAGACGTCGCCGAGCTGGGAGATCCGGACGCGCTCGGTGCGCAGCACCGCGTCCGGCTTGAGGATCTCCACCCGGACCCCGCCCGGGAGCGCCGCCCGCACACCGCGCACCAGCAGCGTCATGCCGTCCCGGCGGACCCCGGCCGGCAGCGGCCCGCCGGCGCCGGGAGTTCGGGGCGGGGCGCTCGTCCTGGCCGCCGAACCGCCGGTGCCGGTGCCGTTGCCGGTGGCCGCGCCGCTCGCGGCGGCATCCACGACCTCGCCGAGCGCCTCGGTGAGCGCGACCGGATCGGGTTCGGCGAAGGTGATGCGCAGGAACTCCTGCCCGGACCAGTCGCCGAGCTGATCGGGCAGCCGGGACAGCCGCTGGGCGGAGCGCAGGGTGCCGAGGGAAGCCCGGACCATTCCCTCCAGCCGCGCGACGATCGCGGCCCGGTTGCGTCCGATGTGCGCGAGGTCGTCGTCGAGGCTGCGCAGCCGGGGTGCCAACGCGGCGGCCCAGCCCTCGGCGTTCGCGGCCACCGCGTCCCGGCCGGCCCGCACCATCTGCCTGCGGGCCGGCGTGCGCACCGCCTCGAACCGCCCGCCTGCGGCCCAGGAGGCGACGGCGTCCGCCGCCACCCGGACCCGGCCGGCCGCCTCGGCGTGCGCCGCGACCGCCTGCCGCCAGGTCGCCCGCAGTTCGCGGGTCATCGCCGCGGCCGCGGCGGCATCGCCCTCGAACGGCGCGATCGTCGCCCCGGCCTGGCCGTCTGTTCCGACCAGGCTGCCTGCTCCGGTGAGGCCGCCTGTTCCGGTGTGGTTGCCTGTTCCGGTGTGGTTGCCGGGGCCGGCCGGGTTGCCGGCGCCGGCCGTCGTGCTGGCGGCCGCGTCCGCGGTCGTGCCGGTCGACTCGGCGTCGGCGAGCAGGTCGGACAGCGTTCCGGCGACCAGCCCGAACGCATCCCGCTCACGTTCATGATCCGCGGTGTCGCGGATCAGCTCGTCCAGTGCCGCCTGAGCGGTCTGGGCACTGGCGTCGGCCTCCCGGCAGGCGGCGGCGCGGGCCTGCTGCCAATGCAGCGCCTGTTCGAGGGACTGGGGTCCGTCCTCGGGTGGCATCGGGTGCGCGCCGGCGGCACTGACCCTGGCCGCGGTGTGGTGCAGCTCCTGGCGCAGACCGCCGAGCCGTTCGCGGGTGGCATCGAGGGCCCGTCCGAGCTCGGCTGCCGTGCGCCGGGCGGCGGCCTGGGCCGTGGCCCGCGCGGTGGCGTCCCCACCGTCGGGACCGGCGAGCAGAACCTCGCAGCGAGCCCGGATGGCCGCCGACAGACCTTCGACGCCCGCGCGGGCGGCCGCGTGCGCCCGCCACGCGCGATCGAGCTCGCCGCGCAGGTCCGCGCCGACCTCCACCTGCGCGTAGGCGCGTTCGGCGGCCTCGTACGCCGCCCGCAGCACGGGTACCTGCACCGGTGGCGCGCCGGGCGACACCGACCCGCCCCCGCCGTCGATGTCGGCGCCGCCGTCGGTGTCGCCGTGGCTGTCGTCCAGCGCGATGTCGTCGAGCACGAGATCACCCGCGCCGACCACCGAGGCGGACTCGGTCAGCGCGGCCTGGGTGTTGCGGGCGGCGTCGTCGGCCCGGCGCAGGGCTTCCTGCGCCGCCAGACGGGAGGCGGCGCAGCTGGCCCGATGCTGTTGCGCCTCGGCCGACTTCTCGGCGGCCGTCGCCTCCAGACGGGCGATCTCGTCCGCCAGGCCGGCTGCCTCATCGATCACGTGGACCAGCTGGTCCAGCGCGGTGGCCCGCGCGGAGCACTCCTGCTCGACGACCCGCAGGCGTTCGACCTCTGCCACCGCGCGCTCCGCGGCCCGGGCGGCCGCGGCGACCCGCTCCTGCGCCTCGGCCAGCGCCCGGGCGGCGACGTCCACGGTGCCCGCGGCGTCGCTCACGGCGGCGCGCAGGCCCGGAATCCGGCCCGGCGG
>NZ_ADGX01000229.1 GCF_000177675.1 Parafrankia sp. EUN1f
GGCCACCGGGCGGCCCGGGTGCCGCGACACGCGCCGCGCTCGCCGCGACCACGGGCTCCGGCGGGCCCGACGCGGCCGGCGGCACGGCGCGCGGGCGCTGCGCCAGATCCGGTACCCGCCGACAGTCCCCTTCTGGCCGAATGCCTGCAACAATGACAGGCATCTTGATGTCGATCTTCGGGAACGCGATGAGTGACCGCAGCGACGGCGGACGCGACGACAGCGCACGCCTGGGCACCGGGCCTGATGCGGCTGCCCGCCACCACGACGGGGACGGACGTCCCGACGGAACCGGCGGCAGCGACCAGGTAAACAACGACCAGAGCGAATGGGGCCGAGTCTCGTCCGACGGCACGGTCTACCTCCGCACCGCCGAGGGCGAGCGGGCAGTTGGTTCCTGGCGCGCGGGCAGTCCGGAGGAAGGGCTCGCCCACTTCCGCCGGCGGTTCGACGACCTGGCCGCCGAGGTGGTGCTGCTGGAGCGGCGGCTGACCGTCAGCGGCGTCGACCCCGCCGGCATCGCCGGCAGTGCCCGGCGGCTGCGTGACGGGCTGGCCGAGGCAGCCGTGGTCGGTGATGTGGGCGCCCTCGCCGCCCGTCTCGACGCGGTCCTGGCCGCGACGGACGTCCGGCGCACGGAACTCGCGGCCCAGCGTGCCCAGCGGGTGGCCGCCGCCGTCGCGGCGAAGGAGGAACTGGTCGCCGAGGCGGAGCAGCTCACCCGCAGCTCCGAGTGGAAGGCGACCAGCGAGCGCTTCCGCACCATCGGCGAGGACTTCCGCGCGATCACCGGTGTCGACAAGCGGACCGACTCGGCGCTGTGGCGGCGGATCGCGGTGGCCCGTGACGAGTTCACCCGCCGCCGAACCGCACACTTCGCCGCGCTCGACACCCAGCGCACCCGCTCCCGGGAGCGCAAGGAAGCGATCATCGCCGAGGCGGTCAGCATCTCGGGCTCGAGCGACTGGGGTGCGACGACGGCGCGTTACCGGGCTCTGATGCTCGAGTGGAAGTCGGCCGGGCGGGCCGCGAAGGACGTCGACGACGAGTTGTGGAACCAGTTCCGCGCCGCGCAGGACGCGTTCTTCAGCCGGCGCAACGCCGTCAACGCCGAGCGCGACGCGGAGCTGCGGGCCAACCAGGCCAGCAAGGAGGAGCTGCTCGCCGAGGCGACCGCGCTCGACCCCGCGGACGTCGAGCGGTCACTGCGCCGCTACCGGGAGATCCAGGACCGCTGGGATGCCATCGGGCATGTCCCGCGTGACGCTGTGAACAGCCTGGAGCGCCAGCTCAGCGCCATCGGCGACAAGCTGCGTGAGGCCTCGGACGCCCGCTGGGACCGGCGGGAGATCGAGGAGTCACCGTTCCTGCGCAAGCTGCGCGAGTCGATCACGAAGCTCGAGGCGAAGCTGGAACGGGCCCGGGCCAACGGGCGGGCCCGCGAGATCGCGGAGGCCGAGAGCGCGCTGGCCACCCAGCGGGCCTGGCTGGCCCAGGCCGAGCAGCAGAGCTAGCCGCCTCCTTCGCAGGTGCGTGCAGCGGTGCTGTGGTGGGCTCTGCCGTGCCGACCCTGGGCGGGCGAGTCCGAAGAGTGGAGGGTTTCGTCGTTCCGACGACCAGAACCCTCCACTCTTCGTGATTTAAAGGTTACCCTCTGCCCCTTTTGGTCCGAGTCATCCACCCGAGCCAGACCACCTGAGCCGGCCACATCCGCGTCTCGCCGCCGACGACACCACTCCGAACGCGCCGGTTGTGCTAACTGTCCGCTTGCCAGAGCTAGCATGCGGCCGTATGGTCCGGGGTGTCAGGCGTAGTTGCGGAGGTGGGTGACTGCCGTGGCGGCAATCCACGTGAAGGATGTCGGCGACTTCATCCGTGAGCAGCGGCACGGAGCGCAGATCTCGTTGCGTCAGCTCGCGCGGCAGGCCGGCGTGAGCAATCCCTACCTGAGCCAGATCGAGCGCGGCCTGCGCCGACCATCGGCCGAGATCCTCCAGCAGATCGCTAAGGCGCTGCGGATCTCCGCGGAGGTTCTGTACGTGCAGGCCGGGATTCTGGAGGAACGGGAAGGCGGCGAGGACCTGATCGCCGCCGTGCACGCCGATGACACGCTGACCGAGCGGCAGAAGCAGGTCATCGTCGACATCTACGACGCGTTCCGTCGGGAGAACGCGCTCACCGGGGCGTCCTCGGGCGCGAAACCGGCCGAGACCCCGCTGCCCACGGCCAGCGGCCTGAAGCCAGAAGCGCCGGCCGCTCCAGAAGCGCCGGCCGCTCCAGAAGCGCCCGATGCACCAGAAGCACCAGAAGCACCAGAAGCACCGACCGTGGAATCCGGTGCGGAGGCCGTCTCGCCCGGGGCCGGCAAGGTGCGGAGAACCCGGAAGGCCGGCATCACCCCACCGAAACCATCCGGTACGTCCGCTCCGGAAAGCTCCGACAGCTCTGACAGCGAGGGATCCGGCGCCGCCAGACCGGCCGGGCGCAAGTCAGCGTCGGCCGGCACCCGACGCACCGCCGGCGCCGCCCGTTCGGCCTCGAAGGCGGGGGCCGGGAGCAAAGCGCCGCGTAGCAGCGGTACGAAGCGCGCGTCGGCCACCGCCGCCGGTGGTTCCAGGACGGCGGCCGCGGAGGCCGGCGGCGAACCCACCCCGGCACCGGCGCCGTCCCAGGACGACAGCACCACCTGACCCAACACCATCACAATCAGCGGAGATCACTAGGAGATCACATGGCCACCACCCGAACCAGCGCGAAGGCGAAGAGCGAAGTTCCGGTGCACAGCTCCGACGTCCGCAAGCCGCTCTACGCCTCAGTCGGCGCGGCGGATGCCGCGGTCGAGAAGCTCCTGACGCTTCCCGCGACCTACGGCACGGAGGTTCGCCGGATCTCGGACCGGGTGAGCCAGATTCCCGCCCAGGCGGTCCGGGTACCCGTCCAGGTCAGCTCAGCCGTCCTGTCGCTGCCGATCACTGTCGGCTCCCAGATCTCCGACCTGCAGGGCCGCGCGACCGAGCTCTACAACTCGTTCGCCAGCCGCGGTGAGAAGCGCGTCGCAGGCATCCGCCGCAGCCCCGCGACCGAGGAGGCCGTCAAGCGCACGCGGACGGCAGCCAGCCAGACCCGGGCCGCGCGCACCTCGACGCGCCGCGCGGCCAGCGCGACCGGACGCGCCATCGGCGACGCGGTCGGCCAGTAGCGGCGCTCACGGTCACCCGAAAGCAGCACAGCCACACAAAAAGGACCACCAGAACACAACACGGCCAACCCATCGACTCCGCGCACCACGAACCAGGCACCCTGAGTGCCACCGGTTCGTGGTGCGCGTGTTGTATCGGGGCATGCGCTATCGTCCCCTGGGTTCTTCGGGCCTGATGGTCTCCGTCGTTGGGCTTGGCTGCAACAACTTCGGCTCGCGGGTGGACCTCTCCGGTACCCGCGCCGTCGTCGACGCCGCACTGGATGCGGGCGTCAACTTCTTCGACACCGCCGACACCTACGGGAACAAGGGCGGCTCCGAAACACTGCTGGGGCACGTGCTGCGTGGGCGGCGCGACGATGTCGTCCTCGCCACCAAGGTCGGCAAGGACATGGGCGGCATGTACGGCCAGGACTTCAACGCGCGGGCGTCGCGCCGCTACATCCGCAAGGCCGTCGAGGGCTCACTCAGCCGGTTGCAGACCGACTACATCGACCTGTACCAGCTCCACTCCCTCGACCCGTTCACCCCGATCGAGGAGACCCTGGAGGCTCTCGGCGAGCTCGTCCAGGAGGGCAAGGTCCGCTATGTGGGCTCCTGCAACCTCGACGCCTGGCAGGTGGCGGACGCGGAGTGGACCGCCCGCGCCTCCGGAACAACCCGCTTCATCTCGGCGCAGAACCACTACAACCTGCTCACCCGGGAGCCCGAGGCCGAGCTCGTGCCCGCCACCCTCAAGTACGGCATCGGTGTCATCCCCTACTTCCCGCTCGCGAACGGCGTGCTGAGCGGCAAGTACCGGCGTGACGAGGTGCCACCGCCCGGCACCCGCCTGTCAGGACGTCAGGACGAGCTCACCGACGAGCTGTTCGACCGTGTCGAGGTGCTGGAGGCCTTCGCGCGGGAACGGGACCGCTCCCTGCTCGACGTCGCGATCGGCGGACTCGCCGCCCAGCCCGGGGTGGCCTCCGTGATCGCCGGTGCGACGACCGCCGAGCAGATCCGGGCCAACGCCGCCGCCGGCCAGTGGCAGCCGCGCCCGGACGATCTCAGCGTGCTCGACAAGATCGCCCCGACCCGACGTCCGGTGTCCTGACCTCCACGTCCTGAGCAGATGCGCTGAGCCGACGTTCTGGGCCCAGGTTGGCCCCGGGGCCGCTCCCCGGGGCCAGAACGGCCAGCACCGCCAGCACCGCCAGCGCGGCCGGCACCGTCAGCGGGGCCCAGCGCGGCCAGCGCCTCAGCGTGCGGTCGGCTCGCTCTGCAGCGCGCGGACCAGGGCCTCCTCACGTTCCGGGGACAACGACGTCCTGATCACCATCGGCCGATACTCGCGCAGCGCGTCGACCACCGCCGGATGGGACCGCCGGACGAGCAGGAACACCGCGGCACGACCTGGCTGGAGGCAGCCGACGACCCGGCGGACCATCGCGCCGTCGATCGGCTCGGTCACCAGCAGCCGCCCCGCGATCGCACCGCACCCGGCGCCTACCAGCAGGCCGGCCATCGGCGCGAGGAAGAGCGCGCCGACCGCGCTCCCGCACGCCGCGCCGCTCAGCGCCGCCGACCGGGTCCGGTGCGTCAGGTGCCTCACCTGCACCGTGCCGTCGTCGTCACGCCAGGCCAGGGCCTCGTCCGCCAGGTTGATGGTGCCCGCCCGGGACATTCGCTGACACCGGGCCCAGGCCTCCTCCGCCTGCCGCCTGCTGTCGAACTCGAGCACGACCAGTTCCGCCACAGACCCATCGCATCGCAGGCCATTGACATCTGGCAAACCGAGGGGAGTCGGTTAGAGTGTCCGTATGGTCACGGTGAGCCTGCTCCAGGGTGACATCACCAGCCAGGCCGTCGATGCGATCGTGAACGCCGCGAACTCGTCGCTACTCGGTGGTGGTGGGGTCGATGGGGCCATCCACCGGGCTGGCGGGCCCGAGATCCTCGCGGCCTGCCGGCGGCTCCGGGCCGGCGCGCTGCCCGACGGGCTGCCCACCGGCGGCGCCGTCGCCACCACGGCCGGCCGGCTGGCGGCCCGCCACGTCATCCACGTCGTCGGCCCCGTGCACGCACCCGGGCAGGACCGTTCCCATCTGCTCCGTTCCTGCTACACGCAGGCCCTCGCAGTGGCGGATGAGATCGGCGCACGCACCGTCGCCCTGCCCGCCGTCAGCGCCGGCGCATACGGCTGGCCGGCCCGCGATGCCGCCGACATCGCGCTAACCACCGTGCTCACGGCTCCCACCTCCGTCAAGGAGGCCAGGTTCGTCCTGTTCGACGAGGCGATGCTCCGTATCTTCACCGAGGCACTCGGCGCTCTCCAGCCACGATGAGCCCACACCGGACGGCGGCAACCCCTCGGGGCCGGGCGGCGTAGGCCCCGCATCCAGCGGCGTGCGCCCCGCATCCAGCGGCGTGCGCCCCGCATCCAGCGGCGTGCGCCCCGCATCCAGCGGCGTGCGCCCCGCGTCCAGCGGCATGGGGCCGGCGTCCAGCGGCATGGGGCCGGGGCCGGGCGGCCAGGCGACGGTGAGCTCACCGAGCCGCCACCGGTGCGGGCCGTCGAGGACCAGCCAGCCGTCCCGGCGCAGCAGCCCGGCGGCGGCGATCCAACGCTGACGCGGCCCGAACGCGCCTCGCGGAGCCGAACGCTCCCAGGCCGCATCAAACGAGGTGAGGAGCGCGTGGACGTCCTCACCGGGCACATTGCGCGCGATCAGGCTCTTGGGTAGCCGGGGCGCGAGGTCGGACGGCCGGGTCAGGCTTCCCAGGTGCGCCGAGAAGGTCAGGCTCCGCGGCCGGCGATCAGGCCCGAGAGTGAACCAGCAGGCCCGGCGGCCGATCTCGTCGCAGGTCCCCTCGACCAGGATTCCGCCGGTCTGCAGGCGTCCCACCAGCGCGGCCCAGGCCGACTCGACCGCGCCTTCCTCGTACTGACGCAGCACGTTCATCGCCCGGATGACGACGGGCCGAAGACCCGCCAGCTCGAATCCGCCGCGGGCGAACGTGAGCCCGGGCGGGCGGGCGGCCGGTTCGGCGGCGGCGACCCGTTCCGGGGCCAGCTCCAGCCCGACAACCCGGACATCGGCCCGCACCGGGCGGAGCCGGTCGTACATCTCGACGGTGGTGACCGGCGACGATCCGAAACCGAGATCGACGACGAGCGGGTCCGTGGCACGCCGCAGCACCGACCACCCCGCCGACGCCAGCCACCGATCGACCCGGCGCAACCGGTTCGGCGCCGTGGTGCCCCGGGTGGGCAGACCAAGCGCCCGCGCGCGGCCGGCGGCCAGGCGCGGCCGGCGCCGCGAAACTGTCACTCCGCTCACATCCCTCTCGAAACCCCGGCCGTGAATCCCTTGTTCGCACAGGGTCGGTCGGATGGCGCCCACCCGGTACGGGCACATACAGCTCGTGCCGAGTGTGCCGGGCGGGCATAGGAGGGCCGCCGCCCGGGTTGAATGACGTTGGCGCAGGCCGTCCGCTTGGTCGCTAATGGAGGTGGTTGGTGCACCTGGTCGATGGCCGTCCGCCGGACCGGCGTGACGCCGCTGCGCCGAGGACGCAGAGGACGCCGAGGGCACCGTCACGGGTGGCGATGCTCTCGATGCACACGTCGCCCCTCGAGCAGCCGGGAACCGGTGACGCGGGCGGCATGAACGTCTACATCATCGAGCTCAGCCGCCAGCTCGCCGCGCTCGGCACCGAGGTCGAGGTGTTCACCCGCGCGGTCAGCAGCAAGCTTCCGCCGACCGCCGAGATCGCCCCCGGTGTGACGGTGCGGCACATTCCCGCCGGCCCGTTCGAGGACATCGGCCGCGCCGAGCTGCCGGCCTGGTTGTGCGCGTTCACGGCGAACGTCCTACGCACCGAGGCCGGGCAGGACGCCGGCTGGTTCGACCTGGTTCACTCCCACTACTGGCTGTCCGGCCAGGTCGGCCTCTCCGCCGCCCGACGGTGGGGCGTGCCGCTGGTCCACACCTCCCACACCCTGGCGAAGGTCAAGAACGCCTCGCTCGCGGACGGCGACCGACCGGAACCGGAGCTGCGCCTGCATGGCGAGCAGGAGGTGATCTCGGGCGCAAGCCGCCTCATCGCCTCGACGGAAACCGAGCGCCGTCACCTCATCGACCTCTACGGGGCCCCGTCCGACACAGTGGACGTGGTCGCCCCCGGCGTCGACCTGGATGTCTTCCGGCCCGCCGGCGACGGCGACGAACGGGCCGCGCGAGCCCGGCTCGGTTTCGACCCCGACACGCAGCTCCTCCTGTTCGTCGGACGTATCCAGCCGCTCAAGGCTCCGGACGTCCTGCTCGCCGCCGCCGCCGAGCTCATCCGCCGGGACCCGGAACGACGCAGCCAGCTCGCCGTGGTCGTGGTCGGCGGCCCCAGCGGCTCCGGGCTCGAACGCCCCGACGCCCTGGTGAAGCTCGCCGCGGAGCTCGGCATCACCGACATCGTCCACTTCCAGCCGCCCGTACCGCACGATCAGCTCGCCTCCTGGTACCGCGCGGCGACGGCCGTGGTCGTTCCCAGCCACAGCGAGAGCTTCGGTCTGGTCGCCGTCGAGGCACAGGCCTGCGGCACCCCGGTGGTCGCCGCCTCCGTCGGCGGTCTGCGCACCGCCGTCGACCACGGGACGTCCGGGGTCCTCATCCGTGGCTGGGAACCGGCGGACTACGCCACCGCGCTGGAACGCATCCTCACCGAGGAGCGGTGGCGACGGCATCTCGCCGCGGGCGCCCGGGCCCGCGCCGCGGGCTTCGGCTGGACCGCGACCGCACGCGGTGTCCTGCGCAGCTACCAGGCCGCCATCGCACCGAGCGCCGTGGCAGTCTGACGACATGACGCCCTCCATCGACGTCGCCGAACGCGAACGCCTCGACAAGCTGATCAAAGCCGGGCTGGACGACCTCGGTGTCGCCTACGAACACTCCGACACGGGCGCCTTCCTGGTGACGTTGGAGGGCGAACACAAGCTGCGCACGATGACGTGGCTGGTGGTGCAGGACCACACGCTGCTCGTGGAGGCCTTCTTCATGCGCGCTCCGGCGGAGAACGCCGCCGGTACCTACGGCTTCCTGCTGAGCCGGAACTCCCGCACCTACGGAGTGCACTTCTCGATCGACGACATGGGCGACATCTTCCTCACCGGGCAGGTCCCACTCAGCGCGATCACCTTCGAGGAGATCGACCGGCTGCTGGGCTGCGTCGGTACCTACGCCGACGAGAACTTCGACCCGGCCATCGCCATCGGCTTCGCCGGCGCCATCCAACGCGAACGTGCCTGGCGGGCCAAGCTCGCCGCCGACAGCGGATCCGCCGCACGCCCCGCGTAGCGCCGCCACGACCACAGGCATATCCCGACGCCCCTCGCACCCCCGCGCCCTCGCCAGAGCGGCACGCCTCGACGCCCGGTCGGCCCGCCAGGTCTCTGTCCTTCGGCTCAACATGCCCCGATCGCCTGCTTCCCGAGGTCGCGCACAGCGTCGACAGCCGCCGCGAGAGTGGCAGGCGCGTGGGTAAGACCCGCGACGATGTCGTGTGTTCCGCCCATTCCCGCACGCTCCAGCAGTTGCTTCTCGTTGGTGACCCACTCCCCCCGCGCGGCGAGGATCGCGTGTGCGTATTCCGACGCGCCGACAACGAGCAGGCCCGCACACTGAGCCGTCCGCCCACGCGACGCGTGATGACGCCTGGCGTACGAAAGTGTCAGCGCCGCATGGTCGGACCATGTCCGCGACGCCGATACTCGCAGCGCCTCGGGATACTCCGGTGTGGGCAGCGCACCGCGAAGCACACGGTTGATCGCGAGCTCACCGACGACGAGATAGCTCGGAATTCCCGCCAGGTGAAACATGAGTGGCTCGATGTGGAACTCACCGCGCTCAGCGCGGGCGAGCTGCTCCTCGACGACGTCGAGGTCGCGGTAATGCACGTCCACGGACCGGTCGGCGACAGTCAGCCATGCACCACCGTTGAAGACGCCACCACCCCAGCCACCGACCTCCGACACCTCCCCCGGAAATCCAAGGTCTCGCAGCGACGCCGGATCAAATCCACCTCGGTAGTAGATCGCAAGATCCCAGTCACTGTCCGGCCGATGAGTCAGCTGCGCCCGCGACCCGCCGAGCGCCACCGCCTTCACCCTGGGTAGCCCGAGCAGCATTTCCGCGACCCCGTCGAGAAAATGAATGTCGTCCACGGCCCCATTGTAGATACACGGAAACATCGACACAAACTATTATTGACAGGAAGCCCAGGATTCCCGCGTTCCAGGAGGCGGAAATAATTTTCCGCTCTCCGGCGGTGCGATCGACGGTTCACATCGGACAGTCGTTTTCGCTCGTCGCGTCAAGCTCGACGGTGACACATTCCCCGTCGAGGTACGAATGCGGCCGCACCTCGTACCGGCGGCCGGTCGGACTCGTCCACCGGAACACCCCCGGCCAGGGCTGGGTCACCTGCCATCGGCTGTGATGACGCACCCGATGATGCCGCCTGCACAACGGCCCGAGGTTCTCCACCAGGGTCTTCCCGCCCCAGGCGTAGGGCCGGGTGTGGTCCAGATCGCAGCGCCACGCCCGGCGTGTGCAGTGCGGGAACATGCAGCACGGGTTCCGGGCCTGCACATGCCGTTTCTGCCCCGGACTCGGATACCGCCGCTCTCCCAGCTCCACGAGATGACCCTGCTGGTCTGTGAGCATCCGCCGCCATGTCGACGTCGGCCGCGACGCGATCTCCCGCGCCACGGTCGCGGGGATCGGCCCGTACCCCACCAGCTCCCCCGACTCTGCATCCAGGCCGAGCAGGGTTCCGA
>NZ_ADGX01000228.1 GCF_000177675.1 Parafrankia sp. EUN1f
GGGCGATTCCAGGACCGAAGATGGCCTCGCCGTTCGCGACGGCGTTGATCGCCCGGCGGAGTTCGTCCTGGTCGGCGCCCTTGAGGAGGTACCCCCGAGCACCGGCCCGCATCGCGGCGAACACCGACGCGTCGTCCTCCATCATCGTCACGACCAGCACGGCGACGCCGGGATGTTCGGCGGTGATCCGCCGGGTGGCGGTTATTCCGTCGGTACCCGGCATGTGGAGATCCATGATGACCACGTCGGGCCGGGTACGCCGGACCACCTCGATCACCTCGTCGCCGTCGGCGGCCTGCCCGACGAGTTCCAGCGCGGCGATGGACTCGAGCAGTGCCCGCACGCCTTCACGAATGAGGAGGTGGTCGTCGGCGACGACCACGGTGACGGGTCGTCCGAGCTCCGCGACGTCGGTGCCCGGTTCACTCACCGCTTCGTTCCTTCCTCGGTTGCTCGGCTCTGGGTCCCGGTACCGGGACCACGGGATCAGGTCCGACGGGATCAGGTTGGACGGTTCGGGTCGTCGCATCGTTCAGCGGCAGTATGACCGCGACGAGAGTGCCCTTGCCGGGCGCCGGCCCGATCTCGCTGTGGCCGCCGAGTTCAGCGGACCGCTCCTGGATCGACCGCACGCCCACGCCGGCCTTCCAGTCGGCGGCCAGGCCGCGGCCGTCGTCGACGATCTGAAGGTGCAGATCCCGTCGAAGCCGAACCGTCACCGTGCACCGACGGGCCTTGCCATGCCGGACGGCATTCGTGATCGCTTCGGTGACGACTCGGTAGGCGGCCACCTCCACCGCGGCAGGTAGCCGCCCGAGGTCCCCGCCGGGGTCGGTGACAATGTCGATCGTCAGCGTGTCGCTGCCTCGCTGGAGGCGGGATGCCGCGTCGCGCAGCGCCGCGACGAGCCCGATCGCCTCGAGCGTGGGATCGCCGAGAGCGTAGACGAGGCGGCGGATGTCGTCGACCGCCGCGCGCGTCTCGGCCCGCGTCTCGACCAGAAGACGGTCAGCCAGGCTCGGGTCGGAACCGATCCGGTTGCGAGCCGCGTCAATCTTCAGAATGACGGCGGTGAGCTGGGGACCGAGTCCGTCGTGCAGGTCACGCTGCAATCGACGGCGCTCGTCCTCGCGAGCAAGCACCAAACGTTGGCGGGCGACGCGCAGGTCATGGAGCAGGGTCACCGCGTGCACGGCCGCGCCGACCTGGCGGGCGACGTCAGCGAGCAGGACGTGTTCGGTATGGGCGAACGCGTCCTCGCCGCGCCGACGGCCTACCCGCAGGGCGCCGACCCGCTCGCCGTGATGGTCGAGCGGGAGTTCAACCGCGTCGGCCTGGCTGCCGTCCCGGCTGTCGGCCTCGCTGTCGAGTCCGCTGCGGGCCAGCACGTCCCCAGCCGGGGTGACCACTGCGGCGAACGGGACACGCAGCGTACTGGTGAGGGTCTCAGTAAGTGCCCGCAAGCCGTCGTCCGGACCGGGGGCCTGCGACAGTCGGTGACTCATCGACGCGACCACCGCGTAGGGGTCGTCCCGCCGGCCGTAGAACAGCCGGTTCACCCAGGCCCTGATCGTCACCGAAAGTGGGCCGAACGCGAAGACCGCGGCAGTCGCACCGACGGCGGAGACCACCGGGCCAGTCGTACGGACCGCCGCTCCGACCACCGCCACGACGGCGGCGTACGTCCCCAGCGCTGCCGTCAGCAACCCGGCAGCCAGCAATGACCGGCGAACCACCACGTCGATCCCGTACAGCCGCCAGCGCATGATGGCCGCGGCCACGACCGCCTGCTGCAGAAACGTCTGAACGCCGGCGACGACCGGGCCGACCGAGGACGGGACCACGTAGATCGTCAGCAGGATGACGGGGTCGAGTACCTGGGTCGCCGCTACCCAGCCCAACTGCCGCCTACGTGCGCCCCGCGCTCGAAGGAACCGCACGACGACGCTGACCGAGGCGACCAGCAGCGACACGGAACCGGCCGCCGCCAACAGGCTGCCAGCGGAGCGCAGGTGTTCCTGCCCGCCCTCCAGGCCGAAACCGAGGCCGACCGGGTTGACCAGTCCGGTCGGGGTACCGTCGGGACGATCCGGCGTGATCAGGATGACCCCGGGACGAATCACCGCCAGGACGATCGCCAACGTCGTCAACACGAGCGGGACCGTCGCCGCCCATCGCCAGCGGCGCGCGGCGACGTGGCCGTCAGGGAACAGGAACAGCGCCACCGCGCCGAGCGCGAGATGGGGCTGCCAGGCCCAGGACGCGACCCACAGGCCCCAGTCCGCAGCCGGCCAGCCGCGTGCCAGCGCCGCGTCGGCGTAACCCGCACCGGCACCAGTCAGCGCCGTGGTCACACCGGCCACCAGGAACATCCACCCGATCGCCAGGTCTGGCCGACGACGTGCCAGGACCAGCCCGGGCACGATGAATCCTGGCGTCAGCCAGCCGAATACCCACTCATCGACGTCGCCGTTGGATCCCGACGCGTCGGCGACGACCACGAGCGCGACAGTGGCCGCCGCGAGGACCGCCGAGCTGGCGGCCATCAGGGTCGACACCTGGCGGGTCCGCCGTCGCGGAATCAACCAGGCGAACAACTTCGGCGTCATGCGGGAATCCAACGCTGATCGGCTCGCCGTGTCCCGGGTATCCGATCACGAAACGACCGTGAGAATCTCCCGGCCAGGTCGTGATCGGCAGCTCATGACCACGTGATCCCGTTCGGTGCTCAATAGCCGTGGCCGCCAGCAGGCGGACCGACCCCGACACCGGCGGCCGACTTCGGCCGGACCTCAGGGAGCAGGCTCATGGTTCAGATCGCGATGCTGTTGTTCACCGTCCCGTTCGGGATCTTCATCGCCAACCGTCGAACCGCCTACCTGGCGGCCGCGATCCTGTTCGCGGTCGTCTTCGCCGTGCAGACGGTCGTCGTCGCCGTGGACACCCCCGACGACATCAACGTGCTGTACTTCGTCCTCAACGCGGCGACGCTCGCCGTCGGACTCGGGCTGACTGCCGGCGGCCTCGCCCTTGGGCGGCGTCGTCGCACCCGTCAGGCGTCCGGCGCACAATCCGCTGGCTGAAGCGACACCTCGCTCCGCGCAGTGGTCCGCGATCGGACGCCCTCCGGTCGCGACCACTCGGCCTGGCCCGTCAGGAGAAGGATCCTCGGCCGCCGCCTCGATCTGGACGGCCCTGGGCTGCGCGCCCCTTCACGCTCTGTTCCGCCCGCCGCTCGGCGCTCGGCGAAGCGCGCAGCCGCTGACTGGCGATCCTGACGGACGCGGGCCGTCTGGCCGGGGGTGGAGTTCGCTGCCTTCGCAGCTCGTGGGCTCGGTGGTGAATTCCCGCGCCCGAGCGGCCGCGGCCCGGCCGCCGAAGACCTGCCTCGCCGGCCCGGAGGGCTCGGGATAGCTTTGCGTGACATTCCGCAAATTGCCCTCTTCGAGGGCGAGGGCTCCCTAATCTGTTGTCCGAACGGTTTACGTCGAACGTCCGGATGTTGTGATCGCATCCGTGCCGAACCCCTCTGCGTACTACGGGAACTGGTGCCATGCCGCGGGCACCTGGGAGCAGATACCGGCGGTGGAGAGGTGTGTCCCGAGTTTCATCCTGGCGGATCCTGGCTGTGCGGGAGACATTGTGGCGCCGACGCAGTACAACCTGAAAATTTTAGAAGGTAGCAGGAACAGGCCGGGTCGTCCGTACCGGGCTGTCACTCCTGTCGCGGTCTCCGGTGCGCCGCTTGATCCAGCGACGAACAGGCCGAGGGCAAGTGCTCTCTCGTATCACCATGTTGTGTCGTACAGCAGGCTCACGAGTTTCTGGAACAGGATCGTCGACATGGGTGACCTGAAGGGGTGCAACTTCCTGTCCCTTCTTTGGGAGAATCTTGATCGCAAGCGCTATGCCGACCTGTATGACACCGCCGGTGGGGCGCTGCTGGACGTTGACGTGAAGAAGGTCGCGGGCCTGGTTCTCGGCATCTACGAAGGTGCGGTGTGTCATGACGAAGGCGCCGTCAGGGCCGATGAGTGGGACTTTTTCCTGCGCATCTACTCGTGGTTGCCCGGAAATCTTGTCGTGGGCCCCGAGGGTCGTTGCGACGACCCCGGGGAAGACCTTGACAAGCCGGTTCTGAGCATACTTCAGGAGGTCAGGGGGAGTCGCGCCAGCGCGCTTTCTGATGCCGAGAACAAAATTCAGGCGTACGTGAGCGGGGTGTACGACAGGCGACTGCTCGCACCCGCCTCGTCGGCCCTGCGTGACGTGGTCAGATACATGCGGTTCGAAGGCTATGACGGCAAGTACTGGGTGTGGGGTGAGCGCACAGTGGAGGGCACACTCACGAAAGGGCCACAGGTCCGGGAAAGAAGGTAGCGGCCGGGCGTTGTGCCGCCTGCCGGTCCGCTGTCGAGGCCGAATGCCCGGCCCGCCCCGTGCCGGTCGAGAGCCGCAGGCCACGGCTGCCGAAAGCGCCAGGAAGCGAAACGTGCCCGGAAGTGAAAGGTCCTGATCTGTGGGAGGGGTTCGGTGGATCTTGACGCCCTGAAGGAGCATCTCCTGAGCCTGGGTGATCCGCCGACGCTACGGGCGGCGGACACGGCCCTCCCCGCGCAGCTGTGCGCCATGCTGGCCACCTTCCCGGACGGCGTCTGCCAGGGTGCGGCGGGCAGCGGGCGACCGGAGGTGGACGCCGGGCGGACGACGCTTTCCCTTTCGCTCACCTGGACGTCGCCTGCCTGGCCGGTCGGCGCCGCGGCGGCCGTTGCGGTGACGGGTGTGTCGGTGACCGTGACGAGCCAGGGCCTGGTCACCCTCACTCTCGGCGGCACGTTCGACTCCGTGGAGGTAGTGGTGACGGTCACCGCGGACGACCTCGGGCGGCTGACCGCCGCCGTGCGGCCGGTGCGTCCCGGCGCCTTCGCCGCTGAGCTGGAGAAGCTCGGCAGGCGCCTCGGCGGTGACGCTGTCTGGCAGGAGGTGACGGAGGGGCTGCGCGCGTTCGCCTTCGACCCCGCGGACGTCGCCGGTTTTGACTACCGCCTCACCGAGAAGATGGCTTCCGATCCGGTCGTCTACGAGGTGGACGCCATGGCGATCGTGGCCTCCCTCACCATCAGGACGCTGCCACTCGATGTTTCCGTGTGGCTTCCCCACCTCGCCCTCGCCGGCATGTTGACGGATGCACGACCGATTCCGGTCCGATCCGTGCTGGAGTCGTTCGGCATTCCTGCGGGTGAGGTGCCCGAGAACTGTGCCGTCAGCGAGCTGGCGTTCGCCGCTGTCCTCGGAGACGAGTATCTCCTTCGAATGACGGTGACCGGTGACTGGTCGGTCGGCCCTTTCGTGATCAGATCCCTGGATTCTTTTGTCCACTACGCGAGCGACGCGGGATTCACGGCCCGGGTCGGGGGCACGGTGTCGATCGGCTCCGGGCTGAATATCGTCATCTCGGCCGGGAAGGTCAGCGGCGCCCAGGGCGGCTGGGAGTTCAGCGGGGGCCTCGAGGCGGGCGAGACCCTCGGTATGACGGAGGTGATCGACGCGCTGGGGCTGACCGATGTTCCCGGGCCGGTCAGATCCCTTGAACTCACCGCCCTCACGCTTTCGTACACCACCGGCTCGACCGCCCTCGACTTCGTCTGCGAGGGAGACCTGACCATCACGGACGGAGTCAAGGCCACGCTCCGCCTGACAGTGACCCGTGACGGTACGAGCACACGATACGGCGGCACGCTCGACGTCGACGGATACATCTTCGAGGTCGACTTCGACGCGGAGAGGTCCGGCACCGACATCCTGGTCGCCACGTATCTCGGTGCCGCGGAGGGCACCGAGATCGTGCTGCGGGACTGGGTCGCGCATTTCTCCGCCGACCTCGCGGCCGACGTTCCCGACAGCCTGCGGACAGGCCTGAAGGACGCCAAGTTCGTGTGGGTTAAACCAGCGGGCGGTCCGGCCCGGTTCTGTGTCGGGGTGGACCTTTCGGCGGGTTTCGACCTTTCCGGGCTTCCGCTCGTCGGCGGGTTCCTGTCGACGTTCGGAACGGTGAGTGTGGAGAACCTCCAGGTTCTTTACACTTCCGGAGCCTTCGACGCGCAGACTGTCGCCTCGGTGAACCAGCTGCTCGGGCCGGCAAAGGTGGTGACCCTCCCGCCGGCCGGGCTCGCGGCGGGCGTCGCCGCGCTGGCCGAGCTGCGGATCGGGAAGGAGACCACGTCGGTCGCTCTCGGGGTGCCACCCTCGAACGCCGGCGGCGGACTCCCCGGGGGATCCGACACGTCCGGCACCGAGGGCACGTCCGGCACCGGGGGCACATCCGGCAACGAGGGCACTTCCAAGACGCCGGACACCAAAACGCCGGACACCACGGGAACGGGTAGCTCCAGCGTCCACTGGGTGTCGGTGCAGAAGCAGCTCGGCATCGTCCACCTCAATCGGGTGGGGGTGGTGTACCAGCACAACGTGCTGCTGTTCGCGCTGGACGCGTCGGTCGCCCTCGGCCCGCTTGCCCTCTCTCTCGACGGTCTGGCGGTCGGTTCCCGGCTGGACAGGTTCGCGCCGACGTTCCGCCTCGACGGCCTTGGGATCGGCTACAGCGCCGCTCCGGTGGAGATCTCCGGCGCGCTGCTGCACCTGCCCGACGATCAGCTGCCCGACACGGTGGCGTTCCAGTACGACGGCACGGCCACGGTCGGCCTGCCGAGCTTCTCGCTGGCGGGTCTCGGGTCGTACGCGCAGCTGACGGACGATGCGCCCTCGCTGTTCGTGTTCGCCCAGCTGGAGGCGCCGCTGGGCGGGCCGCCGCCGGTCCTGGTCACCGGGCTGATGGCCGGGTTCGGCTTCAACCGGGAGCTGACGCTGCCGAGCCCCCGGGAGGTCTCCGGCTTCCCGCTGCTGAGCCTGCACAAGCAGGGTCCCGGTTCCGGGTCCAAGCCCTCCCACGTGCTCGACGTCCTGGAGGGGCGGGAGTCGGCCGTGACCGGCAGTCAGCCGCGGCGGTGGATCGCACCCCGGGAGGGCTCGTACTGGCTGGCACTCGGGGTGGAGTTCACCGTGGCCGAGGTGGTGAACGCCAGGATGCTGATGGCCGCGGAGATCGGCGCGGACCTGGCGCTGGCCCTGCTGGGCCTGGCGACGATCCAGCTGCCGCTGCCCAGCGAGTCCGCCAGCACCACCTACGTCTACGCGGAGCTGGGCCTGGAGGCCGTCATCCGGCCCACCCAGGGCAGCGCCGAGATCGCCGCGCAGCTCTCCCCGGCCTCGTACGTGCTGACGCCCGCCTGCCACCTCACCGGCGGGTTCGCCGCCGCGACCTGGTTCGGGGCCAACCCCCACGCCGGGCAGTTCGTCGTCACCCTCGGCGGCTACCACCCCGCGTTCAGCCGGCCCTCCTACTATCCCGACGCGCCGCGGCTGGGGATCGACTGGGCGGTCAGCGGCAACGTGTCGATCAGGGCTCAGGCGTATCTGGCCGTCACCCCCTCGTGCGCGATGGCGGGCGCGCGGCTCGAGGTCCTCTTCCACGAGGGTGCCATCCGGGCCTGGTTCACGGCGCAGGCCGACATGCTGCTGTCCTGGCGGCCGTTCTTCTTCGACGCGCGCATCTCGGTGAGCATCGGCGCGTCCGGCACCGTCAACCTGGGGATCCTGCACATCACGATCGGCGGTTCGGTCGGCGCCACCCTGCACCTGTGGGGGCCGCCGACCGGCGGCTCGGTCACCGCGCACTTCCCCCTCATCGACGTGACCGTCAGCTTCGGCGGTTCCCGCGGGGGAGGCGAGACCGAGGCGCTGGGGTGGGACGTGTTCGCCAGCATGCTCCCGAAGCCGGCGGACGTCGTCACCATCGCGCCGGTCGCCGGCGTCGACAGCGCGGTGGCGGACCCGGATGCGGGCCGCGCGGGCGGCAGCGCGGGCGGCAAGGTGTGGCAGGCGCGGGCCCGGGACCTGCGCCTGTTCACCCAGTCCGCGGTGCCGGCCAGCCACCTGCGCACGGGTGACGCGGCCCTGGGCTCGGCCGAGCCCGGGGACGGCCCCCTGGTCGACGTGCGTCCCATGGACCGCGTCGGCCTGGTCGGTGAGCACCGGCTGCGACTCTTCTACGCCGACCGGCCCGCGGCGACGGACGGCTGGACGTTCACCCCCCGCACCCGGGGCGTGCCCGCGTCGCTGTGGGGTGCCCCGCCGATCCCGTTCAGCCACACGCCGTCGGAACCCAGCGCCGAGGTGCTGGCGGACCGGCCGGTCGGCTTCGACGTCCAGGCGCCCCGGCCGGAGCTCGCCGCCTCCCGTGGTGTCTTCCCGCTGAGCGAGTACAGCGAGGACGAGCTGCCGTCCGGCCTGTCGCCGCTGCCCCGGCAGCCGGCCGCCAACGGCGACTATCTCGGTGTGCCCGACCCGACCAGCGTGGAGCTTCTCGGGCGCCTCGACCGCGGCGACGCGAGGAGCGGTCGCGACGAGATGTACGCCGCCCTGGCCGACGCGAAGCTGCTCACCGACCTCGGCGACCGGGCCCTGGTGGGCCTCGCGGCGGGCGCGGCCCACTTCTACAGCCAGGCGCCCATGGTCCAGAACACCACCGACGACGCGGAGAGCCGCGGATGAGCCCGAGCACGCAGCATCCCGCCCGCGACACGATCCCCCTGGGGGACGTCGAGCTGCATGACCACTATCTGCCCGCCCTGCCCGCCGGCGACTACCGGATCGAGGTCACCCACACCCTTCGCGGCGGGGCGGGGGACGGCGCGCCGGTCGTCGGCGGGCCGTTCACGGCCGTCCAGAAGTTCAGCGTTCGTGGCCCGCAGATGCGCATCGACGCCGACGCGGTGGTCGCCGAGCAGCCTCCCGACGCCTCGAGCGGCCGCTTCGCGGAGGTTCTGCCGCACGTGGTGCTCGGCGACCCCATGCTGCCGTGGGAACGCCCACTGGTCGGGGCGCCGCACGACACGCCGTGGCTGGCCCTGCTGGTGCTCACCGACTCCCAGCTCATCGGCGGCACCACCGCCCCGACCCGCACCATCTCGGCCACCGTGGCGGAGTTCCTGGCCGACGACCCCGCCGTGCTCAAGCCCGCGCTGACCCGGGAGTCCGACGTCAGCCCGGACGACGGTTGCGTCTACATCCAGGTCGCGGCGGCCGAGTTCCAGGCGGTGGCGCCCCGGCTCGACGAGCTGCGCTTCCTCGCCCACTGCCGCGGCGCCAACACCGGGGACCGGCCGATCCTGGGCCTGCAGGAGGACGGGCTGTTCTCCGTCATCGTCGCCAACCGCTTCCCGACCGCCACCCCGCCCGGCTCCGACTCCGATTCCGACTCCGGGACGGGCACGAAGAACATCGTGCATCTCGTCTCCCTGGAGGGCCATGAGCGGATCCTCGTGGACGCGCCGGACTTCCGGGGCCGCTCCGCGGTGGCGCTGCTGTCCTTGTGCAGCTGGTCGTTCCAGGCCCAGCCCGACCGCGAGGCGGACTTCGCCGACCTCGCCGAGGGGCTCACCCGCACGACGTCCGGCGCCCAGGCCGGGCGCGAGGACATGTGGCTGCGGCTGCCCGCGCCGCCGCCGGACACCGACACCGCCGCCCGGCGGCAGGTGGCCCGGCGGCTCGGCGACGGGTACCTGCCGCTGCCCTACCTGACCCGGTCGGGCGAGGCCACCTACGGCTGGTACCGAGGCCCGCTCACCCCCGTGCTGCCCGCGGTCACCGCTGCCGCGGCCCAGGCCACCGCCGCCGACGCGCTCATCATCTACGACCCGGCCTGGGGGAGCTTCGACCTGTCGCTGGCCGCCGCGTTCGAGACCGGCCGGTCCCTCGCCCTCGCCGACGCCCCGTTCGCCCAGCACCTGCTCGCGTTGAAGCAGGCCACCCGGCATCTGGTGGATTCCCTGCACCACCAGGCCACCAGCACCCACCTACACCAGGCCGGGCAGGACGGGGACGGGGACGACGGGCAGGACGAGCGCGGGCGCACGCGGCCGGGGGCGGCGCGCGCGGCGTTCGGCGCGCTGCTCGAC
>NZ_ADGX01000227.1 GCF_000177675.1 Parafrankia sp. EUN1f
GCTCGATCGAGCCTCCCTGGAGGGTGTCTGGAGGCCTTAAAGGCGGCGCCCGTTGTTGATTTGTTGTTCTTGTCGAGGCGAGGAGCTGCGGTCGCGGCGGGGCGTCGTGGATGGCGTGGACGACCGCATGTGACTAGATGTGACCGTGCGTTGCAACCGCCACGGCCTACCTGAAGCTGAATGTGTTAAGTGAACCTAACTTAGGTGTGATGCGGTTGGTGGTCAAGCGGGCCGGATTGCGGCGACCTGCGTGACTCGCGGTGGCTCAACCGGCCGCATCCCGCGAAGTATAGGTTAACTTCACCTAAGTTTCATGCGTCGGGTGTCGTCCGACGGGGTGGGGAGGAGGCGCGGTCGGTCGGCGGCCTCGTCCCAGGCGGATCGCCGACCCTCACACGGCTGCCCTCCCCGGCGTCGGGTCGCGTGAGAGTCATGCCAAGCACGGCTGCGGTGCTCCGCCTGCGGGCACACCGCGTGCGCGGGCGTGAGCGCTGCTGTGAACATCGCCGCGGGGCGCGCGGTGACGGCGCGGGGAGGCACCGGGTTGCCGGGGCCGGTGAACCGCGAACCGCAACTACGCGAACCGTTTTCGCGCAGTTGGAATCCTCTGGTTGGAATCCTCGGCGTTCACGCGGAGGAGGACGTCGAACATCCGGACCCCGGTTGCCCTTCGCCGGGAGAAAGGTGACCGGAGTCGTCACCGGCCCCGGGAAGCGACCGCGGCGGGACGATTGAGGCCCTGCCGAGCGCTGTCGTACACCGCCGGAGTCGCCCGGGCAGTGGCCCGGCTGCGCGTCGGTGATCTCGGCAAGGTCGTGCTGGCACGGACACTGCGCGTCCCCGGGCCGGTGGACGCCGCCGCGCTTGTCCGTCGCCTGACCCGGAGTGGTCCGCTAGCCGGCGCTGACCGCCACGGCCCTGTCCGACGCCGCCGCGTCGTCCGTGTCCGTGTCCGTGTCCGTGCCGGGCCGAGACCGGGGCTGCTCGGCTGTCACCAGGTTCTCGCGAAGCTGGCGGCGCCGGGCCCGGGCCGCGGGCACCACGAGCGGTGTGGCGGTCTCGGGGTCGGGCACGACGCTGCACGAGATGCCGAAGACCTCCTCCACCAGCTCCGCCGTGACGATCTCGTTCGGGTCCCCCTGCGCCACGATGCGCCCGTCCTTCATCGCGACCAGATGGGTGGCGTACCGGCAGGCCTGGTTCAGGTCGTGCAGGACGGCGACGAGGGTTCGGTTGCTCTCCTCGTGCAGGTCCGCGCACAGGTCGAGGATCTCGATCTGGTGCGCGAGGTCCAGGAACGTCGTCGGCTCGTCCAGCAGCATGATCGGCGTCTGCTGGGCCAGTGCCATCGCGAGCCAGACCCGCTGGCGCTGGCCGCCGGAGAGCTCGTCGACGAACCGGTCGGCGAGGTCCTCGGTGTGGGTGGCCGCGAGCGCGTCGCGGACGGCGTCCTCGTCCTGGCGGGACCACTGGCGCAGCAGGCGCTGGTGGGGGTAGCGGCCCCGGGCGACCAGATCGGAGACGAGGATGCCGCTAGGGGCGATCGAGGTCTGCGGCAGCAGCCCCAGCCGGCGCGCCACTTCCTTGGACGGCAGCGACCGGATGAGCGCCCCGTCGAGGTAGACCGCGCCGTGGCGTGGGCGCAGCATCCGGGCCAGCGCCCGCAGCAGGGTCGACTTGCCGCACGCGTTGGGGCCGACGATGACGGTGAAGGAGTTGTCGGGGATGCGCACACCGAGGTCGGTGGCGACGACGCGCTGGTCGTAGGCGAGGGTCAGGTCCCTCGCGTGCAGCCGGGGCTCACCGGCGGGCTGGGACACCACGGCCGGCTGGGACACCACAGCCGGTGCGGCGGTCGACACCGCGGCCGCTGTCGTGGAACCGCCGTCGTCGCTGCGCTGTGGCAGGCCTGTTCTCTCCTCGCCGCCGTCGGCGGATGCGGCAGTCCTGCGCAACGATGCCGGGCGCTGTCCACGTCGTGTGTTCAAGGCCTCTACCAACCCCGATCTCTTTAGGTAAGCCTCACTTATCGTGTGGGCTGCTTCCGTTGCTGGTCAAGGCCTCATCGTGATTCCTGGCGCTGCGCGCACCGGAGTGATTCGTCCTGGTGTTGACTACTGGAGGTAAGCCTGACCTAAATAACGTCGTGGAGCGGGGAACGGTGATCGGGATTTCGGCGGGGCCCAGGGCGCCGGCCACAGCGGCGGTGGGGAGCCCGGGCATGCCCACCGGCCCGTCGGCCGGCCTGCCAGCGGGCGTGTCAGCCGGCCGGTCCACGAACCCGCCCGCGGGCGGGACGGCCCGGAGGGCGCTGCGGCCGCTGGGGCTCGTCGCCGCGGTGGTGCTGCTCGCCGCCGCCGTGCTGATGAGCATCGCCGTCGGCGCGAACCACCTGGCGCTGCCGGACGTGTGGCGCGTGCTGTGGCATGACGACCGGTCCGAGGCCGCCGTGATCGTCCACGACATGCGGGTCCCCCGCACGCTCGTCGGGCTCGTCGTAGGCGCGGGCCTGGGTGTGGCCGGTGCGCTGGCGCAGGCGCTGACCCGCAACTCCCTCGCCGACCCGGGCCTGCTCGGGGTCAACCTGGGGGCCGCCGCCGCGGTCGTCGCCGCCGTGTCGTTCCTCGGCGTGACGTCGCCCAGCGGCTACGTGTGGTTCGCGCTGCTCGGCGCCGCCGCCGCCTCCGCCGCCGTCTACGTGCTGGGTGCCACAGGCCGGGCGGCCGTCGCGCCGGAGCGGCTCATCGTGGCCGGCGCCGCGCTCAGCGCGGTGCTCGCCGCCTTCACCTACGCCGTCGCCTTTCTCGACCACGAGACGTTCGACCGGCTGCGCTTCTGGGATGTCGGTTCGCTGGCCCGGGCCGACATGCCACAGCTCGCCGTCGTCGTGCCCTTCATCGGCGTGGGCCTGCTGGTGGCCTTCGCCATCGGCGGCGCGCTCAACGCGATGGCCATGGGCGAGGATGCCGGCCGCGGTCTCGGGGTCCACGTGGCCCGCACCCGGACGCTGGGGGTGCTCGCCGTCGCGCTGCTGTGCGGCGGCGGCACCGCGGCGGCCGGCTCCATCACGTTCGTGGGGCTGGGCGTCCCGCACATCGCGCGGGCGATCTGCGGCCCGGACCAGCGCTGGGTGGTGGCCTACTCCGCCGTGCTCGGCCCGGTGCTGCTGCTCACCGCCGACGTCGTCGGCCGAGTGATCATCGCTCCCGCCGAGCTGGAGGTCGGTGTGGTCAGCGCGTTCGTCGGCGCCCCGGTCTTCATCGTCCTGTGTCGGCGCGCACGGTTGGGTCGATTGTGAGCGGAACACGCCCTGCGGTCGCGACGATGACCACGCGCGGGGCCACAGGAGCCAACGGGGCCACAGGAGCCGACGGGGCCAGCGGAGCGCCCGGAGCCAACGGGGCGGCAGCGGGGGGAGGTGAGCCCATGGCGACAGGAGCGACCGGAACGGCGGGCCTGCCCGCAGCGGCGCGCGGAGTCCTGCCGGGCGGAGTCCTGCCCGGGGGCGCGGCGCCACGCGGCTGGGTGCTTCGTGATCGAGGCGACCGGCTATCGCTGCGCGTCGACGGCCGCGGGGTGCTGGTCTGCCTCGGGTTGGTCGTGGCCATCGGGGTGATCAGCGTCCTGACCCTGACGACGGGTGATTACCACCTGTCGGTCCGCGAGGTGGTCGACAGCCTGCTCGGGCACGGCAGCTCCGGCACGGACTTCATCGTCCGCACGCTGCGGCTGCCGAGGCTGGTGGCGGGCCTGCTGGTCGGCGCGGCCCTGGCCGTCAGCGGGGCGATCTTCCAGACGATGACGGCCAACCCGCTCGGCAGCCCGGACGTCATCGGTTTCACCGCCGGGTCGGCCACCGGAGCGGTGATCGTGATCCTGGTCCTGCACGGCAGCGTCTACGAGACGTCCTTCGGCGCGATCGCCGGCGGTGTGCTGACCGCGATCGCGATCTACCTGCTGTCGTTCCGGCGGGGTGTCGCCGGCCCCCGGCTGATCCTGATCGGGATCGGGGTCGCGTCGATGCTGACCGCCCTGAACTACTACCTGATCGCGCGGGCGACCCTCGGTGACGCGATCACGGCCCAGACCTGGTTGCTGGGCAGCCTTAGCCGGCGCAGCTGGGAGCAGGTCCGCCCGCTGGTGTTCGCCGTGATCGTGCTGCTGCCGGCCGCGCTCTACCTGAGCCGGCGGCTGTCGATGCTGGCCATGGGTGCCGACACGGCGCGGGCGCTCGGCGTGTCGGTGGAGAGCAGCCGGCTCGCGCTGCTCGGTGTGGGTGCGGCGCTCGCGTCCTGCGCGACCGCGGCGGCGGGCCCGATCGGTTTCGTCGCGCTGGCGGCGCCGCAGCTCGCACGGCATCTGGCGCGGTCGGCGGGTGCGGCGCTGCTGCCGGCGGCGCTGCTCGGCGCGCTGCTCGTGGTGGCCAGCGACCTGGTGGCCCAGCGGGCGTTCGCCCCTTCGCAGCTGCCCGTCGGGGTGGCGACCAACGCCGTCGGCGGTCTCTACCTGGTGTGGCTGCTGGCCCGGCAGCGGCGGCGGATCTGAGCACGGTGCTCGCGCGGATGCTGTTACGTCGGCGTGGGGATTGACCCGTTCCAGGTACTTAGCTTAGCTTTACCTAATATATCGGTGTTGTCTCCCTTAGGTTTCGGTCGCCCGGCGGCGGGCCGCTGTCTCGTCGCCGGTGTCCCGACCCCGTCTCTGCTCGCACCCGAGCGCCGGGCGCTCCGCCGCGGCGGCTCCCGGCCGGGCCGGGCACCCACCCTGGAGTGGTCCTGGCGATGGCCATGTCGGCTGGCAACACCGTCCTGTGGGCGCAGCTGCGCTCCATGCCCGGTCCGCTGTCTCTCGGCGTGCTGGCGACCCTCGTCCAACAGCTCGCGATGCTCGTGCTGCCCTGGGGCATCCAACACGCCCTGGACGACGGCATCACCCCGCTGGACGTCGACCAGACGGTGCGCTGGTCGCTCATCACCGCGGGTATCTCGCTCGCGTTCCTGGTGGGCGGGGTGGGTGGCCAGTGGTGGTCGGGTATCGCGGCCAACCGGGTCGCGCACGGCCTGCGGAGCGAGCTCATCGACAAGGTGACCACCCTCGACCGGCCCGCGCTGGTCGGCTTCGGGCGCGGCGACCTCGTCATGCGGGTCACCCGGGACGTCGACCTGGTGCGGCTGTGGCTGCAGAACCTCGGGGTCTGGGTCCGGGTCATCGTCACCGTCGTCGTCGTCCTGCCGGCCATCGGGCTGCTCGACCCGCTACTGCTGCTCGTCACTGTCGTCACGGTGCCGCTGGTGGGGTTGGCCAACGCGTTCTTCCCCGGCCGTTACGACACCGCCAACGAGGCGCTCTCCGAGGCACACGGCTCCCGCGCGGACGCGGTGGAGGACCTGCTGTCGGCCAGCGCCGCGGTGCGGGGGCTCGGTGGCGAGCGGGTGCTCGTCCGTCGCCATCACGACCTGTCCCGGTCGGTGACGAGCACGTCCCTGCGGGTCGCCGAGGTTTCGGCCTGGTGGTCCGCGGTGCCGCCGGCGCTGCCCCGGATGGCGATCGCGGTCGGCCTGGGCATCGGCGGGGCCGCCGCCATCAGCGGTGATCTGACCATCGGCGGCCTGGTCGCCTTCACCTCCTGGATGACGACTCTCGCGCTGGCCATCGCCATCCTGGTCGACCTGCTGGCCGGCCGCGGCCAGGCCCGGGTCGCCGCCGGGCGCATCGCCGAGGTGCTCGGCACCCCGGGGCTGGCCGAGGACCCCGCATCCGTGGTGCCACTGCCGGCCACCGGCGCCCTGCGGGTGGACGGGGCCGTGGTCCGCCACGGCGACCGCCACGTGCTCGGGCCGGCGGACCTGTGCGCCGCGCCCGGTGAGTTCATCGCGGTCACCGGCCCGACCGGGTCGGGCAAGTCCACCCTGGCCCGGCTGTTGTGCCGGATCGAGGACCCGACCGAGGGGACGATCAGCTACGGCGGGGTGGAGCTGCGGGCCGCGTCGCGCACCGAGGTGCTGACCCGGATCGGCCTCGTGCCGCAGCGACCGCTCGTGCTCACCGGCACGATCGCCGACAACCTGCGGCTGGGCCGCGAGATCGAGCTGGCCGACCTGCGGGCCGCCTGCCACGCCGCCGCGCTGGACGAGTTCATCATGAGCCTTCCCGACCAGTACGACACGGTGGTCGGCGAGCGGGGCGGCACGCTGTCCGGCGGGCAGGGCCAGCGGCTCGCGCTCGCCCGCGGCCTGCTGGGGCGTCCCGCGGTCCTGGTGCTGGACGACGTCACCTCGGCGCTGGACGTCGAGACCGAGGCGGCGGTGCTGCGCCGGCTGCGGGACTGGAATCCCACCGGCGCGATCGTCGTGGTGTCGCACCGGCCCGCGGTGCTGGCCGCCGCCGACCGGGTGCTGACGCTGCCACCACCCGCCCGCAACAGCGCGCCGCCCGGTGCCGAGCGCGAGCCGGCTGCCGTTGCCGAGCCGGCTGCCGTTGCCGAGCCGGCTGCCGTTGCCGAGCCGGCTGCCGTTGCCGAGCCGGCTGCCGTTGCCGAGCCGGCTGCCGTTGCCGAGCCGGCTGCCGCTGCCCAGTCGGCTGCTGCTGCCGAGTCTTCTGGCGGTGCCGAGCCGTCGGCTGGTGCCGCTGATCTGACCGCCGGAGGTCACCGTGGCTGAGGTCCGCATGCTGCACGAGGACCCGGCCACCGCGGGCGCGTTGCGCCAGGCGTGGCGCTACCTGCGACCACACCGCCGGCTGCTGACCGTCGCGTTGGCCGCGACGGTCGCGAGCACCGCCGCCGTGGTCGGGATCGCCCCTGTGATCGGTCGTGGTGTCGACGCGGTGATCGCCCGCGACCGGACGGCGCTGTGGTGGACGGTCGGCGGCCTCATCGTGATCGTCCTCGCCCGCCTGCTGCTCCTGCGCTGGTCGGAGGTGCTGCTGGCCCGGGCCGGCGAACGGGTGGTGCAGGACCTGCGCGACCTCGTCGTGGAGCGGCTCGCGGGCGCGCCGCTGCGGTTCGTGGAGGCGCACCGCACCGGGGACCTGCTGCGGCGGGCCACCGGCGAGATCGCCGATCTGGCGCTGTTCATCCGCGAGCAGGTGCCGAACCTGCTCGGCATCGGGCTCACCCTGGTGCTCACGACGGTGCTGCTGATCGTCTACTCGCCGCTGCTGTCGCTGGTGCTCGTCGTGCTGTTCATCCCCGCCGCGGTCGGGGTGATCCGGTGGTTCGACCAGGTCGCCCGCACGGCGTTCGGCCGGCAGGCCTCGGCCGACGCGGCGATGACCGCGACGTTCACCGAGACGCTGGCCGCCGGTGAGGCGCTGGTGGTCGTCGGACGTCCCGGCGAGTGGGTCGAGCGGTTCCGCCGCGACAACGACGAACTGCTGCGGGCGTCCAACCGGACCATCGGCGCGCAGAACCGGCTGGAGCTCTTCAGCCTGCTCGAGGGGCTGGCCACCGCGGTTCTGCTGCTGCTGAGCGTGTGGCTGGCCCGGTCAGGTCACCTCGGCGTGGGCACTGTCGTGGTGTTCGTGCTCGCGACCCGCAACCTGTTCGAGGGCCTGGCCGGCCTGTCCCGCCTGATCGGGCAGTTGCAGACCGCGCGGGTCGGCGTGGCCCGCCTGGCCGACCTGCTGGAAGCCACCGACTCGCCCGGCACCGACGCGCCTGGCACCGACTCTCCCGCCATCGACCTGCCCGCCACTGCCGCGTCCGCCATGGATGCGCCCGCCTCCGACGCGCCCACCGCCGGTGGTGGTGGGGTGTCGCTCCCGCCGCGCGGTGAGCTCGCCGCGACGGACCTGCGGTTCGGCTATGGGACGGACGAGGACGCGCAGGTGCTCCGCGGAGTGTCGGTGCGCTTCCCGTCCGGCGACCGGGCCGGGCTGGTCGGTACCACCGGCTCGGGCAAGACGACGCTCGCGAAGCTGCTGTGCGGTCTCTACGAGCCCGACGAGGGCGTGGTGACCTTCGGCGGCGTCGACCTGAGCACCGTGTCGCCCGAGGAGATCCGGCGCCATGTCGTCCTCGTGCCGCAGCAGGTTCACATCATCACCGGCTCGCTCGCGGAGAACCTCGCGCTGGCGCCGGGCGAGCCCGACCGCGCGGCGATGGAGCGGGCGGTGGAAGTGCTGGGTCTGACCGAGTGGGTGGCGGGACTGCCCGGTGGCCTCGACGCGTCCCTGGGCGCCCGCGGTGAGCTGCTGTCCGCGGGCGAGCGCCAGATCGTCGGACTGGTGCGGGCAGCCCTGGTCGACCCGCCGGTGCTGGTGCTGGACGAGGCCACGGCCGACCTGGACCCCGACGTGGCGCGTCGGCTGGAGACAGCGGTGGAACACCTGCGCCCGGGGCGGACGCTGATCGTCATCGCGCACCGCCAGGCGACCATCGACCGCCTGCCGCGGCGGGTTCGCCTCGTCTCCGGCCGTCTCGTCGCGGGTGACACCGCTGGAGACGTCGCTGGAGACGTCCGGGGAGATGTCGCGGGAGACGTCCTGGTCGACGCGGGACATTCCGTGCCCAGCCAGCTGCAGAGCGATCCGATTGTGAGCGATCCGGCGTAATCGCTGGTCATACCGCATTGGTTAGGCTAACCTCACTTAATACCGACTTAGGTCGGCCTAACTATTCTGGTGCGATCAAGGAGACGGCGGGTATGTCGACGAATCCCTTCGATGACGAAAGCGGGAGCTTCTTCGTACTGGTCAACTCCGAGGGGCAGCACTCCCTCTGGCCGAGCTTCGCCGCCGTTCCGGCGGGTTGGACCGTTGTGCACGGCGAGGAGACACGCCAGTCCTGCCTGGACTACGTCGAGGCCCACTGGACCGATCTGCGTCCGCTGAGCCTGGTCGCTCAGATGGATTCCGACGCCCGTGCCGCGGAAGTCGCCCACTCCGACGCTTCAGCCTCCCGGTGACCACCCGCCCCGACCGCCACCGCAGGATCATCCCGTTCGGCCAGCCGCCCGCAGCCGTAGCCGCCCGGCTGGCCCGCGCTGCCACCGGCCCGTTCGTCGTGTACGAGCGCGCGGGCGAATGGTCCTTCGGGGCGGGTGTCCTGGCCGAGATCGAGCTGCGTGCGCACGAGCTGCGCCACCGCACCGGCACCGGGCAGTGGCAGGTCGAGCCGACCGGTCCCGCGCCGCTGCGCCAGGTCGCGGGCCTTCTCGCCGCCCTCGACATCGCCGGTTGGCGGGCCTACGGCTGGGCGGCCTTCGAGCTCAGCCACCTGCTCGCCGGCCTCGCCGTGCCGGCCGGCGACGCACCGCTGCTGCACCTGATCGTGCCCCGGCAGGAGGCTCGGCTCCTCGACGGTGTCGCGACCCTGCGCACCCTGGCGGCGGCCGGCATCCCACCGGCCTCGGCCGGGCCGGCCCCCTCGGCCGACTCGGCCGACTCGGCCGAGCAGGCAGGGCTGACAGAGCTGGCAGAGCTGATCACGGGCGGTGCCGTGGACGCCCCGAGCACCACCGGGCCACTCGCCGTCGCCGACCTCGAGCACGGCGTCGACGGGTACCGGCAGGCCGTCGCCATGGCCGTCGCCGACATCCACGCCGAACGGCTGCGCAAGGTGATCCTCTCCCGGGTCGTCCCCGTCGAGGGTGACATCGACCTGGTCGCCACCTACGAGGCGGGCCGGGCCGGGAACACCCCGGCGCGCTCCTTCCTGTTGGACGTCGGCTACCTGCGTGCGACCGGCTTCAGCCCGGAGACCGTGGTCGAGGTGAGCGCCGACGGTCTCGTCTCCACCCAGCCGCTGGCCGGCACCCGGGCGCTCACCGGCGACGCCGCCACCGACCGCGAACTACGCGACGTGCTGCTCTCCGATCCGAAGGAGATCTACGAGCACGCCGTCTCCGTGCAGGCCTGCCAGGAGGAGCTGCGTCGCTTCTGCCGGCCCGGCTCGGTCGCCGTCGACGAGTTCATGACCGTGCTCGAACGCGGCAGCGTCCAGCACCTGGCCTCCCGCGTCGCCGGGCGCCTCGCCGTCGGCCGCGACGCCTGGGACGCCTTCGGGACCGTCTTCCCGTCGATCACCGCCTCCGGGGTGCCGAAGGCAGCCGCCTGCGAGGCGATCAGCGGGTACGAGAGCGAACCGCGTGGCCTCTACAGCGGGGCGGTGCTCACCGTCGACGCGGACGGGTCCCTGGACGCGGCGCTCGTCCTGCGCACCGTCTTCCAGCACGAGGGCCGGACGTGGCTGCGGGCCGGCGCCGGCATCGTCGCCCAGTCCGAGCCCGACCGTGAGGCGGAGGAGACCCGGGAGAAGCTGCGCAGCGTCAGCCGTTTCCTCGTCACGGCCGCGCCAGCCGCGCCAGTTGCGGAGGCCGCGCCGGCCGTGCCGGCCGTGCAGCCGGTGTCGGCTGCGCAGGCCGCGCCGG
>NZ_ADGX01000226.1 GCF_000177675.1 Parafrankia sp. EUN1f
ACACGACTCCGAGTACATCCGATGCGAAGCCGCAGGTCGGTGACGTCGCCCGCCTGGTCGTGGCCACGGCGCGGGGACAGCCGGAGCACGCGGGGGTTGCCCGCATCGTCCGTGTCTCCCCAGAAGGGAACTTCATCACGGTGGACGGCATGCTGCCGCACAGGGAGCCCGGCGAGCATTACATGGATTTCATCGCACCCGCCGCCTTCCGGAACGTCAACCAGTTCCTCGCCGCGACAAATGGGGAGGTGCTGCCTTCGACTCGCCTCTGCGAGCTGGAGCGGAAGCACATGATCCTTGCGGCTCGGGCCCAGCTGCACACAGTCCGGTGACGACCTCCCGAAGCGCCGCACTGGCAGTAGCCGACGCCCTGGGCTGCCGGCGAGGCCAAGCTAGACCCACTCCCGCGAAGACCGGCATGTCGAGCTCCACAGTCCCGGTTTCGCCGGGGCAGTAGCACGCTCAACCCGTCGGATGCTCTGCGTGAGACAGCGGGTGCCTAGGGTGTGGCGATGGCATGCGGCGGAGCATCCGCGGTGAAGGAAGGAGGCCGGACATGTCGGTGGCAGGCGAGGACCCGGCGGAGGCCGCCGTGAAGGGGCTGGCGGCTCCGGGCGCGGCTGGGTCGGCTCTCCCGGATGCGGTGCTCGAGGAGCTGGTCGCCGCGCTAGGGCTCGGGTCTGTCAACGCAACGACAGACAGCGCGACCCGCGCGGGTGGAACTGGCGTTGCGCCGCGGTTTGGATGTCGTTCCTGAGCGCCCGGCTGCAGCTCGATCGGCGGGCCGACCTGGCCAGCACTCGCCGCGACCAGGCGGCTGCCCGGCGATTCTTCGTTCGGGCGCTGACGCAGGGGCGCCGGCCGGTCGAGGTCACCACCGACAAGGCCCCGGTCTACCCGCGGTTCCTCGACGAGATCCTGCCCCTGGTCGGGTGGCCCGGGGGGATCGCACCCCCGGGCCACCCGACCAAGGTCGAACACCTTCCGGCGTTCAACCCGGGCCACCGGCCGACCCCCAGCGACGACCCACACCCCGAACACGGCCCCGCTTCGTGCCGCAGACGCACATCAGGATCGTCCAGCAGACACAGCGTCGCCCCGGGATGCCCCGGCTTCCCACCCTGGCGCCGGCCGGTCTTCTTCCGCGACGACTTCGGGGGAGGTTGCGCCAACCCGTCCGAACTCGGCGGCTTCCCCGAGTTCCGGGACGTCTTCGCGACCTGGGCCTCCAGCTCCGCGATCCGCGCCCGAGCCTGCTCCAACGCTGCCCGCAACTGCGCGATCAGGCCCGCCTGCTCCAGCACCAGCGCAGCGAGTCCGTCATACGACGGCACCGGTGGCGCGGGCGGATCCGGACACACCCGAACCCTACGACCCGATCAACCACACCATGCCAACACCCCGGACGTCGACCCATCAAGGAATCCCAGCCAACCGGGAACCAAAACAGACGATCTACACGACCTGACCGGTTACAGTCCGCCTACGTCGGTGTCCGAGAAACGGGCAGTACCTCACGTTATCTGGACAGACCCCCGGTCGGATGCCAGTCGGACGTCAAAGGTGCATCCAGGACTCGTGGACGACGCACCGTCCAGCTCCGCCTCGCTTCGCGGCGTACATGGCGATGTCGGAGGCGTTGAGCAGGCGGTCGGGGTCGGAGAGCTCCGCGCGGGAGATCGCCACACCGGCGCTCGCTGAGATGTGTACCGTCGCCTCCGCGAGTACTACGGGTTCGTTGATCGCCGCGAGTAGTCGCTGGCCGAGCCGCTGCACGGCCGCAGGCGATTCGACCCGTTCGCAGAGCACGGCGAACTCGTCCCCGGCGAGGCGGGCGACGAGGTCGCCGGGCCGCACCGCCGCCTGGAGCCGGTGGGCGATTTCGCGCAGCAGCTGGTCGCCGGCCTGGTGGCCGTGCGTGTCGTTGACGGTCTTAAAGCCGTCGAGATCGACGAAGACCACGCCCGTGCGGTGCTGCTCGAGGGCGCGGGTAAGCCGGTCGATCAGCCTGGAGCGGTTGGGTAGGCCGGTGAGGGCGTCGTGCGTTGAGCGGTGCCGGATCTCCCGTTCGGTAGCGAACCGCACCGCCGCCGAGCTCAGCACACTCGCGACCGCACCGAGGAATTTCTCGTCCCGGTCGCTGAACGGCTCCGCGCCCGGCCCCGGATGATGTAGGGCGACCACGGCGGTGTAGGCGCCGGGCCGGCCGACGGGCGCGGCCAGGGTCCGCCAGCCCTCCGACGTCTCCGCCGCCCGTGCGGTCATGCGGCCAGTGCGGATCACTGTGGACAGCAGGCTCTCGGCACTGCCGGCGGGCGGAGTCGGGCCGACGCCGACGGCGAGCTTCAGGTTGTGCGCCGTGCCCGCCGGGAGGTCGACCTCGTGGAACGTCGCCGCGGCGCCGAGCTGGTCGGCCAGCACGGTCGTGGCGCGCTGCCAGAGGTCAACCGGTTCGACCGTGACCAGTGCCTGCTCTGTCAGGCTGGCGAGTTGGGCCTGCTCGGCACGGGCCAGTTCCCGGTCGGTGACGTCGGTGCTGACCGCGGCAACCAACCGAACCTGGTCAGTCGCGTCGGTGAGGGGCACCGTGTGCACGTCGAAGTACCCCTCATACGCCGGGAGGAGCTTCGAGCCGGCCTCACCGGTGAAGGCGGCTTCGACCATCGAGATTGCTTCCTTGTAGTCCGCGAAAACCTCGGAGATGGGCCGCGTCGCGGCGTCGAGAATGTCGTCGGTTTCCTGCGGGGAGCGCCCACCCGTGCTGAACACTATGTGACCGGAGCGGTCGATCAGGCTCACCGACACCGGGCTGTGGTCCATGGCGAGCCGGAGGTAGTTGGCGATCTGCTCCCGGTCGGTCACGTCCTCCAGCCGGCACACCATGTGGGGCTGGTCGTCCCCGAACCGCTCCGTGAACTCGTGGGTGACCGTGGAGGCAACCTGAACATGGACGATCTCACCTGAAGGCCGGGCGAACCTCATCCGGAACTGCGGGAACCGCTCGCCGTAACCGCCGGGGCCGTGGCGGATGACCCTGCGCTCGTAGCGGGCGAACAGTTCACGGTCCGACTTGGGGACCAGGCACAGCCAGTGCCGGCCGAGCATCTCCTCCGGCTCACGGCCCAGGGTCTCGCACGCTGCCGCGCTGACATACTTGATGATGCCGCTGTGGGCACCCTTGATGACGACGCCGATTCGCAGCTCGTCGACGAGGCTCTCTCTGAAATCCACGATGATCTCTGACCTGCGCTCTCGGTCTCGTCATCCCCCAGTTGACGTGCGGCGCTACCCGGTTCCGGTCTACCCGTTCCGGACCGGCGGAACCCGAGGAGCCGAGGGAGCGACGCGCTGAGCGGCGTGGTCGCAAAATGGCTGCGGTACCGGCCCCTTCTTTCCATCTGGCCGCCACATCACCGTCGTCGGCGTCCCTTGGTCCACTACGGGTCTCCAGGCCGCAGTCAACGGAATCAGGCTCGCGGCTTCGGCTGCCCCTCAGCGCGCCCGTTCAACTTGTGTGGCGACGTGCTCGTCGTTCTTCGAGGCGGTCCAACAAGCGGGCCATGGCCGTCCTGGCCTCCTCGGGTTTGATGTAGTAGCCGCTTATTGGTCCGCGACTACCCCGAATGCACGGTCCTGGACCGTGGCGGAGCCAGGTCGGGCGGCTTCGGGTCATCGGTGATGAGTGTGCCGGCGGAACGGTGCCAGAGCAGGGCGAGCTGGGTGCGGTTGGCGCACTGGGTGGTGCGCATGACGTTGGTGACATGGTGCTTGACCGTGTGGACAGTCACGTCGAGAGTGTCTGCGATCTGCTGGTTGGAGTGTCCGGAGGCGACGAGTTCGATGACGTCGCGTTCGCGGTGGGAGAGGGCGGCGAGGGCGGTCGGGGCGGGTGTGCGGGGGAGGCGGGCGTGCAGGAGGTGGCCGATGTGGCGGGCGAGCAGGGCGATGACGTCGCGGTCGGCGCTGGTGAAGGTGCCGGGGCGGGGCGTGAGGACCAGCAGCAGGCCGGCCCGCCCGGCCGGGGTCATGATCGTGGCGACGATGTTGTCCTGCGTCCCGAGTTGCCGTAGCACGTGGTGAAGGCGACTGCGATCTCGATCAGTGAGTCCGCCGCTGGCGGGCAGTGCTCCCTTTGTGCTTCGGGGGAGGCGGGCGGATTCGTGTCGCAGGCCGCTGGCGATCACGGCCAGATCATCGTGAGACCGTTTCAGAAGCCTGACGCCGAGTCCTGACACAGCTACGCGATGCGAAACAGAGCTGGCGGACCGTTCGCCGGTGAGCAGCAGCGTGTTCCGGTATCCGAGATGGATAGCAATTCCACGTATCACCGCCAACCGCATGGTGGCGAGGTCTGCGGCAAGCGATCCGCTCTCGACGACCGACAGCACTCCCCATAGTTGGCTGGTACTCGCCCGACCAGCAGGACCGGCGGGGGCGATCCGTGCAAGCGAATGCGGCCGCCCAGTCGCAGGATGAGCAGCGACAGCCGGGCGCACGAACGCAATGTGGACCGCTACCGGCGGAATAGGCCTGTTGTCGACAGCGGATCCGGAGCGTGAACGGCCGTTTGGGGCGTTCATGGCATCGAAGCTCCCAGCTATAGAACGGGCTCCGCGTGAGGTGCCCCCGGTCCTGGACCGAGGCAGGATCAGGGTCCGTATGGCCTCGACAGGGTTCTGTCGAGGCCATACGGACCCCCTGTGGCATCGTGTCGCGCCCCCAGGCTGCTCCGATGCCGGCGCTATGATCGCTAGTCGCGGTGGAACTGTGAGACGAAGTTCCAGATCACGGTGTTGGCGTCGATGTCGTAGGTGTGACCGGCACCGAGCAGCGGCGGCGGGAGGTACGGGTCGCCGCCGGGCCATGATCCGCAGCGGTGGTTCCGGGGGGTGCCGCGACAGCGCCGTGGTCGGCTGTGGGGGAAACGACCTCGATCCGACGAGGTCAGCGCCCGGCTGCTGGGTGCGCAGCACCTGCCCCTGCAAGGTGCCATGAAGGCGAACCTTCTCCATGACCACCCGTCGTCCGGGGACGGGCGTCGGTGTGGGTGTGACCCGACCCGGCGTGCCTGAGCCGGCAGCGTCCCGGTGGTCGGGGGTAGGAGAGAGGACCTCGGAGGCGCACGTCCTGTTAGGCGGCGCGCCGGTACGCCTCGCCCACATCCTCGGAGTGGACGACCTGGAACCGCAGCCCGGGAAGGCCGGGACCACGGGCACCACACCCGGCCGGACCAGCGCGCCGGGCAGGAACGGCCCGGCACCTCGCCTCGAGTGAGCGATACTTCGGCGTTATGGTGCCGCGCTCTCGTCATCTGCTGCGGGCCAGGGACCTCGCCGACAGTCGGTACTTCGAGGCGGTCACCGTGGCCGACCTGGCGCGCGCCGCCGGGCTGTCGCCTGCCTATTTCGGCCGGGAGTTCCGGCGGGTCTTCGGCGAGTCGCCGCACCAGTACCTGCTCACCCGCCGGCTTGAACGCGCGGCGGCGCTTCTGCGCAACACGGACCGCACCGTGACTGACATCTGCTTCGAGGTGGGGCTCACCAGCGTCGGCTCGTTCGTGACCAGCTTCCGGCGGGCGCACGGCGTCTCGCCATTGGCCTACCGGGCGAGCTTCCCGCCGGCCCGCCGGCATATCCGCGTCCCTCTCTGCGTCGCTCGGGCCTACGGCCGACCAGCACACCGCACGTTTGGAGAAGCCGGCGGCTGACCCTGGCGCGTAGCGTCGCGCCCAACGCGCTGAGCGATCAGGGGAGCCAAGATGATCAGAATTGCCCATGCGCAGTTCTGGGTGCATGACCAGGACGAGGCGCTTGCGTTCTATACGAAGAAGCTCGGCTGGGAGGTGCGGTCGGACGTCTCCATGGCGGAGTGGTCGTTCCGATGGCTCATCGTCGGCCCACCTGGCCAGGCCGAGATCGGGCTCGTCCTGATGCCGGTGCCACGGCCCCCGATGTTCGACGCCGGCACGAGTGAGGCGCTCACCGACCTGGTCGCCAAGGGCGCCGGCGGCACGTTGTTCCTGGAGACCGACGACTGCCGGGCGGCGTACGACGACCTGCGCGCCAGAGGCGTCGTCTTCAACGACCCCCCAACGCCGCAGCCCTACGGCATCGACACGTCGTTCCGCGACCCCTCGGGCAACAACATCCGCCTCACCCAGGTCCTCGAGTTCTCCCCGGACCGCCGCTGAGGCGGGCCCGGCGCCGCGCGGGGAACCGACCCGGCGGCCGGCACCGTCCCCTTCCCGTCTCATGGTCGGGCCGCCACCCGCGCGGTCCGGCGCTTCTGCCATGCCCGTCCCCATGTGGGGCGCGAACGAAAGGTGCGCTGATGGCGGATGACACCAGCCTTTCACCACTCCTGTCGGACAGCTTCCTGACGTTGGCCGACCTGCTCGGCGCCCTCCCCGAGGAGCGGTGGGAGACACCGTCGCTCTGCGCGGGCTGGCGGGTTCGGGAGGTCGTCGCGCATCTGACAATGGCGGCGCGCTACTCCCCGGCGGAGTTGCGCGCCTGCGACTCCGACTTCTCGCGGTTGTCCAACCTGATCGCGGGCCGGGACGCCGCACTGCCCACCGCCGAACTCGTCGCGAACCTGCGCTCCGACGTCATGCGCCGCTGGATCCCGCCGGGCGGTGGTCACCTCGGCGCCCTGACCCACGTGGTGATCCACGGTCTCGATGTGACCGTGCCGCTCGGAGCACCGCGGTCGGCCTCGGACGAGGCGGCGATCGCCGTGCTCGACGGTCTCGCCGCAGGCGGTGGGTCGCGGCAGTACGGCGTCGACACCGCCGGACTCGCCCTGGCGGCCACCGACGTCGGTTGGACGTTCGGCGCCGGCGCGCCGCTGGTCGGCCCGGCCGGGGAGTTGGTGCTCGTGCTCAGGGCCGCACGCTGCCGAACCTTCGTCTCCCGGCCGAGCCGTCGGTTGGGTGAGGGCGACTCGGCCCACGACACGGGCGGGAGTGTCCGATCACCGCACACTCCGTCACCACCGAAAGTGAGCCAGAGCCTGATCAACGGCTGTGGCTCACTTTCGGTGGTAACGGAGTGTTAGCGTCGGCGGATGCGTGCTGCCGGTCAGCAAATCGGCCAAGCCGGGCAGTTCGGCGTCGATTCGAAGTCCCGGCGAGCCCCGGCGCGGGGCGCTCAAATCAGCGGATACAGGGCAAGGTGGGCGCCAAGCGTCTGCTCACGTTGAGTTACCACCGAATGTGCACCAGAGCCGTTGATCGGACACTCTCCGCAAACCGAAAGTGAGCCGGAGCCCTACGGAACAGTCCCCGGGGTGAGTTGCTGGTGCCCAATGACGGAGAGCAGTTCGAGCTTGCTGTGGCTCTCCGTGCCGGGGCGAGTGGTCAGCACCACCAGAGTCTGGGCGTGGTTCTCGGTGAACAGGACCTGGCCGTCGACATCGATGCGGCCGAGTTCGGGATGGAGGATGGTCTTGCAGTCGTCGTAGCGTCGGACGACCTCCTGCAGTTCCCACATGCGGACGAACTCGGGGCTGTGTTCCTGGAGTTCGGCGAGGATCCAGGCGGCTCGGGTGGTGTCGCTGCCGGCTTTCAGCACGGCCCGCAGGCGCGCTGCCTGGGCACGGCCGTGGCGTTCGTGGGTCTCCTCGGGATACGCCAGGCGCTCGGCGGGGTCCATGAACCAGCGGTAGTAGCCGCTGCGGGCCAAACCGGTGTGGCGGGTCTGGTCGCCGAGCAGCGCGACGGCCAACGGGTTCATCGCGAGGGTGTCGACCAGGTCGGTCTGCACCAGGGCCGGGCAGTCGTCCAGGCGGTCCAGGAGCCGCATCAGCGTCGGACTGACATGGTCAGAGCGCTGGAAGCGGGCCGGGGTGTTGTGGCCGATGAGGACGAAGAGATGGTCGCGTTCGTCCAGGGTCAGCCGCAGCGCGCGGGCGAGAGCCGTAGTGATCTGCACCGAGGGCTTCGGCGCACGCTGCTGTTCCAGCCGGGCGTAGTAGTCGGTGGACATGCCGGCGAGCTGCGCCACCTCCTCGCGGCGTAGCCCCTGCGTACGCCGGCGCGGCCCCTCAACCAGCCCGACGTCGCGGGGGCACAGCATCTCACGCCGGTGGCGCAGGAACTCCGCCAGTTCCTTCCTGTCCATACCGCCATCCTCGCCGCGTCGCGCCTTACTATCCAGAGACCGCCGATCCATGGATGTGTCCTCTCCCACCCGCTCCCACCCCCGCGAAGCCGCTCACACGGCCGACGCCGAGGGCGCTCGCGGCGAGACGACCCGATGGTCACTGACCTGCCTGACCGCTGGGAAATTCGCCGACCGTCGGCGGTGCGCCGAAGGCCGTCGGCAGGGAGGCCGGCCTGCGGCGACGGTGCCCGGCGACGATACCCAAAGCGTTGGACCGGCCCCGGGCCTCGTCGCTCGGCCCACCTGACACGACGATCTTCGTCGTGTCAGGTGGGCGCCCGCGCGCCCGTCGACGCTCAGCACGGAGCCGGGCGCCCCCACTCTGGCCGACCGGGGCGAAGCCGAAGGCGCTTCCTCACCGTTCCGCGTCTTCGGCGCGGACCTCCACGAAGCGGTCCAGCTCACGTTCGTCCACGATGTGGCCACACCTGGCCCGGCAGCGTGCTGTTTTTCGACGGCGCCTTCGTCGCCTTCGCCCATCTGTTTCGCGTCGGTCACGACAGGTCGATCAGATACTGCTTAGCATGGCCAGGACGTCGTCGTAGGAGCCGCTGGCCTCCGCGTCGCGGATGAACCTGGCGCGCTCGAGGACAAGTTCCTTCGCGTCAGGCTTCTCGCGCAGCAGGTCGAGGGTCTCGGTGAGGAAGTCGTCCAGCGGCATGGCGTGGTCGTCATCCTGCTGGCCCAGCAGGGTCGTGCGCACACCCGGCGGGACTACCTCGATCACCTGGACGCCGGCCTCCGCACCGGCGAGTTGGATGCGCAGGCTCTCGGAGAAAGAGTGCAGCGCCGCCTTGGTGGCGTTGTAGGTCGGGGTGACCGGGAACGGTACGAACGCCAGCGCAGAGGTGACGTTCATGACGACCGCATCGCCCTTGCCCACCAGCAGCGGCAGGAAGGCGTACGTCATCCTGATCGTTCCGAGCAGGTTGATCATGACGTGATCCTCGGCGATCGGGAGTCCGGCCGGGTCGAGGAGGTTTTCCCGCAGCATGATGCCGGCGTTGTTGACCAGGACGTTGAGCCCCGGGTGGCTCGCCGCCACGGTCTCACGGGCCCGGGCAATCGAGTCGGGGTCCGCGACATCGAGGACGAGCGCGTCGATGCCCGGGTGCTCGGCCATGATCTCGCCGAGGAGTTCCGTGCGCCGGCCGGCGACGACCACCTTGTTGCCGGCCTCGAAAAGACGCAGGGCCAGGCCGAGCCCGATGCCCGAGGTGCCGCCGGTGATCAGGATCGTGTTGCCGGTCATCTTCACAGGGGTCCCACTCCTTCGTTGCGGCGGGCCGGTTAGCGCACACAGCCTCGACCGTAGGGGCACCCGCGCAGGGGCGGCAGAGGAAGATTTATCCATGGATCGGCGGTCTCTGCCTGGTGGGGTGGCCCCACCCGGCAGATATGGACCACGTCGGATCGGCGCACGACGAGGCGGAGCTCGAGGTAGTAGCCGTCGCCGACCGCCTCCGCATGACGGTCTCGACCTCGAGAGCCTGCGAGACGCGGACCGTGTCGGTGACCGCGAGCGTCGGTGTCGCGCTGTCCGGCCCGGCGACGTGCACTCCCTACATGCTCCTGCGCGCCGCCGACGTCGGCGTGTACACGGCGGAGCGGCAGGGCCGGGGCCGCTGCCAACTGTTCGACGAGACCATGCTCGCGCAGACCTGACCGCCCCTTCGGAACGGGTGGGCGGCCGCGGTCGCCGCGTCAGGGTGTCGAGCCACCGATGGTCAGACACTCCCTCGTAGGGCAGCGCCGGCCGAGGCGACGCCCGTCGAGATCATCGGTCGGCGCATACAGCACACCGAACTGCTTTCGCCGGTGACCGGACGGCGGCTCAATCGCCAGTGGCGGCGGCGCGGTCCATCGCGTCGATGTAGCGGGTGAGAGCGTCGCGGTTCTGTTCGAGGAACGCGATACGTTCGATCATCTTGTCGCGCTGTTCGACGAGCATGGCTCGTAGCCCGGGATCAGGATCGTCGACGACGATCGCAGAAGTCTGCCCGAGACAGGGAAGTATCGCTCCGATGATGCGGGTGGGGATGCCGGCATCGAGCAGTCCGCGAATCTTGCGCACGCGATCAACGAGGTACTCGTCGTACTCACGGTATCCGTTGTCCAGGCGACGGGGCGTGACGAGCCCCTGCTCCTCGTAGTACCGCAGCATGCGCGGGGGCACATCGGTCTTCCTCGCCAGCTCGCCGATCCGCACGGAGATCCCTCTTATTGATGTCAATGTCTCCAGCGATGCTACGCGGGACGGGCTTGACCTTCACATGGGTGTGATAGTTGGACCATGGGGGCATGGCAGACCGCAAGATCATTCTTGGCATGGTGCTCACCGACGGGTACGGCAATCTTCCTGGCGCGTGGCGCGCGCCCCACGTCGACCCCGGCA
>NZ_ADGX01000225.1 GCF_000177675.1 Parafrankia sp. EUN1f
GTGTGCCCCTGGGCCTTCAGCCACCGACCGAGCTTGCCGGCGAGGGTCGTCTTACCGGTGCCCTGCAGACCCGCGAGCAGGATCACGGTGGGCGGCGTCTTGGCGAAGCGCACCGTGGTGGTGCCGCCACCGAGGATGGCGACGAGCTCCTCGTTGACAATCTTGATGACCTGCTGCGCAGGGTTGAGCGACGCGCTCACCTCGGCGCCGCGCGCCCGCTCCTTGACGGCCGCGACGAAACCGCGGACCACGGGGAGGGCGACATCGGCCTCCAGCAGCGCCACCCGGATCTCTCGGGCGGTGGCGTCGATGTCGGCGTCGGTCAGCCGCCCCCTGCCCCGCAGCGACGTGAAGACCTTGTCGAGGCGGCTGGAAAGGGTGTCGAACACGCGCACACACTCCGAGATCGCAGACGAACCGCAGCCACCAGCGTACGCATCACTCGCTGATCCGGAAGCGGGGGTCGGGACGACAGGCGACGCCGACGTGGACGCCGGCCCTGCCCAGCCGAGCCCAGGCCGGCCGGGCCCAGCCCGGCGAGGCGTGCCCGCACGGAACCCGGCACGAGGCCGGCCGGCTCCGCCCTCTGCGCTGAGGAGGGCGAGACACCTCGCCGGAGGCTCAAAGCCCGACCGAAACTCCTGGCGGACGCTCGGTGACGACCGAGGCGCTCCTGGTCGAGACTGGGCGCGGCAGTCCGCGGATCCCGACGGATCCGCACACGCGGAAAGCGTAGAGCTGCGGCTGGCCGCAGGGAAGGCCGGTGACAACCAAGAATGTGGTCCCTGCGTCCGCCGGCAACACGTCCACCGGCAGGGCGTCCGAGGACGACGGGGCCGCCTGCGAGCCGTCAGGTCAGGCCGGCTCGCCCAGCAGAGCGTCGACGAACGCCTCGGCCTCGAACGGCGCGAGATCGTCCGGGCCCTCGCCGAGCCCGATCAGCTTGACCGGCACGCCCAGCTCCCGCTGCACCGCGATGACGATGCCCCCCTTGGCCGTCCCGTCCATCTTGGTGAGAACCACACCGGTGATGTCGACAGCCTCGGTGAAGACCCGGGCCTGGGTGAGGGCGTTCTGACCGGTGGTCGAGTCCAGCACCAGCAGGACCTCGTCGACCGGGCTCTGCTTGCCCACCACCCTCTTGATCTTGGAGAGCTCGTCCATCAGGCCGACCTTCGTGTGCAGCCGACCGGCGGTGTCGACGAGCACCGTGTCGGCGCCGTCATCGATCCCGCGCTTCACCGCGTCGAACGCGACGGACGCCGGATCACCGCCCTCCGGGCCACGCACGGTCGTCGCGCCTACCCGACCGCCCCAGGTCTCCAGCTGGTCCGCCGCGGCCGCCCGGAAGGTGTCCGCCGCGCCCAGCACGACGGATCGGCCCTCCGCCACGAGCAGACGGGCGATCTTTCCGCAGGTCGTGGTCTTACCTGTGCCGTTGACACCCACCACGAGCAGGATGGCCGGCCGGTCCGGCGCACTGGTGCGAAGCGACCGGTCCATGCTCGTGCCCACCTGGGCGAGCAGCTCGTCGCGCAACATCGCGCGCGCGTCGGCCGCCGTGCGGGCGCCGAGCACCTTCGTCCGTTCCCGCAGCGCGTCCACCATCTCCGCCGTGGCGGCCACCCCGACGTCCGCGACGAGCAGCGTCGACTCGACGTCCTCCCAGGCTTCCTCGTCCAGGTTGTCGCCCGAGAGCAGTGCGAGCAGGCCGCGACCGAGCGCGTTCTGGGAGCGGGCCAGTCGGGCGCGCAGCCGGACAATTCGGCCCATCGCGGGAGCCGGCACCTCCAACGGGGCACGCGGAGAAACGATCTCGGGCTCCGCCGTCACCGCCCCGCCCGCGGCCGGGCCGATCCCCTCCGCCGGCTCGGAGACCCCGCCCGGACCACCCGCGACTGGTGTTCCGGATGGAACGGCCGTTCCATCCGGCTCGGGCCGGTCTGTCGGAGCCACGGCAGGCGGTGCGCCCGGGGCGAGGCCTGGCGCGGCTCCAGGTGCGACCTGGGTAGCGGAACCGGGTGACGCGGCGCCCGCGTCGAGGCCGCTCGAGTCCGGGCGCGGTGGGATCGGGCCTCGCCGGGTGCGCCCCCGAAGCGCGCTACCTGCGACGAGACCAACGACCCCCACCAGGGCGACGGCGATGAGGACGATGAGGATGACCAGCTCCACGCCACGATCCTTACAGATCGCGGCGCGACCATCGCCCGTCCACCCCCGGCGCTATGGCGAACGGGGTGGCCAGACCGTGGGGTTTCGGGCGCCGACGCCGGCGGCGGCGCTGGTGACGGGCGGTGCCGGTGGCCTCGGTGACGGGCGGCGCCGGTGGCGTTGATGGCGGCACCGAACGTGCCGGGCCCGGCCGGAGGGGTAGGTCAGGCCGAGGCGCGGGCGCGCAGCCGCTGACTGATCACGGTCGTGATGCCGTCGCCGCGCATCGCCACACCGTAGAGCGCGTCCGCGATCTCCATCGTCCGCTTCTGGTGCGTGATGATGATCAATTGGGACTTCTCCCGCAGGCCCTCGATGGCGTTGAGCAGCCGGCCGAGATTGCGGTCGTCCAGCGCGGCCTCGACCTCGTCCAGGACGTAGAACGGCGACGGCCGCGCCCGGAAGATGGCCAGCAGCAACGCGAGCGCGGTCAGTGATCGCTCACCGCCCGAGAGCAGGGACAGCCGCTTGACCTTCTTGCCGGGCGGTCGGGCCTCGACCTCGATACCGGTCGTCAGCATGTCGTCCGGATCGGTCAGGACAAGCCGGCCATCACCCCCCGGGAACAGGGTCGCGAAGACGATCTCGAACTCCCGCGCCGTGTCGGCGAACGCGGTGGCGAACACCTCGCGGACGCGGGCGTCCACCTCGTCCACCACGAGCAGAAGGTCACGTCGTGTGCTCTTCAGGTCTTCCAGCTGGGTGGACAGGAACGCCGCGCGTTCCTGCAGCGCGGCGAACTCCTCCAGCGCCAACGGGTTGATCTTCCCCAGTCGGGTGAGCTGCTTCTCCGCCCGCGCCGCCCGCTCGACCTGCTGCGCGCGGTCGAACGGCGTCGCCTCGCCATCGGGCTCGTCCGGGGGTACCGGCACGTCCGGGCCGAACTCGGCGACCAGGTCGTCGGCCTCGACGCCGTGTTCCTCCAGGGCCTTGGCCTCCAGCGTCTCCACCCGCAGGCGCTTCTCCGCTCGCGCCAGCTCCTCGCGGTGAGCGGCGTCACGCAGGCCCGTCAGCTCGGTGGCCCAGCCGCGCACCTGCTCCCGGACAGTGCCCAGGGCCTCCTCGGTCTCGCGCCGGGCCGCCTCGGCGGTCTCCCGCTCCGTGGCGGCGGTGGCCAGCGATCGCTCCAGTGCGTCCAGCGCGGTGTCCGCGGCCGCGGCGAGGGCGGCCGCGGCGGCGGCGTGGCGTTCGCGTACCTCTCGGCGGCGAGCGGCAGCCGCCCGCGCCGCCCGCTCGTTCGCCGCCGACCGCATGAGTGCGTCCGCCCGGCCGTGCAGGCCACGCGCGCGCTCCTCACTGGTACGCACGGCCAGCCGGGCCTCGACCTCGGCCGCACGAACGGCGGAGGTCTCGGCGACCAGGCGGTCGCGCTGCTGCGGCGAGCGCTCGCCGACGTCCGGTTCGGCGGAACTCGCCGCGAGCTGCGCCTCCAGCTCCGTCAGGGCGCCGTAGGCCTGGTCGCGGGCGGCCTCCGCCGCGAGCCTGGAACGTTCCAGCCGGCTGATCTCGCCGGCCGCCGTGCCGCGGGTCCGCTCGATCTGGGCGAGATGCTCCGAAAGCGCGCGATGACGGGCATCGGCCCCGTGCCGCTCGGCGAGCACCGCGTCGATCGCGCCCCGAGCCCGCTCCACCTCCGCCCGGGCCGGGCCGAGCTCCTCGCGGGCGGCCTCGCGACGGGCCAGCGCCTCGAGGGACCCGCGGTCCGCCTCGTCCGCGGCGGTCTGGACCTCGAGGACCGAAGGCGGCGTGGCGCTGCCACCCACCGCCGACCGCCGCCCCACGACGTCGCCGTCTCTGGTGACGACCGTCGCGTGCGGACGACCGGCGAGCACCTGGGCGGCGACGTCCAGATCGTCCGCGACGACCGCGTCGGCGAGAAGTTCCCGCACAGCGGCGTCGAAACGCGGATCCGTGACCGTGACCAGCTCCAGCGCCGGCAGCGAGCCGGCTGGCAGCGGCTCGGCAACGCCCGGTCGCCACCCCAGGTCCGCCGAATCCGCCGAATCCGCCGTATTCGCCCCGCCCGCTGCATCCGCTGCAACCAGAGCGGCTCGGCCGGCGTCAGCGCCGCGCAACCAGCGCAGCGCGGCGAGCGCGTCCTCGGACGTCCCCACGAGCAACGCGTCCGCCACCGGCCCGAGGGCGGCCGCGATCGCCGCCTGAGCACCCGGTGCGACGGTCACATAGCTGGCGAGACGTCCGATGATCTCGATGGAGGAGTCGAGCGGCGGGAGCTCGACGACAGCCTCGGCCTCTCCGCGACGCGCTGCGCGGCCCTGCCGTTTCTTCCCACCGCCACGCCCGCCTCGGTTGCCGTCCGCCGGCGCGCCCGCAGAAGCCACCGGCTCCCCCGTCGGCAGCGACGGCAGCGATGGCGACGGCGACGCCGCAGGCGACCCGGACGTCGACTCGACCGCGGCACGCAGCAGCGCGGTGGCACCGTCAGCCGGAGCGAGCGACAGCTCCAACGCCTCCCGACGTGCCTGCCAGGAGGCACGATCGCGCTCCGCGGCCCGTTCGGCGTCCCGCAACGCCTCCAGGCGCTCGCTGGCGGCCTCGTGCACGGCGACCGCCTCGCTGTGCCGTTCCCCGAGCTCCTGGCGTGCGGTCTCGATCCGGGCCAGCTCGGTGTCGAGCGCCGCCCGGGATCCGGCCGTCTCCTCGTCCCGCGCGTGGGCCGCCTGCAGGGCCTCGGTCATCCGGATGATGTCGGCCTCGGCGGACGCGGCGCGCGATCGGGCCGCGTCCACCCGGCCGGCGAGTCGGGCGAGCCCCTCCCGGTGGTCCGACGCGGCCTTCGCCGCTGCGAGAAGTGCCTTCTCCTCGTTCGCCACCTGTTCCTCAAGAGACCCGCGACGGGCCACAATCTCGGCCAGCGTCTCGCGGTCCAGCTCCAGTCGCTCCGTCAGCGCGAGCTCCTGCTCCCGGACCGCCGTCGCCTCCTGCTCCAACTCGTCCGGATCGCGACCGCTGCGGCTTTCCTCCGCGGCGCCCAGCAGCCGTGACCGCTCGGCCGCGAGGGATCTACTCCCCCGCAACCGCTCCCGGACGGAGGCGAGGCCGTACCAGGTCTCCGCCGCCTGGGCCGCCTGGGGAACCACGGCGGCGAGGCGAGCCTCCAGCTCCGCCTCTCGGCGCTGCCCGTCGGCCAGCACGCGCTCGGTGCGGGTCGCCCTGGCTCGCAGTGCCTCCTCGTCCGCCGCGTCGGTGACGACGGACGCCCGAGCCGTGGCGAGATCGTCGGCGAGCAGGCGCAGCCGCGCGTCCCGCAGGCTCGCCTGGATCACGCCGGCCTTGCGGGCGATCTCCGCCTGGCGGCCGAGCGGGCCGAGCTGCCGCCGCAGCTCGGCGGACAGGTCCGTGAGCCGGGTGAGGTTGGCGGCCATCGCCTCGAGCTTGCGAAGCGCCTTTTCCTTGCGTTTGCGGTGTTTGAGGACGCCCGCGGCTTCCTCGATGAACGACCGGCGGTCCTCGGGACGGGCATGGAGCACGGCGTCCAGCTGGCCCTGCCCGACGACAACATGAAGCTCCCGGCCGATGCCGGAGTCACTCATCAGCTCCTGGATGTCCAGAAGACGGCAGGCCGTACCGTTGATGGTGTATTCGCTCTCGCCGCTGCGGAACATCAGCCGCCCGACGGTGACCTCGGCATACTCGATCGGCAACGCGCCGTCGGCGTTGTCGATGGTCAGCAGCACCTCGGCCCGGCCCAGAGCCGGGCGTGCCGGCGTGCCGGCGAAGATGACGTCGGACATCGTGCCGCCACGCAGCGCCTTGGCGCCCTGCTCGCCCAGCACCCAGGCGATCGCGTCGACCACGTTGCTCTTACCCGAGCCATTGGGGCCGACGACACAGGTGATGCCGGGCTCGAGGTGCAAGGTGGTCGAGCTCGCGAACGACTTGAAACCCCGCAGGGTGAGACTTTTTAGATGCACCGGGCTCCGGGCGGCGGACGGAACGAAACCGTTACCGGACCGATGGTCCACCGGTCCACGACAAGATCAGTCCAACGACGAGCAGTACGGGTTGGACCTGCTTATCGTACCGAGCGGCACCCGGCACCTCGACGTGGCACCCCGCGCACAGGACGATCATCCGACGACCTGTCCACCGGATGCGACGCCCGTGCCACGCCACGCGTCAGACATCACGCGGCAGACACCAGACGGGCGCGCCTGCCAGGCGGGGCAACGGGCCTGCCGACGGCAGGGCAACCACACCCTGCCTCGACCAACACCTGCCAATGCACCTCAGAACACCACACACAGGGCAACACGAGGGCAGGCGAGAACCCACTCCGCGCCAGGCACAGGCCCCTTCAAGCACAGCACTCACCCAAAAGGGTGCGCACCAGGGCATGAGGGAGCCCGCCCGGCAAGGAGGTCAAGGACCCTCACCGCGCTCAACCCTGTATGTGGGGCAGCCGAAGTGCCCGGATGTGAACTGCTTGCGAGCTCGGCTCAGGTGAGCGCGGGCTCGACCTCGAGTGCCCGAACGTCAGCGGGTACGTCAACCCCGTCGACGAGTGCCTCGTTCACTGCCCGTACGCGCGCGAGCTCAGCCTCGAGCTCCGCTACCCGGGCGCGAAGACGGCGTACCTCGTACGAGAGACGCATGTCGCTGCCGGAACCGACGTGGCCGAATAGGGCCTTCGCCATGGTGATGGTCCTCCACGATGAGTGACCTAGCGGGATGTGTGGGAGCGACGAGATCAGAACGATCAGAGTGCGCCCCAGAGAATGACCTAAGAATCCCACGTCAGGCCACCGAAAGTCAAGAGCATGCCACAAGGCTCACGCACGGTCCCACGAACATCAGAAAATCGTCGCCCGCGAACACTCGGCGGGACACATGGCGGGACCAGATGCAGCAGGTTCGTCCACGGTTCGGCACGTGGCGCCGGTGACACGCGGCTTGTTCCGCGCCGACGGACTGCCCCACGATCGGGCCCGTCACCAGCCACGATCACCCATGGACGCAGGGAAAGTCGCCGGGTGCGCGCCAACCAGGCGCATCAATGATCGACGGACGTGCGGTGATCACATGGTCTCGTTCGGCAAAAACACACTTCCGTCAACACGGGCTTCTCTGTGAAGTTCGACTCCGTTCGCACGGACGTCGCCGCGGATTGCTCGCTTGTTCAATCGACGGCGCCGCGCTTCAACGCCGAAGGAAGCCCGCCAATCCACCACGCGCCTCACTCCACACGTGCTCGACACGGTCCGTTCGACCCGGTGTGTGCCCCGTCACAAGTAGGTCGAGGAGCGCCTCACAGGCAGCCCGGTCGCCTTCGGCGATCACCGCGACCGCACCGTCGGGCAAATTCGTCGCAGACCCGGCAAGTCCGAGACGTCGTCCTTTGGTACGGACATAGTCACGGAACCCCACACCCTGAACCAGACCTTCGACCCGGGCGGTGAGGCGGACCACGTCCCTGCTGGAGGCGCCGTTCGTCGCGCGAATCTCGTTCATCGGAGCGGTAGGGTACTAGCCATTGTGGACACCATGTACATCGAGAGCGCGCAGCTCAACAGGGGCACCGAGGCCACCGTTCGCGTGGGGCCGGGGCAGGGGACGCCGTCGAACGGCACCACCATTGGTGACCATGTGCGCACGCCTGGGCGATCAGGCCGTCGCCGGTCGCTCGCGTGCGTGGCCGCCGTCTGTTCGATGGGTACCGCACTCCTGCTCTCCGGCTGTGGGCAGAACTTCTCCCAGGACGGAGGAGTGATCCCGGTTCCGCATGCCAGCACCGAGGGCATCCGGAGCGTCACGCCGGTCCCGGTACCGTCCGAAGCCGTCATCGGCCCGGGCTACGCTCCGCCTCGCGGCGAGCGTCCGACCCAGACCGCGGTACCCAACCTCCCCGGCGGCAAGTTGTAGTGGGGCCTGGATCGGCGTGGCCGCCGCGGCCACGCCGACAGAGCTACTTCACGCCAAGAGCTACTTCACACCAGATCCACCGAACATCGGATTCACCGCGATCGGCTGGCCCGCTCGCGAGTACCTCCCGAGCAGCTCAGCCGATCTCCGGTCGTTCCTGCGTCGGCACCCGCCGGCCTTCCCCCAGATCCGCCCGCTGGCCGGCCTGGTAGCCGTCCCTGCCACCGGATCCTGAGAGCTGGCGCGCGCGCGTCGTGCGCAGCCGCGGATAGACGCGGGCGAGATGCGCCTCCACCAGCCCCTCCCGGCTGGCCAGCACGACTGCGACCGACCTCTGTTCCCCCGCTCCGTCAGCCGCCGTTGTTCTGCCCTCGTTCTCGGCCCTCCTGCGTGCCGCCTCCTCCACGAGCGCGAGCCGATCACGCACAGCGACCGAGAAGCCGGCCATCCAGGATCGCCGGAAAGCTCGCGGGTCCTCCCACACCGGCGGCCGCGCCGCCGCGAGACCGTGCGCCTGCTGCACGAGCAACGACGTGTACAGCATCTGGACGCGTTCGATATCCGCCGCCATCCCGAACAGGTGCGCGGTGTGCACCGTCCCGCCGACGCCGCTCGGCGCAGGCACCGTCCTGTGAACAAGGCGGCAGCCCAGCGGGTCCGCCACACTGGCCAACAGCGAGATCTTGTCCCGCGCGTAGGGCGCGTCCACGCTCATCACGACATCGCCCGCGACAGCGCCCGCCGGGGCGCCGTCCTCGATGAGGGCCCGGTCGATCCCGTACTGGGCGATGAGTTCCGCGGCCTTGGCGTTGTAGTTCTCCCGAGCCGCGTCAGGCAGGCCCTCGGCCTCCGCCATCGCCAGCAACTTGCGCACCCGGCCGAGCAGAGCATCGGGGTTCATGGCGCCTCCGTCCATGGTCCTTCTCCGGCCTGGACACAGCCGGAGGAGAACACGTCTGTGAGGCCTCGCCGAACCGGGCACGACCTTGTCGTCGTCAGCTCCCGGTCACGGCCATGGACGAGGCTGATTCGGATCGAACCTGCGACTATTTGATCAACACGCCTTCTTGATCAATATATCTCCCGAACGGCACCCACTCATATCGGGCCACGTTCACGTCGGGACGGTCACGTCGGGTTATGTTCATGTCGGGTTATGTTCACGTCGGCCCGCATCTACCACGAACACACCGTCATTGATCGAATGTGTGTTCGAAATCCTACCACCGAGCTCGGCGCGGACGCGGCTGGCACACCGGGCAGGTGTAGCTGGAGCGGTTCATGAACGCCTCGCGGCGGATGGGCGCGGCGCAGCGGGAGCACTGCTCGCCCTCGCGGCCGTAGACCTCCAGGGAGCGTTCGAACAGACCGCTCACGCCCTCGGTGGAGACATACAGCCGGTCGAAGGAGGTTCCCCCCGCAGCCAGGGCGGCCGTCATCACCGTGCGGGCGGCCTCCAGCAGCCGGTGCGCCTCGGCGCGGGAGACCGTCTCGGTGGGGCGCGCGTAGTGCAGGCGGGCCGCCCACAGCGCCTCGTCGGCGTAGATGTTGCCGACACCGCTGATCAGCGTCTGGTCGAGGAGCGCGCGCTTGAGACCGGTGCGGCGCCGACGAAGCGCGTCGACGAAGTGCTCGACATCGAAGTCGGCGGCGAGCGGGTCGGGTGCGATGTGCGCGATCGAGGCCGGCAGGTCCGCGCCGGAGACCACTGCCAGGCCACCGAACGTCCGTTGGTCGACGAAGCGGAGCTCGCGCCCGCCGTCACCGAAGCGGAACCGGACCCGGAGGTGAACCTGGTCCGGGCTGTCCGGCGGGACCACAAGTAGCTGCCCGCTCATGCCGAGATGCCCAAGCAGCGACTCGCCCGCCCCAGCAGCCCCCGCCCCAGCAGCCGCTGCCCCGACGGCCTCGAGCCCGGCAGCTTCGGCGCCCTGCGGAGAAAGACCGAGCCACAGGTACTTACCCCGCCGGCTCGCGGTGGTCACGGTCCGCCCGAGCAGGGCCGCGGCGAAGTCGTCAGGGCCGGCGGCATGGCGGCGAACCGCCCGCGGGTGATAGACCTCCACGCCGTCGATCACACGGCCGACCACACCCCGCTCCAGGCCGCGCCGGACGACCTCGACCTCGGGCAGCTCAGGCACAGCGGATCATTGGCAAACCCGGCGAAACCAGATCATCGTGCGTCGCCCGCACCGGCCGCCGGGTCGCGGCTGATAGCACCCTCCACAGCGGTACCGCCCGCGACGGCGCCTTCAGGGGCCGTCCCGTCTGCTTTGTCCGGCTGCGGCTCGCCGTCATCCGCGGCGGTGGCGCGCTTCTCCAGCATCGCGAAGGCCGTCGCCGCGGCACGCTGCTCGGCCTCCTTCTTGCTGCCGCCCTCGCCCTCACCCAACACCTCGCCGGCGACCCGCGCGAAGGCCGTGAACCGCTTGGCGTGATCAGGGCCGGCCTCGGTGACGACATAGTCCGGCGGGCCGAGACCCAGCAGCGCCGTCTGTTCCTGCAGGG
>NZ_ADGX01000224.1 GCF_000177675.1 Parafrankia sp. EUN1f
CGCGCGATCCCGCCGCCGGGCCGGTCGCCGCCGCCCTGCTCGGGCAGCCCCAGCGAACCACCGAACTCCGCGGAACCGCCGGTGCGGCCGGTCGAGACGGGCACAGCACCCGCCCGGTCAGTGCCCGGTCGACCGGTGTCCCCTGGGCCGGAGCCCGCCGGGACAGCGCCCGCCGGGACAGCGCCCGCCGGGACAGCGCCCGCTGGGACAGCGCCCGCTGGGCCGGAGCCCGCGCCGCCGGCTTCGGAGCCACCCGCGGCCCCACGCTCGACGATCCAGGACGCGATGCCCCGAACCGTCTTCACCGCCGCCAACTCCTCCACCACCGACTCATCCACCTCGGACAAACCGGAACCCGCACCACCAGCACCCATACCCGGCAGACCCACCCGCCCGGCAAGCTCCCCGAGAATCTCCGTCCGCTTGATCGAATCAATCGACAGATCAGCCTCAAGATCCAGATCAGGCTCCAGCATCTCCACCGGATAACCCGTCAGCTCCGCGATCACCCCGACCACCGACTCGGTCACCGCCTCCAGCGACAACCCCGGCACCACCACCGGGACGTCCACCGAAGCCATCACCGAAGCCGGGGCCGGGACCGCCGCGACAGCAGCCGGGCTCGTGGGCGCCGCACGTTCGACGATCCAGGACGCGATGCCCCGAACCGTCTTCACCGCCGCCAACTCCTCCACCACCGACTCATCCACCTCGGACAAACCGGAACCCGCACCACCAGCACCCATACCCGGCAGACCCACCCGCCCGGCAAGCTCCCCGAGAATCTCCGTCCGCTTGATCGAATCAATCGACAGATCAGCCTCAAGATCCAGATCAGGCTCCAGCATCTCCACCGGATAACCCGTCAGCTCCGCGATCACCCCGACCACCGACTCGGTCACCGCCTCCAGCGACAACCCCGGCACCACCACCGGGACGTCCACCGAAGCCGGGACCGCGGAGACCGGCCCGACCGCAACGGTCGCCTCGGCGGGCACCGCGACCAGCGGCGGCACCGCCGGCACGGCAACCTCAGGAGCAGCAGGCACCACGGGGGCAGCCGGGTAGGTGGTCAACGCTCCGTTGTGGTGCCCGTTCGGCCCTGACGACAGCTGCGTCACGCCGTTCGGCACAGGCACAGGCACAGGCGCGAGCGCAGGCGCAGCCACCGGCACCGGCACCGGCACCGGCACCGCAGAGGTCGCCGGTGTCGGTGTCTGCCGGGCCGCGCCGAGGTAGGTCAGCAGGACGTCCCGCTGGGCGGCCACGAGGTCGCGACCGGTCCGCAGGAACTCCAGCATGATCGTGTCGGCCGGGCCCGCCGCGGGCAGCGGCGCCGGGCTGGCAGCCGGAGCCGGGCTGGCCGGCAGCGCTGTACCCGCCGGCAGCGCCGGGTAGGCCGCGGGGTCAGGGCCGGGGTGGCGACCGGCGGACGCGGGACCCGCCCCGTTCGCACCAGCGCTCCCCGATGGGTGGCCGGGCAGCTGCCCGTCGAACGTCCGAAGATCGCTCATTGGAGAACCTCCCACCATGTCACCGGGCCTCGCACCCAGCTGTCCAGGATCATGTCGAGGCGCCGGGATGTCGCCACCGGCCCCGGTCACCACTTCCGCCCCGTTGAGCACCGCCGCCCCGTTGAGCACCGCCGGCCCCGCCGGCGTGGCTTCCCCGTCCGCCGCCTGTGCGGTGGGGCTGATCCGCCGGGCGGGCAGCAGGCCGCCCGGCAGATGGCCGCCGTCGCTGGTGCGTACATAGGCTCCGTCGATCAGCCAGCCGGGGCGCCGCGGCATCGCGCCGGGGGCGACCACCCGGGTGTCCCGGCCGACGAACAGCGGGGACGGGTCGACGTCCGCGCCCGCGACCGCGAGCTCGGCCACCGCGAGCAGCAGCCGTCGCAGGCCGGGCTCGCCGGCGGCGTCGGTCGCCACGACCCGGTGCGGCCGCCCGGCGAGGATCTTGCCGGCGAGCTGGGAGAGCACCCGGCCCGGGCCGACCTCGACGAAGACACGCACACCGGCCGCGTACATTGCCTCGATCTGTTCCACGAAGCGCACCGGAGCGGCGAGCTGGCCGGCCAGCGCCGCGCGGATCTCCGCCGGGGCCTGCGGGTAGGGCCCGGCGGTCATGTTGGACCACACCGGGATCACACCCGCGCCGACGTCGGTACCGGCGAGCTCGGTGGCCAGCCCGTCCGCGGCGCCGGCCACGACCGGGCTGTGGAAGGCGCACGCGACCGGGATTCGCCTCGACGACAGACCGGCGTTCTTCAACAGCTCCACCGCGGCGTCGATCGCCGCGGTCGGACCCGAGATCACGGTCTGGCGCGGAGCGTTCTGGTTCGCGAGCGCGACGCCCGCGACGGTTCCGTCGGCCGCGGGCGCGCCGAGCACGGCGCGGATCTGGTCCGCTGTCGCGGAGACCGCGGCCATGGTTCCGGGATCGTCCCCGGCTGCCGCGAGAATCGCCTCCGCCCGGGCCCGGCTGAGCCGGACGAGATCGCGCCGGTCGAACACCCCGGCAGCGCACAGCGCCGCGAGCTCTCCGTACGAGTGGCCGGCGACATGATCGGGACGGATCCGCAGGCCACCCAGAAGATCGTAAATGGCGAGGTCGGCGAGCCCGAGGGCCGGCTGGGCGGACCGCGTGTCGGTCAGGGCCGCGGACTGCGCCGCTCGTTCGGCGTCGGAGAAGGCGGCCGGCGGGAACATCGTCGCTGCCACGTCCGGGGCGAGCTCCAGCAGGGACCGCAGCCGCGGGAAGGCCACAAAGAGGTCCGCAAGCATGCCCGGCCGCTGGCTGCCCTGCCCGGGGAACAGGAACGCCAGGCTCCCCGCGCCGCCAACGCCAACGCCAACGCCGCTGCCGCTGCCGCTGCCGCTGCCGAGCACGGTCGCGTGATCATCACCGTCGCGGACGAACAGGCCGGAGCGGGGCGCGGAGCGCGGGTCACGCGCCCGTTCGATCGCCGCCGGCAGATCATCGAGGTCGTCGACGACGAAGGCGATCTGAACCGCTCCCCCGGCCTCCTCGCACACGGTGCGGGCGAAGTCGCGCAGCCGGAAGGGACGGCCGGCGTCCTCGTTGGCCCGCACCTGGGCCGCGAGAGTGTCCAGGCGCCGCAGTGCGCCGGCCCGGTCGCGGGCACGCACCAGGAACAGTTCGGCCGACCAGCGGTCAAGGCCGTGCGCGGGCTCCGGTGCCTTGTCGTAGGCCGACACGACGACATGGAAGTTCGTCCCGCCGAACCCGAAGGCGGACAGGCCGGCATGCCGCCGCGCCGGTGGGGCGACCCAGGGGCGGGCCTCGTCGTCGAAGTAGAACGGGCTGCTGTTCCGGTCCCAGTAGGGGTTCGGCTCGTCCACGTGCAGGGTCGGCGGGCGGACGCCGGTCTCCACCGCGCGCGCGACCTTGACCAGCCCCGCGAGGCCCGCCGCGCACTTCGTGTGGCCGATCTGGGACTTCACCGAGCCGACCGCGCACTGGCCCGTCTCGGCGCCGTGCTCGGTGAAGACCTCGGTGAGCGTCGCGAGCTCGGTCCGGTCGCCGACGACGGTCCCGGTCGCGTGCGCCTCCAGCACCCCGACCTCGGACGGCGAGATCCCCGCCCACGAGTAGGCCCGTTCCAGCGCGAGCACCTGCCCGGCCTTGCGCGGAGCCGTCAGGCCGAGCGCACGCCCGTCGGAGGAACCGGCGACCGACCGGATGACGGCGCGGATCCGGTCACCGTCACGCTGGGCGTCCGCGAGTCGCTTGAGCACCACCACGGCGACGCCCTCACCAAGGCTTGTGCCGTCGGCGCCGGCGGCGAAGCTCCGGCACCGCCCGCCCGGGGACAGCGCGTGCACCGACGCGAAGAGCAGGAAGTCGTGCACGGCCGAATGTGTGTCGACACCGCCGCACAGCACCAGGTCGGACGAACCGGCCGTGAGCTCCTTGCAGGCCGCGTCCAGGGCGGCCAGGGAGGAGGCGCAGGCGGCGTCCACGGTGAAGTTGAGACCGCCGAGATCGAGCCGGTTCGCCACCCGGCCGGCTATGACATTTGCCAGCAGGCCGGGAAAGGAATCCTCGTCGAGCTCGGGAAGAATCTCCTCGAGCTCGGCCGGCAGCTCCCCGACCCAGGCCCGGTGCGCGGACCGGAACCCATAGGCGGTGGAGAGATCCGAGCCGGACTCCGCGCCGAACACCACCGACGCCCGGCGCCGGTCGAACGGCCGATCGTCATAGCCGGCATCCCGCAGCGCCCGGGCGGCCACCTCCAGTGCGAGCAGCTGGCCCGGGTCGATGCTGCGAAGTGACCGCGGCGGAATCCCGTACGCCAGGGCGTCGAAGGGAATCCGCGGCAGAAAGCCACCCCATTTGGACGGAGTCCGCCGCCCGGCGTCCTTCACCATGGAGTCGGGGTCGTAGTAGAGGTCGACGTCCCAGCGCTCGGCCGGCACCTCGGTTATCGCGTCGACCCCGTCGACCACATTGGCCCAGTAGTCCTTCTCGTCGGCGGCATTCGGGAACACCGCGGACATGCCGATGATCGCGATATCGATGGGGCGCGCGGACTCCCGCACGGAAGCGACGGAACGCGCGGCACGCTCCGCCTGTCCGCCGGCATCGGCGGCGTCAGCGGCGGCGGCACCGGCAACGTCTGCGCCGGTGTCGGCGATGTCGGCGTCGGCGGGCTGTGCCGGGTTCGGGACGACGGGGACCGCGAGCTCGCCGGCCCGAGCCGTGAGCCGGGCCATGGCCTCGTCGGTCACCTCGGCGTGCAGCCGGCCGATCGTCGTCCGGGCCGACCGCAGCGCCGAGACCTGACCGATCATGAACATGCCCTCGGCGACCTGTTCGCTCGCGCCGACCGCGACCAGCTGGCCGCCCTCGCGCCGGACACCGCGGCTCGCGATGCGCAGCCGGCCGAGGTTGAGCTGCTCCAGCTCGGCCCACATCTGCTTGCGCGGCACCCCGGCGGCGGTCAGCTCGTCGCGGCGGCGCAGGAACTCACGCACGTAACCGGACTCCACACAGCGCGTGGCGTGGCCCGGTGAGGTCTCCAGCAGGACCGTGCGGGACGCGGCGATCGCCGCCTCCTGGAAGCCGGGCATGATCGCGCCGTCGGTGACGGCCTCCTCGGTGAACAGATACGCCGTCCCCATCAGGACACCGACCTGGGCACCACGCTCGACCAGCGGCGCGGCCGCGGCGGCGACCATCGCCGCCGAGGTGGCGTCGTGGATGCCACCGGCGAACAGGATGTGGACGTCCCCGAGGCTCTCCGGCCCGTCCTGCGCACGCCGGGCGAACGCCAGCAGGCCGCTGATCTGCGCCTCCCAGAGCGGGAAGCTCGCCCGCGGCCCGACATGGCCGCCGCATTCGCGCCCTTCGAAGACGAACTTGCGCGCGCCGTCCGCCAGGAACCGCTCCAGCAGGCCAGGCGACGGAACGTGCAGGAAGGTGTCGATGCCCGCCGCCTCCAGCGGCGTCGACTGGGCTGGACGTCCACCCGCGATCAGCGCACACGGTGGGCGAACCGAGTGCACCGCGTCGAGCTGCGCGGCCCGGACCTCGGGTGGCGCGAACCCGAGGATGCCCACGCCCCACGGCAGGTCACCCAGCAGGTCGGCCGTCTCCGTCAGCAGCGCGTTGGCCTCCGGCCCGCTCATCAGCGCGAGCGCCAGGAACGGCAGCCCACCGGCGCTCGCGACGGAGTGCGCGAACTGCGCGCGGTCGCTGACCCGGGTCATCGGCCCCTGCGCGACCGGGTGGCGAAGGCCCCGGGCGGCGGCGAAGGCCGATCCCGACGCCAGCGGGCGGTGGCGTGCCGCGGCAGCCAGCGAGGAGCGGATCGAGGCCCGTACCGCACCGACCACGGCACTCGCCGACACGTGCCGATCGGCCAGCTCGGCGGCGAAGGCGCCGTCCTGGCCGATCGGCAGCAGCTGGGTCCGCAGGTCACGCCCGCCGAGCCGCAACGCGACGGATCCGGCCGCTACCGACCGGCCGGCGGTGAGCGCGCCGTCCGAGGCTCGTTCGCCGCCGGTGTCGCGGAAGTCCAGTGCTGGCCCGTCTGCCGACGAGCCGGGCGACGCGTCGGCCGACGAGCCGTCCTGGCTGCTCCCGGCCCAGCCCACCAGCGCGGCGACGGGCAGGTCGGGCCGGACGTACACCCGATGTCCGTCGATCAGGGCCGTCTCGCTGCCGTCCATCGCGCGGACAGCCCTCGCCACCTCGGCCGGAAGCTCGACCTCACGCACGAGCGCCAGCTGCGAGTCGAGGACGACCCCGGCCGCGCCACCGGCGACCGCAGCGGCCGCGGTCGCCGGACCGATTCCACCGGCGGCCCACACAGGGGCAACAGTCCCGTCCCGCCGCGTCGCGTTCGCGGCGTTCAGGTGCTGTAGCAGAGTGAACGTCGTGAGGTCACCGACCCGCCCCCGGCCTCGTTACCACGGGCGACCAGGCCATCAGCACCGTCGGCGAGCGCACGCAGTGCGTCCTGGACGGAGAGAACCTCGACCAGCACCCGCCGCCCACCTCGGGCGGCCTCGGCGACGCTCCAGGGCGCGTCCACACCGAGCAGCACCGTGTCGACCACGGCGGCGAGGTCACCGGCGAGATCGCCGACGACCAACGGGCATCCCTGCGCGACCCGCACGCCGAACGGCGCCGAGGACCACGCCGCCGTCGCGGCCAGCGCCTCACGACCGCGGCCGGCGTCGAGGCCGAGATCGAGAATTCCCAGCGCCCCGCGGTGCCCGACCGCGGCGATCAGGTGCGGCGCGGGTTCACCGAACGGGCTGATGACGACGACCAGATCTCGGTCGGCGCGCCGCGCCTGCGCGGGTTGGGCGTGCGCACTCGCTGCGCTGCTCATCGGTGACTCCTCCTGGCCTGGGACCGCCGCACGCGGCGACTACCGGGTTCGGCTGCTGTCAGCGGGGGGCGAAAGCGGTCGGCATGCTGACGCCGGATTCGGATGGCTACAACCGGCCGGCGACCGAGAGCCGTGGATGATGTCGTCATGGCCGGGCTGCCACGGATCCGCACGCCTCGCGCTGCTTCAGGCTTGGTGCCGGCGGGGCGATCGGCGTATCGAACAGATGCGGCTCCAGGTGGGGTAGAACGGCGACAACCGAGACGGACGCAATACCGTCAGCGACGATTGGGTCGCGGCGACGCCCCAACCCAATCAGTTGGCCCCTGGCAACGAACGTGCGCGAAATACTAGCCCGCACGTCCTGCTTCCCCGCACCTAGGTGCCGCCACGAAACGATCCCGTGATCCGGCCGGCCACCTGCCTGTCCGGTGTGGGCCATCGGTGGTTCGCCGCCCGTCCGGGCGCGCCCCCACTCCCCCGCGGGACCGGTGACGGCGGTCACGGACGCATCGTGCGAAGGCACGTTGTTCACGGCGGCGACATAGTCCAGGTGTCGACAGCAGATCCATTTACAACGGACTCGCGACTGATTTCCGGTGCTAACACGGGTTGAAACCTGGCTCTGGTACGGCGCGGCAGATCCGCGATCGAACCCGGCAGGGGAAACCGCACTGGCTTTCTTCGGTCGGGCAACGCACGTGTGACGGCAGACCGCACGGTTTCCCCACGACATGGCATTCATCCAGGTGTTCCTCCGGTCCGTGCCGGAACAGCGGCCCGACGTCCGCCATGAACGGACGGGCGCACTGACAGCGGACTCGTCTCTTCTGCCCTCCGAACCTGCCGCGCTATGGCCCGTTCAACCTAGTCACTCTTCGGGCACAGCCGCAAGCACAGGCACGGCAGTTTTCTGTCGACGCACCCGGCAACCTCAGCACTGGATCGACAAATGCCCTGTTCAATGCACCGCGACACCGCGGTCGAAACCAGGATCCGGGTCGCGAGCAGCGATGCTCCGTGCTCTCCGTGAGCACGCGAAACACTAGTCACCGCACCGTTTGGACCACCCGAAGTAACTACACACCGTCGTTCACGGGATACCCGGCGGACAGATCGGGACAGCTCTCACCCGCGGATCAGGGGGTGGCTGCGGTGGATGCCGTGTCAAGGGCACAGACGGCGGGCGCCGCGGGACTCGTCGGGGCGGTGAGCACTCGTCAGGGCGGAGGCACCACGATGCGAGAACCCAGGCCGATGCGAGTGTCGCGCTCCCTGGTATGCGGGCCCGACTGCAGGGGGCAGCGGCGACCACGGTGTCACCCACCAGGGAGAGGCGGTCGTCTCCCTCCGGAACGGCGGACTGGCAGCCCGGCTCCGGTAACCGTGGCCAGGGGGTCACAACCCGCCACGAGACCGCTTCAAGTCGCAATCGACCATACTGTCGGCCGCACCCTGCCCGCGACGGTAGCTACCCGCCAACGGTGGGACAAGTACGCCTGGGACCTGACCATGCCGAGTGGCCCGATGGACCCCAGACGCGGGGGGTCGACAGCTATACCCAACGGACGACCAATCTACCCGGTTCCCTGGCCGACGACGGCGGCCGACCGGGCGCCGCATCCGGTTCGGCGGGACGGCCCGGGCGCTGGCTGCGCAGGCCGTCGCGCCGGGCCCGGATGCGGTACGGGTCCGGCGCGACGAGTGCGTGCACGCAGGTATCTGGACGGCCGGCCGCGGCACGACCGGGCGAAGCCGGACCGTGGGCTGGTCCGTATCGCGGTTCCGGTCAGGCGGGCGGAACCGGCCGGGGCGGAGCTGTCCGGGGCGGAGCTATCCGGGGCGCGACCGGACGGTGTCGTCCGGGCCGTGCTGTGCCGGGGCGCGGGTCAGGCGTCTGTCTGGCTGACGTCCGATGCGGACGGTGCTGCTGGAACACGTACTGGCGGAACACGTACCGGCGGTACACGTACTGGTGGAACACGTCCTGGTGGGCCAGGGCAGATGGAGCGGCTGCCGGTCGGGACGGCGGGGCGACGCCGACGGACAGACAGCGCTGGCCGACTGCAGGGCAGGCAGGAACCCGTGCCGGCCGGGGCACCGCCGGGCAGGCGATGCGGGCCATGCGAGCAGCGCCGGCGCAGGTGCGGTACCGGACCGAACCCGGACCAGGGCCCTGACTACAACCGGGGCAGCCCCGGAGCCGGCATCGAGCCCATCTCACGCTGCCAGGCGAGGGCGAGCTGCGTGCGGTTCGAGCAGCCCGTCGCCACCAGCGCATGCGTCAGGTGGTGCTTCACGGTGTCGATGCTGATGCAGAGCGCCTCGGCGACCTGCCGGTTCGACTGGCCCTCCGCGACCAGGCGCACGACATCGCGCTCACGGGCGGACAGCTTCGCCGTCACGGCCGGGCCGGGGTTCACGCGGATGTAGAAGCGCAGCAGGTTGCCCAGGTGGCGGGCCAGCACCGCGCCGACAGCGCGGTCCCGCGGGCCGAACGCGCCGGGGCGGGGTCGAGCAGCGAGACCACGGCGCCGACGCCGCTGTTGCCGGCGAGCCTGATCAGCAGCTTCGCGTGGATGCCGTGGGCGCGCAGGAAGCGCTCGAGCCGCAGCCGCACCTCGGGACGGTCGGGCACGCCGATCTCATCCAGGGTGACGAGCCCGCGCTCCCACATGAGCCGCAGGCTCTCCGGGTCGTTGAAGACCTCCAGGCTGCGGTAGCGCTCCAGGAACGGCCCTGCCATGCGCAGCGCGAGGCCGCGGCCGGTCGGGCGGGCGTCCTGGAAGGTCGCCTGCGGGGAGGAGCCCAGGAAGAAGGCGGAGTGGCGGTAGCCGAGGTGACGGGCCATGCCGTCCAGGGCGGCCTCACGGAACGCCGGGAGCGAGGCGGCGCGCTCGCAGTCCTCGACGACACGCAGCACGCCGCGCAGCTCCGCCGCGCCCAGGGCCAGGTCACGCGGCACCTGGGGGCCGCGGGCGGGGACCGCCGGCGCCCGGGCGGGAAGCCCCGCCGCGACCGCGCCGGGACGAGTGCGTGCCGCGGGGTGGCCCACCGCGGACGTCGCGGTGATCGGCGCGTGCCGTGTGGCGGGTGCCCGGTGCGGCGCGGGAACGCCGGACGGCCGGGCAACCCCCGCTGATGTGTCCATCGTCACGGCGAGCCGGCCGGTGGCCGGACGAGCGCTGGGGCTACCATCGGGATTGCTGAGCATTCGGTCAGTCACACATGCCTCCGGGGGCAGACCGACACCAGGTCACTGGCCGGTAGTCGCGAATCAGCCGGCGTATTTCCGGCCAAGCTGGACATGTTCGGCAAGCCTAGGGCCGCGACTACCCAGATGCCAGCCTGCGACACCTACTTTCTGGCGCCTGATAAGCCTGACTGGCTTATCTGACTATTGAATCTCAGCTCATGCGCCGTTTACCCGCCAGCCATCGTCAATCGTGACCGTGCCTACACGTTGCGTAACGACAACGGCGGGACTCCGCCACCCAAAGGTGCCGGCAACGGCCCTCAAATTGGCCCGGTCCGACCACCACCTCCACCTTCGACCACGGGCGTGTAAACGGTCGACACGGAGGGTAGTTTTCTTACCGGCAGCATCTAACTGCTCACATCAGGTCACCATCCAGGCGTGCACCGTGAGCACGCCGCTGCGAGGTGAGGCATGTGACGACCGGATTCTCGATCTTTCTGCTCGCCGCCGGGGCGATCCTGCGCTTCGCGTTGTCCTACCGGGTGAACGGCGTCGACCTGCATGCGCTCGGATCGATCATCATGGCCACCGGCGCCGCCACCCTGTTCGTCTGCTTCATCCGGGACCTGCGCACGGCTCGCCGTCGAAG
>NZ_ADGX01000223.1 GCF_000177675.1 Parafrankia sp. EUN1f
CCCGGCCGTGTCACGCCACGCGGCGGACACCATCACCAATTCCCGCATCGACCAGCGCCGCACGCGGCGACGCCCGCGTCGACATCGACATGGACGTCGGCAAAGATGTCGGCTGTCGGACGGCTGTCGGACGGCTGTCGGACGTCGGCGACACCGGTTGCGCGGCACGGCCGGCCCGATCGAGTGGTCCCGGATCCCTCGATGCACAGGTGGACCCCGCGAGTTCACCGAGAGGCTCCGCGAATCCGCGACTTGCTACCTATCCTCATTGGGATGGGCGGGCACGTGTCTGGAGGGCAGGTGGGCGGCTTCTCCTCGGCGGGCCCCGGCCCAGCCCCGGTGCGCGGCGCGGCTGGCGCGCGCTGCCCGGTGTGCGCCGGCCCCGTCGGTCGCGTCGCAGGCCGGGCGAGCCTCGGGCCGCGGTCGAGGGCCAGCGGGTTCTGCCCACGATGTCGGACGCCTTATTCCTTCTCACCGCCGCTGCAGGCCGGGGACGTCGTCGGCGGCTACCGCGTCGTCGACTGCCTCGCCGCGGGCGGCCCCGGGCCGGCTGGCTGGGTGTTTCTGGCCGTCGACCTGGGTGAGGCCGGCGAGTGTGCCGGCGACGCCGCCGGAGGAACCAGCCACACCGGCGTCACCGGCGACACCCGCCGTGCGGGGCGGCAGGTGGTGCTGAAGAGCCTTCGGCGGGCGCAGTCACGCCCGGATGGCCGGCACGGAGCCTGCCGCGTGCCACGGCGCCTGCCGCCAGACCCGCCGCTGCGGCATCCGGCGATCGTCCCGATGCTGGGCGAGGTCTGCCACGGCGGCACGGTTTTCGCGGTGATGGGGTTCGTGGCCGGCCCGTCGCTGTCGCAGCTGCTCCGCTCCCGGCGGGAGGCCGGTGGCGGCGCGAGTGCGCCGCTGCCCGTGCCGGCTGCGATCGCCGGGGCGCTGCGCCTGCTGTCCGCGCTGCGGTACGTCCACGAGCGTGGCTATCTCTTCTGTGACCTGGCGCCGGGCAACGTGGTCTGGAACGGCGAGGAGATCACGCTCGTCGACCTCCAGTCGCTGCGCCCGGCCGGCCGCCACCTCGGCGCGTTCCACGTGACGGCGGGATTCGACGCCCCCGAGCTCGCCGTGAGCCCCCCGTCGGTGGGCTCCGACCTCTACGCTCTCGGCAGGCTGTTGGCCACCGCGGCACTCGATTTTCCGCACCGAACGTCAACATATCGATACACCCTTCCGACGCAGGAGGTCGACCAGGTGCTGGCTCGGCACGCACCGCTGCACCGGTTCCTCCTTCGTGCCACCGCCGCCGACCCGGGGAGCCGGTTCACCGGTGCCGCGCACATGGCCTCGGCGCTCGGCGAGGTCGCGGCAGGTGCCGGCGCCAGCTGGGCGCCGGCGCACCCGGCGGGCCCGGCCGAGGGCCCCGAAGAGCCCTGCCGCCAGCGAAAAGGCCCAGGAGGTGGCGGCGCTTGCGGAGCACACACGGATGGCGGGCGTACTGCGGACAGGACTCCCCGCAATCCACCCAGGACGGCCGGACGTTGACACCCAGACGGGCACCGCGATCACCGGCGTCGACGCATCTGACGGATCATGCCACTATTCATCTCGGCGTCCTTGGATTTGAGCAGGTCGACGTGATATATCCGGTCCCCAAAGGACGGGCAGGAGGCACTAACCACATGGCTCCGCGCCACACGGCTCCGCGCACACCGCCCAGACTCGCTGTCACTGGCGGGCCGCTGCAGCGGCCGGTGGCCTGACAGTGGACCTCAACCCCCGTAGCGGGCACAGCTACCCCGGGCACGGCTACCCTCCGGCTCGTCCGGGCAGCCACCATCCTGGTGACGGGTATCCGGAGGAGGCCGGCCGCGCCGGCGGCTATCACGTCGACGAGGCGCCCACCGAGGGTTACGCCGAGGGCTATGGCTCGGCGGAGTTCCACCCGGACGATCCGGCAACGGAAGGCTACTCAGCCGGCCGTTTCAGGGCCGCACACTATTCCGAGAACTCCTACGGGGAGGGCGGCGGCTACCCGGAGAACTCGTACCCGGAGAACAGCTACCCGGGCGATGCGTATCCGGGCGCTGGCTACACGCAGGAACCCGGCACCTATCGTGACAGCGAGTATCACGGGGAGTACTCCGAGCACACGTATGAGTCGTCGTCCTATCCGGCCGGGGCCTACCCCGGCCCCGCGTTCTCCGGCGGCGGATTCACCGAGGACGGCTACCCGGCGGACTCCGACGCCGCGACGATGCTCCTGGCGCAGCACGGCACCCCGAGCGACGAGTCCGGCGAGGACGAGATCATGCGCTGCCCGGTGTGTGCCGCGCCCAACTACACCGACGCACGGTACTGCGAGGCGTGCGGCTTCGCGTTCACCGGAGCGCCGGTCAGCGGCGGCGACGAGGACCACCGCGAGATCGACCTGGGGCCGCTGGCCGGCGTCTGCGACCGGGGGGTCCGGCACACGACGAACGAGGACGCGATGGGCGTCGCCATCGTCCACGGCACGCTGATCGCCGTCGTGTGCGACGGCGTCTCGACGACTCCCGGCTCCGGCGAGGCCTCGGCGGCCGCGGCGGCCACCGCCACGGCCATCCTCGCGGACGCTGTGCGCGCCCACGGGCCCGGCGAGGCGGTCCCCTACAAGGAACCGTCGAAAAGCGCCGCGAGCGAGGTTCTCGACGTGCTGGAGGAGTACTCCGAGTTCGACGAGCCGCGAACCGCGCCACGGCGGATCTCCGGCGGCTTCGGCCCGGACGAGGCCGACGCCGCCCTGCACACCGCGGTGGAGGCCGCCCAGGCCACCATCGCCCAGCTCAGTGCGGCCGAGGGCCGGATGGCCCCGTCCTGCACCTTCGCCGCCGCGATCATCACCCAGCCGTCGGCGGACGGCCCGGGGATGGTCACCGTCGGGTGGGTCGGCGACAGCCGCGTCTACCTCCTGGGGCCCCGCTGGTGTGAGCGGCTCACCGCGGACGACACCTGGGCGGCCGAGGCCGCGCGGGCCGGGCTGATCCCCGCCTCGGAGGCGGAGACCCACCGGCGCGCGCACACCCTGACGCGCTGGCTGGGTGGCGATGCCGAGGATGTGACCCCGCACACCGCCGCCTTCCCGATCGAGACCCCGGCCACAGTGATCGTCTGCAGCGACGGCCTGTGGAACTACTCGTCCCGCCCGGACGTCCTCGCCTCGCTGGTGAACCATCTCGATCCCGACGCCGCCGCGCTGGACGTCGCGCGCCACCTCATCGACTTCGCGATCGACCAGGGTGGCCACGACAACATCACCGTGGTCGCGGCCAGGGTGACGGGTTGACAATGCTGCCCGCGTCGGGGCCGCCGGTCACCGACCGGAGCGACACCGCTGCCAGACCAGCAGGTGGGCGTGTGTTTCGGCGTGCGCTCGCCCGGGGCAACGATGCAACCCGTTGCCTCCTACGGGAGGTGGTTCACATCGACATTCCAACAACAGGTACGGTTCGTCTGAAGAAATACGTCGAGAAGATGGACGAGATGGTCCGCGACTCGTCGATGTCGGCCAGGACTGTCCGGGTGAACAGGTGATCAGGTGAGCGCACGCTGCCCGGAGGGGCACCTGTCCCACGATCCCGACTACTGCGATCAGTGCGGGCTTCGGATCGTGGGTGGTCAGGATCGTTATGGTTTCCGTCAGGAGGAAGGTGGCCGCGGGGCCGCCTATCCGGCCGGCGCGCCTGCCGGGCGTTCCGCGGATCCGTATGCACGGCGGGCACCGGAACGGGACCCCTCAGGCCCCCAGGCCAATGGCGGAGCCCAGGCGGGCTACGACCCGCTCGGAATCCGTCGTACCCCGAGCGACGCGGCCGGCGTCGCGGATCCGCCGCGCGGCCAGGGCCGCGGCGGCGACCCGTACGGCGGTTACGGCCGTGAGGGCTACGCCGAGGAGCCACGGTCCGCACGGGGCTATCCGGCGGATCCGTACGCCCGTGACGGGTACGGGAACGCGCCCGACGACCGCGCTCGGCCCGACGGCCGCGGCGAGCGGCCACGCGAGGAACGGCACGATCCGTACCAGCGCGACGACCGCGGCGCCGGCTTCGGCGGCCGTGAAGACCAGGGCGGCTTCGGCGGCCGTGAAGACCAGGGCGGCTTCGGCGGCCGTGAAGACCAGGGCGGTTTCGGCGGCCGTGACGACCGCACGCCGCCCGGCTACGGGCGCGAGGAGCGCGGCTACGCGGTTGGCCGTGGTGAGCCCGAGCCCGCGTTCGCCCGTGGGCGCGACGACCGCGGCTACGGCGCGCAGGAGAGCCGCGGCGGCTACGGCGGCCCCGAGGCCCGGGGCGGGTACGGCGCGGGTGACCCGGGTCGGCCGGCACCGGACACCGACGGCCGGCGGGGCTACCGCGACGGCTCGTTCGGCGGGCCCGGAGGCGGCTACGACGCGGATCCGCTGGGCGGGCCGGGCGGTGGCGCCACACCGGTTCCGGGCGGCCCAGGTGGCCGGAACCGAGCCGCGGACCGCTACGCGCCCTGCCCGAACTGCCGTTCGCTCAATGACCCGGCCGCGCGCTTCTGCGAGACCTGCGGGCTCGACTTCAGCACCGGTCAGCTGCCCGGGCAGGCCGGCCCGTCGGGGCTCGACGACGCGGGTGCCACGTCCCGGCAGGCCGGGTCGCGGCGCGGCGCGGAGGGCCGCCACGGCACCGACCCGCGGATGCCCGACCCACGGTTCGGCGAGCAGCACCGCGACGACCGGATGGGCGACCCACGCCTGGCGGACGACCGGCGTCCCGGCAGCCGCGGGCACGACTGGGACGACGCTCCGCCGAGCGGTGCCTGGGAAGCCGTCATCGAGGCCGAGCGCGAGTACTACGACAGCGGCGATGACCACCGCGTGCCGTTCCCCCAGTTCTACCCGCGGAGGGTCTTCCCGCTGACCGAGCAGCAGATGCTGATCGGCCGACGCAGCGAGTCACGGGGGATCAACCCGGAGATCGACCTCTCGGGCGCGCCCGAGGACCCCGGCATCTCCCGCGCGCACGCGACCCTGGAGCGGATGCCTGACGGCACCTACGCGGTACGGGACCCCGGCTCGACCAACGGGACGCGTCTCAACGACGAGCCTGACCCGATCGAGCCCGGTCGCGCGATTCCGCTGCGCGACGGCGACCGTGTCTACGTGGGCGCGTGGACGAGGATCACCGTTCGGGCACAGTGAGCGCGGTGCATGTTCGGGCACAGTGATCTGTGCCCGAAACGACGAACCGGCACCAGGATCCGTCCGGGTGCCGGTTCGTCGTTTCAGTGCGCTTCGTCGTTTTCAGTGAGCTGCGTTGTTTCCAGTGAGGCCGGTGCCTGCTGCCTCAGGCGAGGTGCCAGCGCTGGCCTTCCGGGGTGTCCTCGATGACGACGCCGGACGCGGCGAGGCGGGAGCGGATGGAGTCCGCCTCCGTGTAGTCCCGCCGAGCCCTGGCCGACGAGCGCAGATCGAGCAGGATGCCCATGACACTGTCGAGCGCCGGGCGCAGCTCGGCGCCGGCCGTGGGCCACTGCTCCACCGGGTCCAGGCCCAGGACGGTGAGCATCCGACGGGTCACCTCGACCCAGCCGGCCAGCTCCCGGCTGTGGGCCTTCGAGAGCACCTGGTTGCCTCGGCTGACCGCCCCGAAAAGTGCGGCCAGCGCCCGGCCGATGGCGAGATCGTCGTCCATCGCCGCGGCGAACTCCGACCAGACCAGCTCCGGTGTGAGGTCGCCCTCCGCCGCGGCACCGGCCACAGTGCCGGGACCCACTGACCCCGCCAGGCCCGCCTCGGTGCCTGCCAGCGCCGCGGCCTCCGCCGGGCCGCCCAGGATGTCCAGAGCGTTGCGTACGAAGGTCTCGACCCGGTCGTGCGCCGCGCCGGACTCGTCGAGCGTCTGCGGGCTGTACTCCAGCGACGAGCGGTAGTGCGCGGAGAGCAGGTGATAGCGCAGCACCTGCGGGCGAACCGCGGCGAGCGCGTCCGTCACGAAGAAGGAGTTGCCCAACGACTTGGACATCTTCGTCCCGCCGGTGGTGAGCAGGCCGATGTGCATCCAGTAGTTGGCCATCTCGCCGCCGGCCGGCCCACCGGCCGCGCACACCGTCTGGGCCCGCTCGTTCTCGTGATGCGGGAAGACCAGGTCCAGCCCGCCACCGTGGATGTCGAAGACCCCACCGAGGTACTTGCCCGCCATCGCAGAGCACTCCAGGTGCCAGCCAGGGCGCCCCGGGCCCCACGGCGAGGACCAGGACGGCTCCCCGGGCTTGACGGCCTTCCACAGCGCGAAGTCGCGCGGGTCGGCCTTGCCCGGTTCGGCCTCCGGGGATGGATGCATCGAGGCGGGGCGCTGGTGCGACAGTGCGCCGTAGTCCGCGAACGCGCCGACTCGGAACCACACCGACCCGGCGCCGGGGTAGGCGAACCCGCGCTCCACCAGCACGGAGATCATCTCCAGCATCTCCGGGATGTGCCCGGTCGCGAGCGGAGAGATCGTCGGTGGCAGCACGCCCACCGCCCGGTACGCCTCGTCGAAGGCTCTGGTCTGACGGGTCGCGAGCTCCCAGACCGTCGTCCCCGCCTGATCGGCGTTGATGATGATCTTGTCGTCGATGTCGGTGACGTTCTGGACGAAGGTCACGGACAGCCCGCTCTGCGTCAGCCAGCGGCGCAGCAGGTCGAAGGCCAGCCCGGTGCGGATGTGGCCCACATGCGGCGGTGACTGGACAGTGGGCCCACACACGTACACGCCCACATGACCGGGGCGCAGCGGCACGAACGGCCGCACGCGCCGGGTGCGCGTGTCATAGAGGCGAAGACCCATCTGTCAAGGGTAACGGCCTCAGCCATCGCCACGCCGAAGGGAGGCCCTCGAAACGGCTGCGGCGCCACCCATCCCGCACCCGGCCGTGCCCCGCCCGGGCTCAGCCGGTGGTGAGAACGCGCTCCGCGGCGACGCGGATCACCAGCCTGACCTCATCCGGCCCATCCCAGCCATACGGAGATCCGTTGTACTTGACCGACAGCAGATCGATGAGCTCCTTGCCGCCCTGCTCGGAAAGCGTCGCGACACCACGGATCTCCACGTAGCTGTACGGGTCCTGCTGGTCGAGGAACATCAACCCGACCCGCGGGTCCCGGGCGATGTCGCGTTCCTTCGCCCGGCCGCGCACCGTCGAGAGCAGCAGGTCGTCGCCATCGCGGGCGATCCAGAGCACGGTCAGACGAGGCGACCCGTCCGGCCGGATGGTCGCCAACGTCACGTACGTCGGAGCATCCGCGAGAGCCCTGACCGCCTCGGGAAGACGCGCCGCCATCACACTCCTCCGGGAGTCGCTCACCGGGCACACCCTCTCATCCCGCTGACACCAACCTACGTCTGATGCCGGTCAGGCATGCCCGAGTATGCGACAAAACGGATGCCCACGGTGAGCTGGCCCCCGGAAACGGCCGGAACCGGACGCCGGCGGAATCAGCCACCCCGGGAGCGTCGGCCACCCGGGACCGTCAGAGCCGGGCGACCAGCGCCGTGGCGATCGCGGCCAGCCCTTCACCCCGACCGGTCAGGCCCAGGCCGTCTGTCGTCGTCGCAGAGAGGTTCACCGGTGCGCCCAGGGCGGCCGACATGGCCTCCTGCGCCTCGAGGCGCCGCGCAGCCATCCGGGGCCGGTTGCCGACCACCTGGACGGCAACGTTGCCGATCTGCCAGCCGCCCTCGGCGAGCAGTCGCGCCGTCTCGCCGAGCAGCACCGCGCCGGACGCGCCGGACCATTCGGGACGACCGGTCCCGAAGACCGCGCCGAGATCCCCGATGCCCGACGCGCTGAGCAGCGCGTCACACGCCGCGTGCGCGGCCACGTCGCCGTCGGAATGCCCGGCGAGACCCGTCTCACCGGGCCAGAGCAGACAGGCGACCCAGCAGTCGCGGCCCTGTTCGAAGGGGTGGACGTCCACGCCCGTACCCACCCGGGGCAGTGCCGGCGCGGTCACCGGTGCCCGTCGCGGGGCAGGGAGTGCGCCAGCAGCGCCTCCGCCAGAACCAGATCAGCCGGCCGGGTCACCTTGAACGCCTCCTCGGCGCCGGGAATCGTCGTCACCGGCACACCCAGAGCTTCGACCAGACCCGCGTCGTCCGTGACAGGGAGGTCCCGGTTCGCGTAGGCGGCCCGGAGGATGTCCCGCCGGAAGCCCTGTGGGGTCTGCACCGCACGCAGGCCGTCCCGGCGCGGGGTGCGCACGACTCGGCCGTCCGCGTCGATCTCCTTGATCGTGTCCGCCACCGGCAACACGGGGATCACAGCGGGATGACCGTCGAGGACCGTCGTCGCGACCGCGTCCACCAGCTTGGCCGGGGTCAGCGGGCGCGCCGCGTCGTGAACGAGCACGACGCCGATGTCGTCGTCCAGCGCGTCCAGCGCGACCCGGACGGAGTCCACCCGCTCCGCGCCGCCTGGCACGACCCGCACCCCGGAGCCGAGGAGCTGCCCCACCACGTCAACGAGGGTGGGCGGCGCCGCGACGACGACCTGGGAGACGAGCGTGGACGACAGCAGTGTCTCGACTGCTCGTAGCAGCATCGGGCGACCAGCAAGCGGCCGCAGCGCCTTGGGCGTGCCACCACCGAGGCGCTCGCCCCGGCCCGCTGCCGGCACGACCGCCCCAACCCGAGAGTTCACCAACTAAGGCCTCCGCGGCGCCATGGATATATCGCCGCCCGGCGGTCCCGGGCGGGTGAGAGGCCCCCTTTCGGGGGCACTCCCACAGGTATGGATATCCGCCGCATCCAGGATTCGGTCGGAAACATCAAGCCTTGCGCTGACATCGAACGGTGCGCAATACCGCTCGGGTGTCACCGACCACACATGCCGGAGGTGGCCGGTATCAACCGGCGAGAACCTCGTCGAGCATGGCCTCGGCCTTGTCTTCATTGGTGCCCTCGGCGAGCGCCAGTTCGCTGACAAGAATCTGTCGAGCCTTGCTCAACATGCGCTTCTCACCCGCGGAAAGACCACGCTCGCGATCACGCCGCCAGAGGTCACGGACAACCTCGGCGACCTTGTTGACGTCACCGGAGGCAAGCTTCTCCAGGTTCGCCTTGTAGCGCCGCGACCAGTTGGTCGGCTCCTCGGTGTGTGGGGCGCGCAGCACCTCGAACACACGCTCCAAGCCGTCCTGACCGACGACGTCACGCACGCCGACCATGCCGACATTGTCGGCTGGAACACGGACAGTGAGGTCGCCCTGGGCAACCTTCAGGACGAGATAAAGTTTCTCTTCACCTTTGATGACGCGCGTTTCAATCGCATCAATCAGAGCAGCACCATGATGCGGGTAAACAACGGTCTCGCCGACTTGGAACGCCATGTGTCACGTGCCCCTTCCGCCTCTACCAGCGTAACACGCACGCATCGCCGCAGGTCAGACGCGCGCTGCAGGCGAGGGCGGGGAACAGCGCGATCGTCGTGTTCCGGCCACCCTCCGAGACGGACAGGTACAGCACGCGACCGGGCCGGCGCGCAGGCCGACCGGATCCCCGCAGGTCGGGGCCTATCAAGCGACCGAGGTGTCCGGCCGAGCGAAACAGATGGTGATGCGGCGGAAGTTGTCCGGTTGTTGGTATCAAGGGCGTCGTGACACTACCGCCGGCTGCCGAACGGTCGCGCTCGACCCGCCGTCGGCCCCGCGCGAGCCGCCCACGCCGCCGGGCGTGTCGGCCATGGATCGCCCGGCCCGCCCGCTCCGCGGGCTCCGTCCACCGCGTTCGCCCGGGAAGCGTCACGGACCGCCCGGTCGGCGTCGCACCGGCCCAGCAGGGCACGAAGGTCCGGCCCCGCGGCCGCGGCCTCCCAGCACTCTCCGGCACCGGCCGGCGGGGTACACGACGGACCACACACGCCGCGACGACAGCGTTGATCGCGGACTCCCGGCGACACTCGCCACGGGGTGGCCGAGGACCCTCAATCCCCAGGCATTGCGGCCTTTTCCAGACGGACCGGCGGGGGCCGGCCGGCACCCCCCGCGAGTGCCAGGCCCGCCTGAGCACCCCCGTCCGACGTCCCACCTTGGCCCGGCGAAGCGAGCCAGATCATGCGGCCGCCCGACCACGATGTCCGCATCGGCTTGCACCGGACGGGCCGGAAACGAAATGCTCTCGATCGCCCACCCCCCACGGCCGGCAGCCCTTCCGCCAGTTCCACCCGCCGGCCAGGTCAGCCCGCGGGCTGGTCAGCTCCACCCGCGGGCCGGGCGGACAGCCGCTGGACAGCGGTTGTCCGGGCCACAGCCGCGGGTTCCCGACGGCTCACACCGCTCGGCGTCGGCCGGTCCGGGCCTACGCCGGTCCGGCACGGGCCGTTCGGGCCCGCCGTACGCCGTCCGATCGGTCCGTGAAGTGCGCCCAACACGCTGGGGCCGCACATAGCGGGCCGAGGTGGCTAGTGTTAGCCCCGCACCCGCGGCCCGGCCTGGGTCTCGCGGGTGGCACGGGTGCGCTTCCGGTGTGCCATGGACTTTCCGCTGGTCGGATGTGTCCGCGGCCACACCGGCGCGCGCCGGCCGCTGCGGATCCCCGCAACGGCCACCTGACCGGTCACGACCGTTCGGCACCGACGCGCAAGGCGCGCCGGTCCCTGCGCAGGAGGAGCCACCGAGCCGTGAGCCGCCGTCTGGGTGCTCGTTCCGCGATGTCCACCTTCGAGGGGACGTCGCCCGCCGAAGCCACCGACACCAGTGGTCCGCTGCACACCACGGCCGGGGCCGACGTAACCGTTGGTCTCCGCAGCCGTGCGCGTCGACGGGCCATCGTCACGTCATCTCTCGCCGCGGCAGCCATCGCCGCGTCCGCCCTCAGCGGGTGCGCCTCCGGGACGGACGCACTCACCAACGCCGCCCGCACCACGACCAACTCGGTGAGCGGGGCCGTCGGCTCCGTCACCCTGCGGAACGTGTACGTGGCAGGCCCCGCGGACAAGGGCGACAGCGCGCAGATCATCTCCGCG
>NZ_ADGX01000222.1 GCF_000177675.1 Parafrankia sp. EUN1f
CGACCGGCCGGGCGCCGGCCGCGGCGCGGCCACGTCTGCCGGGGGCGGTGGCTGTGGCCGCCTGCCGGGCCGCCGCGTTCCTGGCCCGGGTGGGTGCGGCCTTGCGGTAGGCGATCAGGAGCGCGGTCAGCACCAGGCCGACCACCACGGAGATCAGCAGCAGCGCCACAATGACGGCGGCGAATGTCCTCACCCGGCCTATGTACCCCTGGTACCAGGATGCTTACTCCCCGGCGGCGAAGGTCGGCACCGAGGAGTAACCAGCACTCGCGGCGCCACTCGGCGTGCGGCGCGGCGCTACCCGGCCTGCGGCGGAAGCAGAATGCCCGGGTTGAGGATGCCGGCCGGGTCCAGCGCGGCCTTCACCGCGCGCAGCACCGTGACGCCCACGTCCCCGATCTCGGCCCGCACCCAGGGGCGGTGCTCCGTCCCGACCGCGTGGTGATGAGTGATCGTCCCGCCGTTCGCCATGATCGCATCTCCGGCTGCGTGCTTCGCCCGGCTCCAGCGGGAGATCGGGTCGGGTCCCTGAGCGCAGACGATCGTGAAGTACAGCGATGCTCCAGCCGGGTAGACGTGCGAGACATGGCACAGCACGACGGCCGGTGACCCGTCGGACTCGATGGCGTCCGTCACCGCCCTGCTCACGGCCGCGTACAGGCGCGCCACGTCCCGCCAGTAGGCCGCGGTCTCCAACGTCTCGGCGAGGATGCCCTCGTCGAGCAGCGCATCGCGCAGGTAGGGCGCGTGGAAGCGCCCGGCGAGCCAGTCCTGCCCGACTCCCTCGCCCAGCGGCAGGCCGCCCGCGGCGGCGATCACCGCTCCGACGGCGGTGGCCCGCTCGGTCACGTCCGCGTCGCCCCCCTCGTAGCCGGTCAGCAGGTAGCAGCCAGCGATCACGGGCAGCGAGGTGGGGGTCATCGCCGACGTCGCCGGGACGGTCACGTCCGTCCCGGCGGTGACGGCGTTGGCCAGGCCGGCGGCGGTCTCCACCTCGTCGGAGAGCCGGCAGACCGTGGGCAGCAGGTCCCGTTGGGCCAGCTCGCGCAGCAGATCCAGCCCGGCGGCCAGGTTCGCCACTCGCCAGCCCTCGAACCGGCGGCGCCGCGGCAGTGGCCGCACCCGGACCGTGACCTCGGTGATCACCCCGAAGGCCCCTTCGGAACCCAGCGCGAGCTGGCGCAGATCGGGCCCGGCGGCCGAGGCGGGCACCCGCCCCGGCTCCCAGGTACCCACCGGGGTCGCCACCCGAAGACCGGTGACGAGCTGGTCGAACCGGCCATAGCCGGCCGAGGCCTGGCCGCTGGAGCGGGTCGCGGCGAAGCCGCCGATCGTCGCGTACTCCCAGGACTGGGGGACATGCCCGAGGGTGAGCCCGTGCTCGGCCAGCAGCGCCTCCGCGGCCGGCCCACGCAGCCCCGCGCCCAGCACCGCCGTGCCCGACACGGGATCGACCTCGCGCACGCTGTCGAGACGTCGCAGGTCAAGAGCCACGACACCGATGTGGGCATCCGCCGGAACATCGGCCGGCGACGTCCCGGTCGGTGTGCTCGGCACCAGCCCGCCGACGACGGACGTCCCACCGCCGAACGGGACGACGATCACCCGGTGGTGGGAACAGATCCGCAGCACGGCCAGGACCTGGGCGTGATCGGCGGGGACGACCGCGACATCCGGCGCGTCCGAGGCGTCGCCGGCACGTAGCCGCAGCAGGTCGACGGTGGAGCGCCCCCGGCAGTGGCGCACCCGTGCCTCGCGGTCCTCCAGCACGTGGTCGGCGCCCACGACGGCACGCAGTTCGATCAGCACCTCGACCGGGAGCCGCACCGGGGCGAGGGCGACGTCCGCGAGGTCCACCGGCGGGCTCGGGCGCCCCGCGATGCCGAGTGCGGCGAGCAGATCGCGGACGGCGGCGGGCAGCGGATGGTGCTCCTGGGCCGCCCCCCAGCCCCACCAGACCGGATCGCCGCCCGGCGCGTCGCTGTGCTCCCCCGACTCGGACGTCATCTCAGCTCCCGTGCCCGCTCGTCCGCTCTGCCTGGATCGAGACGGCGCCCTCGATACACTGTGACACCTGACGGCACAGTGTCACATACGATCGCTTCGGGAGCACCCTCAACACGGCAGGCCGGCACAGCGGCGGGGGGAGGAACAGGACCGATGAACAGACCGACCCACCCACACGCCGGCGCCGCCGCACCTGCCGCCACCCAGCGCCCCGCCGCCCCGCACGACGCGGCTCCGCAGGCGACAACGCCAACGCCGCAGGCCACAACCTCGCAGGCCACAACCTCGAACACCGCGGCATCGAACACCGCGGCCTCGCGCACCGCGACGTCAGCCGTTCCCGACGATGTCGTCCTCGACGCCGCGGCGGCGTTGTTGATGACCATCGGGGTGCGCCGGACGACCCTCGCCGAGGTCGCCCGGCAGGCCGGCGTCAGCCGGATGACGCTCTACCGCCGCTGGCCCGACCTGCGCTCGCTGGTCCGTGACGTGATGAGCCGTGAATGGGCTCGGATCGTGGTGCCGGGGGCGATGGCGGCCGGTGACGGCAAGGCCGGCACCGATCCGGCCGCGACGCGCGCCGAGCTGGTGCGTTCCCTGGTCGCGACCGCGCAGGCCTTCCAGGCCAATCCGCTGTTCCTGCGGATCTGTGCGACGGACGGCGAGCTGCTGGCGCCCTACATCCTGGAACGGCTGGGCACGACCCAGCTGCTCGTGCTCGACCTCCTCCGCGAGCGCCTCGCCGCGGCGCGGGCGGTCGGCGCCGTGCGGGCCGGCGACCCGGCGGCCCAGGCGCGGATGGTGCTGTTGGCGACGCAGTCGTACGTTCTCTCCGCGGGCGCGCTGGGCGACGAGGTGTCCAGGGATGCCCTGGCGCAAGAGCTGTACCTGATGTTGGACGGATATCTGGCACCACCGGAAGGTCCTCCTCCGGTCGTCGAGGGCCCCCCGCCAGGCGGGAGCCGGCCGGCCGAGCATCGCGAGCACCCTGGAGCGCACACATGACCGGTCACCTCGAACGCGCGTCGCTGACCGCCGAGCGCCGCACCCGCGAGCTGGCCGAGCTGGCGGGCGGTGAGGTCGTCGACCTCCTCGTCGTCGGCGGCGGCGTGACCGGCGTCGGGGTGGCGCTCGACGCGGCTTCGCGAGGGCTGTCCGTCGCCCTGGTCGAGGCCCGTGATCTCGCTTTCGGCACGAGCCGATGGAGTTCGAAGCTGGTGCACGGCGGGCTGCGCTATCTCGCCTCCGGCGATCTGCGCCTGGCGCGGGAGAGCGCGGCCGAGCGCGAGATCCTGATGCGCCGCACCGCGCCGCACCTGGTGCATCCGCTGCCGATCGTGCTGCCGCTCACCCCGGACGTCCCGGCCACCTCGGCGCTGGTCACCCGCGCGGGCCTGGGCTTCGGTGATCTGCTGCGCCGTGGCGTCCGGACGCCGAGCACGGTGCTTCCGCCGCCGCGGCGGCTGTCCGCGGTCGAGACGCTGGGCATGGTCCCCGGTCTGCGCGAGGCGGGGCTTCGCGGTGGGCTTCTCTACTGGGACGGACAGCTCGTCGACGACGCCCGGCTGGTCGTCACGATCGCCCGGACGGCGGCGGCGTTCGGCGCCCGGATCCTCACCCGCGTCCGGGTCCTCGCGGTGCGGCACGACGCGGGCACGGGCCCGGACGCAGGCACGGGAACGGGCACCGGCACGGGAACGGACGTGTACTCCGGCGGTGGCCTCGGGCCCGCCCCGATCACCGTCCAGGCGCTCGACACCCTGACCGGGCGGCACTGCCGGCTACGGGCCCGTGCCGTGGTGAACGCGACCGGGGTCTGGGCGCCGGGCCTCGCGCCGGAGATCCGGCTGCGGCCCAGCCGAGGGACCCACCTGGTGCTGCCCGCGGCGGTCTTCGGCGGCACCCCCACCGCGCTGTCGGTGCCGATTCCCGGCGAGCGCAACCGGTACGCACTGGTCCTGCCGCAGGGTGACGGCCGGGTGTACGTGGGTCTGACCGACGTTCCGACCGACGAGGTCACCGAGCAGCCCGTGCCGGACCACCAGGAGATCACCCAGCTGCTGAACGTGGTCTCCGGGGTTCTGGCCACCCCGGTGGATCGTGCCGACCTGCTGGGGGTGTTCGCCGGCCTGCGGCCGCTGCTGGACGGACCGGACGGGCGCACGGCAGACCTGTCCCGCCGGCACACCGTCCACGTCGGGTCCAACCGGGTGATCACCATCGTCGGCGGCAAGCTGACGACTTACCGGAGGATGGCCGAGGACGCGGTGGACGCCGCGGTCGCCCAGGCCAGCCTGGACGCCGGCCCCTGCCGGACGGGCCGGCTCCCGCTGGTGGGCGCGGCCTCCCGCCGCACGCTCGCCACCGTGCCGGCCCCGCGCCGGCTGGTCGCCCGCTACGGCACCCAGGCGCCGGCCGTGCTGGAACTGGCCCGGCACGACCCGCGGCTGCTCGAGCCGGTCACCGCCGGGGTGGACGTCACCCGCGCCGAGCTGGTCTTCGCCGTGCTCCACGAGGGCGCCCTCGACGAGGGTGACCTGCTCGATCGGCGGACCCGCATCGGGCTCGTGCCCGCCGATCGGGCGGCCGCGCTCGACGCGGCCAGGGACGCCCTGTCCTACCGCGCCGCCCACACCCTCTGAGCCGCCCGTGGTCAGGTCAGCGTGGTCAGGCCAGCGTGGTCAGACCACCGTGTCGACGGTCAGCGCCGCGACGCGCTCAAGGTGCGCCGTCGGGTCGCCGAACGCCCCGTACAGCCGGCGCGCCCGCTTGTAGAAGAAGTGCGCGTCGTGCTCTCAGGTGTAGCCGATGCCGCCATGGAACTGGATCATCGTGCTGGTCGCGTCGCGCGCCGCCTGGCTCGCCTTCGCCTTCGCCACGGCGACCGCCAGCAGCAGATCGGGCAGCTCCGCGTCGATCGCGTACGCGGCGTACATCACCGCGTGCTCGGCCATCGTCACGGCGACGTGCAGATCCGCGAGCTGGTGCTTGAGCGCCTGGAACGAGCCGACGGCCCGCCCGAACTGGATCCGTTCCTGGTCGTAGCGCACGGTCCTGGTGAGCGCCTCACGGGCGATCCCGGCGAGGTCGGCCGCGGTGAGCACCGCGCCGCGGCGGAGGAGATCGTCGAGTACCGCGGTCGACGACCCGGGCAGCCGGCGCGCCCGCACCCCGTCCAGAGCCAGGGTGGCGAGCCGGGTGGTCCCGTCGTAGCTGGTCAGCCGCGTGACAGTCACCCCGGGTGCCCCCGGGTCAACCAGGTAGAGGCCGACATCGGACCCGCCGTCAGACCCGGCGCCGGCACCGGCCGAGGCGGACGTGGCCGCCACCCGCCCCGGCTCGGTCGCGGCGACGACGACCAGGCCCGCCACCGTGAGGTACTCGACCGGCGACGCGGTGCCGGTGAGCAGGCCGACCTCCGCACCGGCCTCGACGCCTGCCTCGGCACCGGTGCCGGCGGACGGCGCGGACTCCCCGGCCGGGACGCTGGCCGTCACCGCGACGCCGTCGGCGTCATAGCCCCGGCCCGCCCCGCGCAGGGCGACCGTCGCCACCAGTTCGCCTGAGGCGAGGCGCGGCAGCAGCTCGGCGCGTTGCGCGTCCGAACCGGCCAGCCGGACGGCCTCCGCCGCCAGCACCGTCGGCAGCCACGGGCCGGGCGCGACACCGGCGCCGAGCGCCCTGGCCACCACCTGGGCGTCGAGGATGCCGAGCCCGAGCCCGTCGAAGCTCTCGGGAACGCAGACGGCGAGCCATCCCTGCTCCCCGACCGCCTTCCACAGCTCCGGCGGGTGCCCGTCACCGGCGGCATCCTCGAAGACCGCCCGGACGGCGGTCAGGCCGAAGCGGTCCGCCAGGAAGTCTCGGACGGTGTCGCCCAGCGCTCGTTGCTCGTCAGTAAGCGCGAAGAACACTTCAGTGATCCTTCCGGAACGGGCTCAACGGGGCAGGCCGAGCACCCGCTCGGCGACGATGTTGCGCTGCACCTGGGACGAACCACCCCAGATCGTCACGGACCTGCTCCAGAAGCCCTCGGCCTGCAGTGCGGTCACGTCGAGGTCCGCCAGCGGCGCGTCGATGGCCACATCCGAACCGAGCAGGTCGTCGAAGGTCTCGAACAGGTCCTGGTACGTCTCGGACCACTGCAGCTTCGTCATCGACGACTCGGAGCCGAGATCGACGCCCTGCTCCACCTTGGTCAGGACGTCCATGGCGTGGTAGCGCAGGCACTCCAGCTCGACCATCCGCCGGCCGAGCTCCTGGCGCAGCACCGGATCCCTGTCCCGCCCGAGCGCCCGGGCGGCCCGCACGATCTCGTCGTAGGAACGCCGGAAGGACGTGTACTGCAGAATCCCGGACGCTCCCCGCTCGAAGGAGAGCAGCAGCATCGCGGTGGCCCAACCGTTGCCGAGGCCGCCCAGGCACTCGGTGGCGGGCACGCGGGCGTTGGTGAAGAACACCTCGCCGAACTCGGTCGCTCCGCTCATCTGGCGCAGCGGCCTGACCTCGACGCCCTCCTGGTGCATGTCGATGAGCAGCATCGACAGGCCGCGGTGGCGCTGGCTGCCGGGCTCCGTGCGCACCAGGGTGAAGATCCGGTCGCCGTGGCTGGCGTTCGTCGTCCAGACCTTCTGACCGTTGACGACGATCTCGGGGCCGTCGGCCACCCCGGCCGTGCGCAGCGAGGCCAGGTCGGAGCCGGCGTCCGGCTCGGAGAAGCCCTGGCACCAGATGACCTCGCTGCGCAGCAGCGGCCGGATGATCTCGCGCTTCTGCTCGTCCGTCCCGATCGCCATGATGGTCGGCGCGAGGAACGCGAGGCCGAGCGCGTTGACGGTCGACGGTGCCCGGGCGCTCGCCGTCTCCTCGTCGTAGATCGCCTTCATGCCGGGGGTTCCGCCGCGGCCGCCGTACTCTGTCGGCCAGTCGATGCCGGCGAACCCGGCGTCGAACTTGCGCTGCTCCCAGTCACGGCGCATCTCGAAGCCCTCGTCCTCGGGCACACCCGCCCAGAAGCCGGGACGGCTCCACTCGGCGGGAATGTTGTCCGCGAGCCAGCCGCGGAGATCCGCGCGGAACTCCTCCTCCTTGGCACTGAAGGTCAGGTCCATGCCGCCGCCTCCTCCGGGTCGCGCGGTACCGGGCCGTCCCGGGAGGGTTTACCCCGACGGCGCACGACTAGATCGGTAACGATTCGCGCCCAAGCATCCCCCATCGGGGGCCCCCGCGCGCCGTCCGCGAGATCATCCGCGCGATACGACCAATCCGGTGGTCGCGAAGCCCTGACCGGACGGCGGTGCCCTCGGATGCACGGGCTTCACCGCGCCCCGGCACGGACGGATGCACGCCAGGCAGGTCCTGTGAGCCCTGTAGGCCCTGTAGGGCAGGCCACATTTCACATATTCATCACTTATCGGAACTCTCGGGCAGGGACCCGCTGGGCATCATGGAGACGGACAACCTGACGTGACAGGCGGCAACCGGGCAGGTACCCGATCTCCACCTGATGTTCACCGCAGCGTGAGCGGTGTGCACCAACTGCCGGCACGATGGGTGGGTGCCCGCCCGCCGCCGCCCGGTCCGCGTTCCCGCGCGTGAGCATCGCCCAACCGCCGGCCGGGCAGGCACCGACAGAGCACGCGCCAGCAGAGCACACACCGACGCCAGCAGAGCACACACCGACAGGACACCCGCAGACACACCAGGAACCAGGGCACCACGAAGCAAAGACCAGGGCACCTGAGGCACGGTCGAAGGGGGATCAACAAACGATGACCGGTACCGCACGCCTCGACCCGGCGAACCGGGCAGCAGCGCTGCGGCGGATGCGCGCCGAGCCGGTGGACGTCGTCGTGATCGGTGGCGGTGTCACCGGGGCCGGGGTGGCGCTCGACGCCGCCACCCGCGGCCTGTCAGTCGCGCTGCTGGAGGCCAGGGACCTCGCCGCCGGGACGTCCAGCCGGTCCAGCAAGCTGATCCACGGCGGGCTGCGCTACCTGGAGCAGCTCAACGGCGCGCTCGTCCGCGAGGCGCTGCGGGAGCGCTCGCTGCTGCTGGAGACCCTGGCGCCGCACCTCGTCCGGGCAGTTCCCTTCCTGCTCCCGCTGACCCACCACGGGTGGGAACGCGCCTACATCGGCAGCGGTGTCCTGCTCTACGACACCCTGGGGCAGGGACTGGGCCGCATCGCCCCCCGAACGGGCGGGGACGCCGGTGCCCCCCGCAGCGGTGGCGTCCCCCTGCACCGGCACCTGACCCGCAAGGCCGCGCTGCGCGAGTTCCCCTCGCTGCGACCGGACGCGCTGGTCGGCGCCATCCAGTACTGGGACGGCCAGGTCGACGACGCCCGGCACACGATGTTCGTCGCCCGCACCGCGGCCCGGTACGGCGCGCTGGTCGCCACCAGCGCCCAGGTCACCGGGCTGGTCCGGGAGGGCGAGCGGGTGGCCGGCGTCCGGGTGCGGGACCTGGAGAACGGTGTCGACCTCGAGGTGCGCGCCGCCACGACGATCAACGCGACCGGCGTGTGGACGGACGACGTCCAGGCGATGGTCGGTGGCCGTGCGCGGCTGTCGGTCCGGGCTTCCAAGGGCGTGCACATCGTGGTGCCGCGCGACCGCGTCCACGGCTCCACCGGGCTCATCCTGCGCACCGAGAAGAGTGTGCTCTTCGTGATCCCGTGGCGGAGCCACTGGATCATCGGCACCACCGACACCGACTGGAACCTCGACCTCGCCCATCCCTCGGCCACCAGCGCGGACATCACCTACCTGCTGGACACCGTGAACCGGGTGCTGCGCACGCCACTGACGACCGACGACATCATCGGCGTCTACGCGGGTCTACGGCCGCTGCTCGCCGGCGAGTCCGACGAGACGGCCCAGCTGTCGCGGGAGCACGCCGTGGTCAGCCCGGTTCCGGGCCTGACGATGGTCGCCGGCGGCAAGTACACGACCTACCGGGTGATGGCCGCGGATGCCGTCGACGCGGCGGTCGCGGGCCTGAACCACACCGTCGCGCCATCGTGCACGGAACGGATCCCGCTGCTCGGCGCGGACGGCTACCCGGCGCTGTGGAACGCCCGGGAACGGCTCGCCCGCACGGTCGGGCTGCACGTCGCCCGGGTGGAGCACCTGCTGCACCGGTACGGCACCCTCGTCGAGGAGGTGCTGGAGCTGATCGCGGCCCGGACCGAGCTCGGGCAGCCGCTGCCCGGGGCACCGTCCTACCTCGCCGCGGAGGCCGTCTACGCCGCGTCGCACGAGGGCGCGCTGCACCTGGAGGACGTCCTGACCCGGCGGACCCGCATCTCGATCGAGACCGCCGACCGCGGGCTGGAAGCCGCTCCGTTCGTGGCGGAGCTCATCGCGCCGGTGCTCGGCTGGAACACCGAGACGACGACGCGGGAGATCGAGCTCTACCGGGCGCGGGTCGCCGCCGAGCTCGAGTCCCAGCGCCAGCCCGACGACGAGACCGCCGACGCCGCCCGGCTGGACGCCCCAGAGCCCCGCCCGATCGTCCGCCGCGACCTGCGGGAGGGCCACGGCGCCGCCGCTCCCGCCTGACCGGACGCTCACCCGCGGCGACGACTCGTTCCCGGTCCGGCACCGGGTCCGGTCTGAGACCGATTCGACCAGGACCCGGGGTTTTGCCGCTGTTTGTTTTGGAAGAAGACGACTATGGAATTCATCCTTTGGCTGATCGCCGTGGTCCTCGTCGTCGGCGGCATCGTCTCCCTAGTCCGGGGCGCAATCCTTTATGGAATTGCGCTTATCGTGGTCGGTCTCCTCGTCGGTCCCGGCGGGGTCTCGGTGTTCACCTGATTTCCGGCGTGGGCGACCGCGGTGGCCGCGGAGCCACCGGCCGGTCAGAGCCCGTAGGACTCCAGGAGGCGGAGCCAGACCTCGCTCACCGTCGGGAAGGACGGCACCGCGTGCCACAGGTCCTCCAGCGTGACGGCCCCGACGATGGCGATGGTCGCGCCGTGCACGAGCTCCTGCGTGTCATGGCCGACGAACGTGGCGCCGACCAGCACCCGCCGGGCGACATCCACCACGAGCTGGCAGGTGCCGACGGCGTCCGTTCCCCGCACGGACGAACCGGCCACCGACCCGGTCGGGACGGCCACCGCCCGCACGTCGAGGCCGGCGGCACGTGCGGCCTGCTCGGTCAGCCCGACCGCGCTGACCTGCGGGTCGGTGAAGGTCACGCGGGGGATCACGGCAGGATCGGCCCGGTCCGCGGCCGGCCGGCCCGCCGGATCGACCCGGCCGCTGATGACGTCGGCCGCGACCCGTGCCTGGTACTTGCCCATGTGGGTGAGCAGCGCGCGCCCGTTCACGTCACCCGTGGCGTAGAGCCAGCCCCCCGCGACACCCCGGACCCGCAGCTGCTCGTCGACTTCGACGAAACCGCGCGGCGCGGTGGACAGGCCCACCGCCTCGAGACCGAGGTCGGCCGTGGCCGGCGTGCGGCCGACGGCGACCAGCAGCTCATCCGCCACGATCTGGCGGGGGTCGCCGGTCTCGTCCAGCCCCACCACGACCGGCCCGCGGTCGGACCCCTGCGTGGGCCGGTCCCTCCGGACCGCGACCACCCGGCGGCCCGTGTGCACGACGATGCCCTCCTCCTCGAAGGCCGCGCGCACCTCGTCGCCCGCGAACGGCTCCTCGTGCGCCAGCAGTCGCGGGCCGCCCTCGACGACGGTCACCTCCTCGCTGCCGAGCCGGCGGAACGCCTGTGCCAGCTCGGAGCCGACCGCGCCACCGCCGAGCACGGCCAGACGGCGGGGCACCGCCCGCGCACCGGTCGCCGTGCGGTTGTCCCACGGCTCGGCCTCGGCCAGGCCCGGGATCGGCGGCATCGTCGCCCTCGTCCCCGTCGCCAGCACGACCGCGCGGTTGGCGCGCAGCGTCCGTTCGGCGCCGTCGGCCGCGCGGACCACGACGGTGCGCTCACCGGCCAGCCGGCCGACCCCCCGCACGACCGCCACGCCCCGGTCACGCAGCCACGGCAGCTGGCCCTCGTCGGAGTAGCCTCCGACCATCTCGTCCCGCCGGGCGAACGCCGCGGCCGCGTCAACCCGGCCGGCTGCGCCAGCCGCACCGGCGG
>NZ_ADGX01000221.1 GCF_000177675.1 Parafrankia sp. EUN1f
CCCGGTCGGCCGGGCCGCCGTGCCCAAGGCGCCGAACACCTGCTGGCTGAGCCGATCCAGCTCCCGGAACGGGTCGGTGCGCACCAACATCGGAACTCCACCTCCACGATCACGATCCTGTAGACCAGAGCGTTAGGTCATCCACTTATCTGTGGTGGATGGCCTAGATTTTTATATAGCACCGGTGGCAGACTGAGGCAAGTCCCCGTCCGGCCGTCCGGGCGGAGTCCTGGAGGCGCCCCGTGAGCTCGTCCGATGTCGACCCGACCCAGGGGGTGTACGGCATCTCGGTGGCCGCCGATCTGGTCGGCATGGACCCGCAGAGCCTGCGCCTGTACGAGCGGCGCGGTCTGCTGGAGCCGGCCCGCACCGGCGGCGGGACCCGCCGCTACAGCAGCGACGACCTGGCTCGGCTGCAACGGATCGGGTATCTGCTCGCGGCCGGGTTGAACCTCGCCGGGATCGCCAAGGTGCTCGAACTGGAGACCGAGAACGCCCGGCTGCGCGCCGACCTCGAACGGACACAGGCCGCGGACGTGGCGCCGACTCCTCACCCGGCCTCCCGTCGGAGCACGGACTGAGACAGGGCGAGACGTCGGAAATGCCGACCGGCACGGTGAGCGTCGCGAGCACGAGCCCGGCGACGAGCCCGAGGAAGGCTCGCCCTCGTCCGGTCGATCTTTCCGTCTCTCCCGCGTGAACCAGCACGGTGACCGTACCGAGTGGCCCGTCACCACGGCCACGGATTTGTATCGTTACCGGTGTAACCGTTGCAAATCGGACTACCTTCCGACCTGCGGTGAGTCGGCCGTCGAACGCGACGTCGAAGGCGTTGAGGGCACCCTTCCAACGGATCCCCAGCGGTTACGGCCCTGCCCGGTGGGGTCCAGGCTCATGGCCGTCACGTAGATGCACTTCAGCGCGGCGGTCTCGTTCGGGAAGTGGCCGCGGGCCCGGACCGCGCGGCGGATCCGTGTGGGGTGTAGAACTCGGCCACCGGCCTTGACCTGGGGTTTTAGGCGGCTCGTTCGTATTCGTTGATCAGGCCATCGAGGACGGCTCGGCGCTTGATCCGTCCCTTGGTCAGGTCTGCGACAGGGTGGTCGGGCCGAGGCCGTTGAAGGCCACAACTGCGGTGGGGTAGTCGTCCGTTGAAGTGCCGTTCGTACTCGGCCAGAACGGTGCGCAGGTGCCGCTCGCCGAAGATTCGCATCCGGTCAGTGACCTCGGTCCGGGCCGTGCGGACGAACCGTTCCGCGTAGGTGTTCGCCCGCGGAGCCCGGGGTGGAATCTTGATCGCGGTGATGCCGGCCTCGGCGGGGACCGCGTCGAACGACGCGGTGGACTGGCCGGCCCCGTCACAGACCAGGAACTGGAAGTCGGCCGCCAGGTCACCGAGATCCATGAGTAGGTTCCGGGCTTGTTGGGTGGTCCACGGTCCGTCGGGGTGGGCGGTGCCCCCGAGGATGTGGACGGTGCGGGAGCCGACCTCGATGACGAAGAAACAGTACAGACGTCGTGACATCAACGCGCAGTCCACGTGGAAGAAGTCCACGGCCAGCATCGTCGACGCCTGCGTGCGCAGGAACTGCCGCCACGTCGTGTCGGTCTGCCGTTGCGGAGCCGGGGGCAGCCCCAGGGACGTCAGGACCCGGCGGATCGTGGAGGAACTCACCCGGTGACCGAGCTTGAGCAGCTCGCCCCGGATCCGCTGGTAGCCACACGTCGTGTTCTCGGTCGCGAGCCGCTCGATGAGGGTCACGATCTCCGTGCCGACCGGTGGCCGACCCATCCGCTGCAGATGGGTCCGTTTCCGTACGATCAGACGGCGGTGCCACCGCAGGACGGTGCCGGGCGTGACCGGCCGGTGCGGCAGGAGTCGGATCAGTGCGGCGAGCACCGCCCGGTCCGCCCAGTCCCACCGCGGCTTCGGCTGGGTACGGCGCAGCACCGCGACCTCATGCCGCAGCACCAGCAGCTCGATGTCCTTCGACGCCGACGAACGACCGAGGAGACGGGCGTGCCGTCTTCGGGGGGCTACCGTGAGTACGGGCGTGCCTTCCCGACCGACGTGCCAACGTCGGCCTGACTGAGACCTCAACCTCGATCACCGGGAAGGTACGCCCTCCCCGGCCGATCCGCAGGTCTCAACCATTGCTCGGTCGGTGGTCCCGGTCAGGTCGTGCATCGCGCTTTGCGCGCGGTGGACTGCGATGCGCTCCGAGCTTTCGGGGTCGCGTGCGCGGATGGCGTCCAGGGTGCTGCGGTGGCTGTCCCATCGCGAACGCCCGAAGGTCGGATCCTTGCGAAGGCGGTCGAGGGATCTCTGGCGACGTTCGACGCTGGACAGGGCGCGAGTCTGTTCGAAGAGGCGGATCAGCACCGGATTGTGTGTGCTGGCCAGGACGCTTGCATTGAACTGCTGGACACTGCTGTAGAGGGACTCTGCGTGGCCGTCGATGGGCAGACCCTCGGCCACGCGGGCGGTGTAGAGCCTGCTCTTGTCCTCGGCGGCTTCGAGTAGCCCTGCGAGATGGGCGATGTCGTCCTCGGTGGCGTGGATCGCTGCGAGCCGAGCGACCAGGCCGCGCAGAGCAATCTCGACCTCAGCAAGTTGCTCCGGGGTGGCGCGGACAGGGGGGGCCACGCAGACGGTCCGCGGGCTTTTCCGCTCGAGGAGACCATCGGCCTCAAGACGCTTGATGGCCTCCCGGATTGGGGTAGGGCTCACCGAGAGACGTTCGGCCAGCCCCCGCTCTGTTACTCGTTCTCCCGGCGCAAGCGAACCCTCGACGATCAGGTCGCGCAGGTGCTGGTAGGCACGCTCAGCCAGCGATGTCGAATCGAGGCCACTGAGCTGCTGATGCACGTTCCCTCCTCGTGTGTTGCGGCAAGCGTAGTTGCGACAGCGTGCGACGTCCTGGGACATCATGAGTGATGCTGTTGCAAGAAGCATAGAGGTAGCATAAGCTCCGATACACCCCCGGATGTGACGTGGATCATGTCCCCTGCCGGGGCCCATCACAGGAGGAACGGCACATGAGGTTCGCAACCCGGAGCATGATGATCGCCTTGTCTGCTGCGTTGATGCTGTCGGCATGCAGCAACGGCGGGGACGAGTCGGACATTGTCGCCGACGCGTCACGGCCCTCCGGGATCTCTGATGACACGGTCACCCAGGCCCAGTCCGAGGGAGAGGTGGTGGTCTACACCAACTCGCCCGATGAACTCTGGGAAGCATTGATCCCCAAGTTCGAAAAGGCCTTCCCCGGAATCAAGATCTCTCCGGTCAGCCTCAACGGCCCGGAGTTAGTCCAGCGGCTGCGCTCGGAGCAGAAGACCGGCGCGGCAACGGCCGACCTCGTGATCGACAGTTCACCGAGCACTCTGTTCGACCTGGCGGACGCGCTTACACCTCGGGAGTCGCTGTACGACGCCGAACTTCCCGACTATGCCAAGCCACGTCGCGGGATCTACGCCATCTCCGCGGACCCGTCGATCATCCTATACAACAAGGCGGCCGTCGGCGCCAGCCCGCCGAAATCCCTCACCGACGTCGCTGACCTCGCCGGCGACAAACCGGGAAAGCTCGCCACCTACGACATCGACAGTGAAAACGGATACGCCCAGATGTGGACGTTCGCGAACCACCGTGCAGACGCGTGGACACTGTTCGGCCAGCTGGCCCCCGCGACCCGGTACGAGCTCAACGGCGGGTCCATGACCCAGAAACTGGCCCGGGGCGAGTATGTCGCCGGGTACTTCCAGTCCGGATTGGTCCGTGGCCTGCTGAAGCCCAACGGCCTCGACTCGGTTGTCGGCTGGAGCTACCAGGCGGATGGGACCACAGTGGTTCCCCGGTACGCGGCAGTGGTGAAGGATGCCAAGCACCCACACGCCGCAGCATTGCTCCAGGATTATCTCCTGTCGGGGCCGGGGCAGACCGTTGCCTGCTCCAGCGGGCTGACAGCGGTCCGTGACGACGTTGCCGACACCTGCGGCGACTTCGCCCTCACCACAGTCATCAACGAGGTGGGCGAGGACAACATCTTGATGGTCCCGCTTGACGAGTCGATGCGCACGGACAAGCCCGCCTTTTCCTCTCGACTGGCCGAGGCCCGGGGCCAGTGACGTTGTCGACAACGGCCTCCCTGCGCCGGCGGCGGCACGGCGGCGCGTCGCGAGCAGACCGCCTGATCCAGTGGGGCACCTGGCTGCTGGTGGTCGTCCTGATCTTCGGACCGATCGTCCCGGTCGTCTACGCCGGCTTCGTCGACCGCCCGCTCTACGAGTCGGGAGGCGTGCTGACCTTTGGCAACTTCGGCACGCTGGTCGACGATCCCGAATTTTGGTCGGCCCTGCGCAACACCGCTCTGTTCGCGCTGATGGCGGCGGTCCCCGGGGTGGTGATCGGCGCCGGCCTCGCGGTCCTGGTGGCGCGCACGGATCTCCCGATGCGTCGGGCCTTCAGCGTCATTCTGGTCGCGCCTCTGCTTTTCCCGGGACTGGGCGTGACACTCGGCTGGGTCACCATGTACTCGCCTAGCGGATTCGTGTCCACGTGGGTGGCCGACCATTTCGGGTCGACACCGTGGAACCTGTACTCACTGCCCGGCATAGCGATGGTCACTCTGGAGAAGAGTGTGCCGCTGGTGTACCTGATGGTGCGGGCCCGCCTGTCCTCTCTCGATACCTCCATCGAGAGCGCGGCACTCACTGCGGGTGCCAGGCCGCTGCGGGTGCTCTTGACGATCACCGTGCCGATGTTGAGACCGGCTTTGTGGACCGCGGCGATCCTGATCGTCATGATCGCGTTCGAAACGCTCGGCCTGCCGCTGATTCTCGGGGGTCCGGTCGGCATCGACACGCTCTCGACATATCTGTACCGGATATGGACCACCGATCCGGGACGGCAGGGAGCAGTGTCGGCGGCAGCCTCGGGGCTGCTTCTTCTGGTGACGGTGCTGTTGTGGCTCCGAACCCGGATCGAGGGTGACACCGGTCGGTACACGACTGCGGCCGGAAAGCCCTCCGCAGCCCGTCACCTCCGGCTGGGGCCGCTGCGTTGGCCATCGGCCATCGTCGTTGGCGGCTACGTGGTCGTCGCCATCCTGCTGCCGGTCATCGGCCTGGTGATGACGTCGATCACCTACATCTTCACGCCGGCCGTGTCGCCATGAAAGGTCCTGACGAGCCGACACTTCGAGACCGTGTTCACCAACGATGCGCTGCTGCGCTCGGTCACGAACAGCCTTCTGATCGGCGTGGTCGGGTCGGTGCTCGCAACATCAGCCCTGACACTCGCGGCTCTGGTGGCCCACCGTTCACGGTTTCGTCTGCGCTCGACCCTCCCTGCCATCCTCTTCTACCCGCGGGCCTTGCCGGGCATCGTCGTCGGCGTCGGGATCTTCTGGACGTTCGTCCTGGTGGCGCCGCTGGAACCGCTGCGCACCACAGTGTGGGGCATCATGCTCGCTTTCATCGTGCGGAACACCGCGGTGGGTTACGCAACGATCCAGGCCAGCCTTCTAGCGATCAGTGCGGAGCTGGATGCAGCCGCGCGCACCAGCGGTGCGACCTGGTTCAGGGCGTGCCGCGGCATCGTGGTTCCGCTCCTGCGCCCTGCGCTCGCCGGATGCCTCGTCTTGATGTTCGTCTCGATCCTGAACGACTACGACCCCGCCGTCTTCCTCGTGACCACGGGAAACGAGGTGCTGGGCGTGACGATGCTCAAGCAGTGGGCCGCGGGATTCGCCGGGCCGGTCGCCGCCCTGGGTGTCATCCAAATTGCCATTACCGCGCTTGCGGTGTTGATCGGGCGTCTTGCCTGGGGAGCGAAGCTTCGTGCCTGAAGTCACCGTGTCGACGCTCGGTCTCGACTATGCAGGAAAGACCGCTATCGACGACATCAGTTTCACCGCTCGCGATGGCGAGTTCCTGACACTGTTAGGACCGAGTGGATGTGGCAAGACCACGACGCTGATGTCGATCGCTGGACTTGCACAGCCGAGCCGCGGCGCGATCGCGTGCGGGAATGACGTGCTGTTCGACAGCACGCGATCCATCGACCGGCCGCCGGAGACGCGGAACTGCGGTGTCGTGTTCCAGTCCTACGCTATCTGGCCGCACATGTCGGTTGCCGAGAACGTCGCCTATCCGCTGCGCCTGCGCAAGGTCCGCAAGGCCGAGGCCGTCGCGCGTGTCCACGAGGCGCTCGCGATGGTCGGCCTGGACAGGCTGGCCGGCAGATACCCGCACCAGTTGTCTGGAGGGCAACAGCAACGGGTCGCTCTGGCACGCGCCATTACCTATGCTCCGGGTGTCCTGCTCCTCGATGAGCCGCTGTCCAACCTCGACGCGAAACTGCGTGAACAGGCGCGTCGCTGGCTCAAGGAATTCCAGTCGTCGGTCGGGCTGACGACCATTTTTGTCACCCATGACCAGGACGAGGCCTTGGCCCTGAGCGATCGGATCATCGTGATGAACGATGGTCGTATCGAGCAGGTGGGCGAGCCGGAGGAAATCTACCGACGTCCAGCGTCGCCCTTCGTGGCGTCGTTCCTGGGATCCGCCAACCTGCTGGCCGGCACGGTCGTCGGCTCCGCGGGCGACCTCACCCAGGTGCGGCTCGACGGCATCGGTCAGACGGTGTCAGTGCTTGAGGAATGCCCGGTCCGCGACGTTCTGGTGATGGTGCGTCCTGAAGACGTGGAGCTGGTGTCTGACACGGCGGACCCCTCCCTCGCTCCCGTCCGGGGCAACCTGAACTCCCGCATGTTCGTGGGCTCGTCCTACCGCTACGCCGTGGACTGCGGCGGCCAGACCGTGAGCGTCGCGTCACGTGAGCGGTGGGAACTCGGACCCGTGCGGCTGCAATTCGGCCTTGAACACGGCCGCCTGTTTCCCCGCGACGCCACCGATCAACTTCCCGATCGCATCAAGGAGAGCGCCCATGCTTGACCAGACTCAGGAGGTTCTCGGCGCACTTCTCCAGCGTCCGGTCCAGATTTTCGACCTGTCGCAGCCGCTCGAGAACGGCATGCCGTGCTCGCCCAGCCACCCCGGCTTCCACATGGCGCTGATACGCCGACACGGCGACCTGATGCGGGGCGCCGGATCCGGCTCGAACGAGATCATCACGTTCGGCGGTCACGTGGGCACACATATCGACGCCTTGGCCCACGTTGCCGCCGAAGGCCAACTGCACGGCGGCATCGACGCGGTCGCCAACAGCGTGGGTGGCCGCCACCGGGCTCTGGGCGCCGAGACCATCCCGCCCATGCTGTGCCGGGGTCGGCTCCTCGACATTCCCCGCGCGATGGGACTCGAGAGGCTACCCGCGGGCTACGGCGTCACTATCGATGATCTCCAGGCTGCCACCGGTGAGTCATCCATGGAGCCCGGGGACGTCATCCTTGTCCGGACCGGCTGGGCACAGAAGTACGGCGACCCCGAGGCATACGTTGGACACCGCGAGGGCGCTCCCGGCGTGACGGGCCCGGCCGCTGAGTGGCTTGCGGACCGGGGTGCGCGCGTCGTCGGCACCGACACCATCGCCTTCGATCAGATCCTGCCCGGTTTCGGTCACTCCCAGATGCCGGCCCACCACATCCTCCTGGTCAAGAACGGCATCCACATCATCGAGGTGCTCAACCTCGAGGAGCTGGCCGAGCACGGTGCCCGGGACTTCTGGTTCGTGATGATCCCGCTGCGCATCGTCGGAGCGACGGGATCGCCCGTACGACCACTCGCCATTGTCGACCCGTCCTCCCTGGAGGCCTCCCGATGAATCCCCCCCTCCCGCGCACCTTCGACCCCGAGGCCGTTGGACCACTGCAGGGATGCCGTGTGCTGGATCTGAGCCGCCTGGTTTCGGGCGGGCACTGCGGAATGGTGCTGGCTGACCTGGGTGGGGACGTCATCAAGGTGGAGCGCCCCGACGGCGGCGATGAACTGCGCGGCGGACGCATCGCGGGCGTCGCGGCCTTTTGGACGGTCTACAGCCGCAACAAGCGTTCGGTGAGCCTGGACCTGAAGTCAAAAGAGGGCCGCGGCATCCTTCTCGACCTGCTACGGACCGCTGACGCGCTCCTGGAGAACTTCCGGCCGGGAACGTTGGAGAAGCTGGGCCTGGGGCCCGACGTCCTGCTGAACGTCAACCCGAAACTCGTGATCACCCGCATCTCCGGCTGGGGTCAGACCGGGCCGTATTCGCGGTTGCCCGGCTTCGGCACCTTGGCCGAGGCAGTCTCCGGATTCATGTACCGCAACGGTTTCGCTGACCGGCCGCCCGCTCCTCCGCCGACGGCGCTCGCCGACATGGTCGCCGGTCTCTACGCCGCGACAGCGACAATCGCGGCTATACTTCATGCGCGCAACGGCGGCGCCGGTCAGACCATCGACGTGTCCCTGTTCGAACCCCTGGCATCGATCATGGGTCCAGACGCACTGCTCGATCAGCTGGGACACCTGCCCACACGAGGCGAAGGCACCCGCGCTTCGTCGGTCAAGGGCGTGTTCCAGACCTCGGACGGCAAATGGCTAGCCCTGTCCGCAGGGGCCGAAAGCATCGTCGAGAACCTGTTCGCGGCGATCGGCGAGCCCGACATGCTGAAGGACCCCCGCTTCCGTAGCTACCAGTCCAGGCTCGACCATCGAGTGGAGATCAACGCAGTCATCGGACGGTGGGTGGAGGTCAGGTCATCGGCCGATGTGCTGGAGACCTTGCGCGCCCAGGGAGTCACGATCGCGCCGGTGCTGTCGATGGCGGACGCACGGCGCGATCCCCACTTCGTCGCCCGCGAGGTCTACGTCGACGTCCCCGGGCGAGACGGAGAGCCCGAGACCATCGCCATGCACAACGTCGTGCCCCGCATGTCAGGAACTCCCTCGGGGCTGCGTCGGCCGGCACCACGGCTGGGCGAGCACAACGACGAGGTGCTGGCTGAGCTCGGCATCCCCGCCGAGACCATGCGCGACCTCGCCGCTCGCGGAATTCTCGGCACGCCGTCCGTCGGGAGCGTCAATGCGTGACCCCTCGAACAGCGTGTCCTGGCGGTCCCTGCTCTACGTTCCCGCGAACCGCGAGAGGTTCGTACGCCACGCCGCGTCGTCGAACGCCGACGCTGTGATCCTCGACCTGGAAGACGCAGTTCCGGCCGAGCACAAGATCGCCGCCAGGGAGAGCCTCGCCGGCGCCGTGTCCCACCTGCGGACCGCTCCAGTCACCGTGCTGGTCCGGGTCAACCGCTCATGGACACTGATGATCCCGGACCTCGAAGCCGCGGTGAGGTCGAAGGTCGACGCAGTGATCATCCCCAAGAGTGACGATCCCGGGATGATCCGCACGGTCGACGAAACCCTGTACGAACTCGAGGAGGGCGGAGCAGAAACAACCACAAAAGTAGTTGCGCTCATCGAGTCAGCCCGGGGAGTGCGACGCGTGGATCAGATCCTCACGGCCAGCGACCGCGTCGTCGCCGCGTCCACTGGCATCGGCGATCTCAGCATCGATCTCCATGCCTCACCCGACAGCCCCGCGGTCATGCATGCTTTCACCGAGGTCATCCAGGCAACCAGAGCCGCCGGCCGCACTCCGCTCGGCCTCCCCGGACTCATCGTGTCCTTTGCGGACCTGGATGGATTCCGCTCCTTGGCCACGCGGTCCCGCTCGATGGGCAGCACCGGCGCCTCCTGCATCCACCCACGCCAAGTCAGCACCCTGAACGACGTGTTCAGCCCGTCGGCTCAGGAAGTCGAGTACGCTCGCCGGGTGGTGTCGGCCTACGAGGAGGCCGCCACCAGCGGACACGGCTCCGTCATGATGGGTGACACGTTCGTCGACAACGCCAACTACCAGTACGCCAAACGTATCCTCAAGCACGGCCTGTCCAGTTAATGGCTCGGCGCTACTTTCGGCCCTATTCCATTTCCTTGGCGGCCCAGAATCAATAGTTGACGAGGCCCGGCGTGTCCAGCTCTGTCCGAGGGTGCGGGTCTCCAGAGGCGTGACCTCTACGGCGACCCATGCCCGAATTCGATTATGATTTGCGCCGGATGTTGACCAGATTGGCCCTTCGTCGCCACCGCTGCTACAGCCGTTAACAGCCAATGCTACGTGCGGTCGACGCCGCTCTTCTCGGAGAGAAGAGCGGGCGCAGCTTTCACCGATAATCCCTGATCTACCGCACCTGCCCACCCACCCAGCTAAGCAGGGCGGTGGCTGGTGGCGGCCCCAAGTCGCCGCCAGCAGGAACAAGCCAGGATGAGGACAGTACGGACGTGAATCCGAACTTCGACACCTACCGGCTCAACGACACCCACGTGGCTGTCCGTGAGGCGATCCGTGATCTCGCGGAGAAGGAGATCGTGCCGTTCGCAGCCGACGTTGACGAGCATGAGCGGTATCCCGCCGAGGCACGGGACGCGCTGGTCCGCTCGGGTTTCAACGCGGCCCATGTACCGGAGATCTACGGTGGCCAGGGGGCCGATTCGGTGACGACCTGCATCGTCATCGAGGAGGTCGCCCGGGTCTGTGCCTCCTCATCGCTCATCCCGGCGGTCAACAAGCTGGGGACGATGCCGATCCTGCTGTCCGGCTCGGAGGACCTGAAGAAGCTCGTCCTTCCCTCGATCGCCCGTGGGGAGGCCGCCGCTTCCTACGCGCTGTCGGAGCGGGAGGCGGGATCGGACACCGCCTCGATGCGGACCCGCGCCCGGCTCGACGGCGACCACTGGGTCCTCAACGGCACCAAGACCTGGATCACCAACGCGGGCGAGTCCACCTGGTACACGGTCATGGCCGTCACCGACCCGGATGCGGCGAAGCCCGCCGACGGCATCTCCGCGTTCGTCGTCCGGGCCGACGACCCCGGCTTCGAGGTCGGCTCCAAGGAGCGCAAGCTCGGCATCAAGGGCTCACCGACCCGCGAGATCCATTTCGTCAACTGCACGATCCCCGCCGACCGGATCATCGGCGAGCCCGGCACGGGTCTGCGCACCGCGCTGCGCACCCTCGACCACACCCGGCCGACGATCGGCGCGCAGGCCGTCGGCATCGCGCAGGGCGCGCTGGACGCGGCGATCGGCTACGTGAAGGAACGCCGCCAGTTCGGCCGCCCGATCGCGGACAACCAGGGCGTCCAGTTCATGCTCGCGGACATGGCGA
>NZ_ADGX01000220.1 GCF_000177675.1 Parafrankia sp. EUN1f
AGGTCCTCGGGCAGCGCGAGATCTACACGACCCGGCCCGAGTCCCGCGCCCGGATGAACGCGGTGTACCTGGCCACCATGTTCGCCGGCGGGGCGATCGGCTCGGCGCTGTCCGGAGCGATCTACGACACCCACGGCTGGTCCGGGGTCGCGATCTTCGCCGGCGTTCTGCCGCTTGTCGGGTTCGCCCACTGGCTGCGTACGCCCACCGGCCGCGTGGCACCGATCGCAGCGTAGCCGGCGCGCCGCGGACTACAGGAGCTTCTGGAGATCCTCGACCGTCAGACCGGCGTCCGCCAGAATCTGGCGGAGTGTTCCTTTCGGGATGTCACGCCCGGCGTGAACTGGAACCGTGACATCGATGCCCGCCCGGTCGGGGTTACGCAGCCGATGATGACTGCCCTTGATCCGAACGAGCTCGAATCCCGCCTTCTGCAGAGCCCTGACAACGTCCTTGCCCGGAAGCGAAGGTACCGGCGGCATCAGGCCACGTCGACCGTGATGGCGAGTTCCTCCGGCGCACCGTCATCCTCGATGACCATCACGATCGCGTCCTTCAGGTCCGCCACCGCTTCGTCCCGGGTGCCGCCGAACCCGTTGCAGCCGGTACGGCCCACGTAGGCGTGCGCACACCAGACACCGTCCTCGTCCTGCGCGACGGTGTAGGGGATGTGCACCACTCGGCTCATGGTCACCACGGTACGCGACTCCGTCCAGCTCGACCACAGAGAGAAACGACGAGAGTACATAGGGTGGAATGCCAGCCGCATGAGCAGCCCTGTCATTTTCTCCGACCGAAACAATCCCAAGCGCCGACGGGAGGCGAGGATAATTCGCCGAACGTTCGCCGGTGACCATGGAGCCGGCGTGATCAGGCCGCACGTCTGGCGGCGACGGCGGCCTCCTCAGTAGTGGATGACCGGCTCCCGGCCCAGCAGCTCGTCGTAGCCGTGGGGAAGCTGCCCGGCGACATCCTCGAACTCGTTGGGGCTGATGGACGTCTTCAGCGCCGCGACCACCGCGCGGGCATGCTGCCGGGCATGCGCCCTGGTGCAACCACCGCCCTCCCGCTCGGCGACGCGGCGGTAGAACTCGTCGAGCCCGAAACGCTCGCCACGGCCGGATGGCGGCAACGCCCTGGCGAGCGCGGGCGGTAGCTGCGAGGCGAGGTCCTTGGTCTCGCCGCCGGACAGCCGCTCGCCGAGCACCGCCAGCGTGGCCCGGATGGCGGTCTCGGCGTGCTCGACACTGTCCATCCGGCCGGTCTCGCGGACCGTCGAGACGAGTTCATCGCGTTTCATCAGCTTCGCCCCTCTTCGTGCTCTCCTGCTCGTCCCGCGAACTGATCGCCGGAGGCAGATCGACGGATCGTGGGCGACATCTCCCACGTCGGCAGCTTTCCCGATACTGGAAGGCTCACGCCGATTCAGGCTTCGGCCGGAGGTGGGCGGCGCATCGCCGGGTGGAGGATCTCGGCTGTCCCCCGGCAGTACAGGGCCGCCGGCCGGCCGCCGTCTCGGGCGGTCGACCCGCCCACCGGCTGCAGAAAACCAGGTGTTCCGGTCACCTTGCGGTGGAAGTTGCGCGGGTCGAGCGGGGCGCCCCAGACGATCTCGTAGACACGGCGCAGCTCGGCCACGGTGAACTCAGTCGGGCAGAACGCGGTCGCCAGCGCGGTGTACTCCAGCTTCGACCGGGCCCGTTCCAGCCCGTCGGCCAGGATCGCCGCATGGTCGAAAGCCAGGACCGCACCGGGACCGTCGTCGCCGCCGGCTCCGGCGACTGATTCCGCGCCGGCCGGGCCGCCGCAGGGCAGGCCGGTGCCGGTGCCGGTGAGCGCGGCCAGTGCGGCGACGGGGACGAACTCGGCCGCCGCGGCGTCCGTACCGGGCCGCGGCTCGGGCAGGTCGGGAGCGAGGGCCAGGAAGGCGATCGTCACGATGCGCGCCCGAGGGTCGCGGTCGACGGCGCCGTAGGCAGCCAGCTGTTCCAGGTGCACGCCGGACGTCGGCTCCGCCAGCCGCAGGCCGGTCTCCTCGGCCAGCTCACGGCGTGCGGCGGCCACCAGTGTCTCGCATGGGCGGACGAAGCCGCCCGGCAGCGCGAGCGCGCCCTCGAACGGCGCCAGGCCGCGCCGGACCAGCAGCACGCATAGCTGGTCGGCCCGGATGGTGAGGATCACCAGGTCGACGGTCACCCCGTAGGCGACGAAGCCGTCCGCGGGAAGCCGCGCATCCGTGGGCGGCTCGGCGCTCGTGGGCGGCCTGCGGGCCGTCGCGGGCTTGTCGTCGGCAGTCACGCGGCCGACTGTACCGGCAATCTCGTCATATTGACGAGAACCACCCCATCCCCTTATCGTCACTTCGACGAGATCGAGCGACACCGGGGCCGACCGGCCGAGACACCTACGGTCAGACCGGCCGAGACACCTACGGTCAGACCGGCCGAGACACCTACGGTCAGACCGGCCGAGACACCTACGGTCAGACCGGCCGCGAACACAAGGAGACCCCCATGGCCGACATCAGCCGCGCACTGTTCCTGCGCCACCTGCGGGGCACCCCGACGGCGTACGTCCGCCACCTGCGCGGCGGGCGGGCCCGGCATGAGGGGGTCGGGCTGACCTTCTGGTACCAGCCGCGCACCGCGGTGATCAGCGAGGTTCCGGTGGACGACCGGGAACTCCCGCTGCTCTTCCACGCCCGCACGGCCGACTTCCAGGACGTCACCGTGCAGGCCACCGTCACCTACCGGGTGGCCGAGCCCACGCTGGCCGTCAGCCGCCTCGACTTCGGCATCGACCCGGAGACCGGCGCCTGGCGCACGAACCCGCTGGAGCAGCTCGGTGGGCTGATCGTCGAGACCGCCCAGCAGCACGCCTTCGACCTGCTGGCCCGCACCACGCTGACGAACGCGCTGGTCGACGGGGTGCCGGCCGTCCGGGAGCGCATCGCGGCCGGGCTCGAGGGCGACCAGCGGCTGGCCGAGACCGGGGTGGCGGTCGTCGGGGTCCGCGTCGTCGCGATCCGCCCCGAGCCGGAGCTGGAGAAGGCGCTGCGCACACCCACCCGGGAGCAGGTGCAGACCGAGGCCGACCGGGCGACCTACGGCCGGCGCGCCCGGGCCGTCGAACAGGAGCGCCGGATCGCCGAGAACGAGATGCAGAACCAGATCGAGCTCGCCCGCCGGGAGGAGGAACTGGTCACCCAGCGCGGCACCAACGACCGGCGGACCGCGACGGAGAAGGCGGCCGCGGCACGGATCGCCGTAGAGGCACAGGCCGAGCACGCCCGCCTCACGGCGGCCGGGGCCGCCGAGGCGACCCGGCTGGCGGCAGCCGCCCGCGCCGAGGAGATCGAGCTGGTCGGCGCGGCCGAGGGAGCCGCCGAGCGGGCGCGGGTCGAAGCCCTGCGCGACCTGGACAACCGGGCGGCGATGACGCTGGCCGTTCGTGACCTGGCCGGCGGTCTCCCCGACATCCAGGCGCTGACGATCACTCCGGACGTCCTGAGCGAGCTGCTGACCCGGCTGGCCGGCACCGCCCGCCCGGGCGGTGGCGCCTGATGGCCACACTCGCCCCGCGAGTCGTTCTGGTACACCGCCGCACCGAGTACGCCGAGTTGCTCGAACGGCACGGCACCGCCGGCCAGGCCGCGTTCTTCCTGGCCAGTCGGGGGCGTGACCTCACCGAGGTGCGGGCGCGTGACGCCGCGGTGACCGCGGCCCGCCGGGCGGCGATCGCGGCCGTCCCCGCCGACTGGCGCCACGGCGAGGTGGAACGCGCCGACCTCGACCGCTTCCTGTTCGCTCCCGATGACCTGATCGTCTGCGTCGGCCAGGACGGGCTGGTGGCCAATGTGGCCAAGTACCTCGACGGGCAGCCGGTCATCGGCATCGACCCGGAACCCGGGCGCAATCCCGGGGTGCTGGCCCGGCACCCGGTCGGCAAGCTGGGAGCCCTGCTCCAGATGGCGGCGACCGCGCCGACCGCGCCGGCCTCGGTAACCGCTCCGGCCTCGGCGGCCTCGGCGGTCCGCACGGTGACCATGGTCGAGGCCAGGTCCGACGACGGTCAGCGGCTGCTCGCCCTCAACGAGATCTACGTCGGCCACGCCTCCCACCAGACAGCCCGCTACGAGCTCGCCGCTCCGGACCACACCGGCGCCGTCCACCTGGAGCGGCAGGCGTCCTCGGGGCTGCTGGTCGGGACCGGCACCGGCTGCGGCGGCTGGTGCCAGTCGGTGTGGCGCCAGCGCGGCAGCAGCCTGCCACTGCCAGGCCCCGAATCCCCCGGTCTGATCTGGTTCGTACGGGAGGCCTGGCCGTCACCGAGCACCGGCGCCGCCATGGTCGAGGGCCTGCTTCCCGCGTCGGCCCGCATCGAGCTACGGGTCGAGTCCGAACGCCTGGTGGTCTTCGGGGACGGCATCGAGTCCGACACGATCACGCTCACCTGGGGGCAGCGGCTGTCGGTCGGCGTGGCCGAGCGCCGCCTATGTCTGCTCTGACACCGCCGTGGCCAGTGCGGCCAGGCTCTCCTGGTAGATCTCCGCGAACCGGGCCACCCCGGCGGGGTCGAACAGGCGCCGGTGGTGGCAGAAGGTGAGCCGCAGGCGGTCCCCGTTGCCGGCCACGCAGATGAGCAGACCCTGTGGCATGCCGCTGGTGCCGATGAAGGACATGCTCCTGATCCGCGGGCCGCCCGCCGCGGCCGCCGCCTGCAGGTTGACCGGCCCGACGTTGCTCACCGCCAGGTGAGGCGTGAGGAACGGGCGAGCCAGCGCCACGCCGCCGCGCAGCACCGTTGTCCGCAGCGAGCTGGGCGTGGCCGCCGTGACGGCCCGCACCGCCGCGGACATCCGCGTACCGGCCCAGCCCCCCGGGCCTTCCTTCGCCGCCGCGGTCTGATCCACCACCGCCGCGGCCAGCCGCACCGGCTCCAGTCGTTCCGCCACGGTCGAGGTGATCATGACCTGACCCGACCGGTTTCCCAGCTCACGGGGTTCGGCCGGGCCGGCGTCCCGCGCGGCGATCGGCATGCGAACCCGCACGGTGCCGCTGCGGTGTCCGCACTCGCTGTTCCAGCGCTCCGCCGCCAGATGCGCAGCGGCGAGCAGCTGATCGTTGACCGTCATCCGCCGTCCGTCCGCCAGCAGCAGCGGTCGTGGCACCGGCAGGTCGACTGGGTACACACCGTAGCCCTGCGCGAGGCTCGGGCCGCAGGGAACAAGATGCCGTGCCAGCCGCCGACGGCCGGGTCCGTCACCGAAGTCGGCCGATCCGACGAACCCCGCCGATCCCGTCGATCCCGTCGATCCAGCGAATCCATCGAATCCGGCGAATCCCGCGCGCGGACCGGGCTCGGCCGCGGCTGCCGGCACGTCCACGGACGGCGTGCCTCGCGGGCTGTCCTCAGTGTGCTGGGGGCTGTTCCCCTCGCGCCGGGGAGCCGGCCCCGGCTGGTTCCGCAGGTGGTGATGAGTCCACGCTCTCTGCTGGGTCCGCGACGCGGGGCTCGGACGCCGGGCCAGCCGTCCGCCGGCAGGTTCCGGGCCGTCCACCGCACAGCCGGCGAGGATCTCCTGGAACAGGGCCAGGGCGCTCATTCCGTCCAGCGCGGTGTGGTGGGCGACGATCCCGACCACGTCCCCCTGCGGCCGATGGGCGAGCAGCAGCCGCACCGGGGGCTCCCGACGCAGGTCGAAGGGGCGCGAGCACAACGACTCGACCGCCCGCCAGCTCGCGGGGTCCACTCCCGGCCGGTCCGTCACCCCGATGTGAATCTCGTATATTAGATCCACTGGTAGCCCTGATTCAGCCGGGAACTCCCAGGCGGACGCGGTCCCGGGACCGCCCGCGAGCCGTGCCCGGGCGATCGGATGGTTACGCAGGGAGCGGTACAACGAGCTCCGCAGCCGGGCCGCGTGGATGGCGACGTCCGTCTCGGCGACCACTCCGACGGTGAGCGGTGAATGGCTGCGGTCGGAGGCGAGGATGAGCTCCTCGTCGAGAGTCAGCGCCCGCCCCTGCCCGGCGCTCGACGGCCGGGCAGCCGCGGGTTCCCGGTCGCCGCCCTCTCCGTCTCGGCCCGGACCTCCGCCGGCGCGAGCACCGTCGGCACGACCACCGTCGATGCCATGGTCGCGCCTCTTGCCCACGCCCCGCGGCGAGCCCGCGGCGCCGCCACCGGGCATGGCCGCGACACAGGACGGCTGCCGGGCGGCCGACGGCCCCTCCGAGGCTCGGTGGACGTCCTGGTTGCGGAGCAGGTTCCACGGACGCGTGGTCACGCGTCCGGGCTGGAACTCCGCTCCCGGCACGTCCCTACTCAGCGGGAACAACATCCATCCGACCCTTCAGCTCGGCCTGTGATCGTTTCCCCACGGCTGCCGGGGCAGCCGCGATCTGGAGGCATGATCATCTACAGACATGAACCGCCCGAGATTCCGGTCGACGGGCGCGTCAGCCCCCGCCACCGAGCGCCGCGGCGCGCCGTTGCCCACCGCGTTCGACGGTTGTCCCTCTCGCGCATCCTCGGGGGCACGCAGCCGCGGCGCTGCCGGTCGCAGGGCGAAGGCGGAGATCGTCGCGGCGAAGGCGAGTGCGCCCAGGGCCTGTGCCGGCCAGCTGAACGCGCCCTCGTCCGAGAACGGGATGGCGTCCGGAACGGTCGACACCACGATTCCGGAGCCGACCATGCCGGCCAGTGCCAGCAGGCCCGGCAACCAGCGCAGCCGCCGACCAAGCAGGATGATCAGCGGGACGGCCAGCGCGACCGGGCCCGCGACCAGGAACACCGCCAGCATCGCCAGCACCAGGCCCGCCCACAGGGTCGGCAGCCGCAGGCGGCCCAGGGCCGCCATCCCGGGTAGCCGGGCGGGGCTGAGGCGGGCGAAGCGATCGTCCAGACGGTCGGTGCGGCCGGCGCCACCCCCGCGCTCCTGGCGCCGACGCCGGCGCTCGGCGCCGACAGAGTCCGGGACGACGGCGATCGCCACGAGGATGAACACCAGGCCGAGCCCGACGAGCAGGTTGCGGCGGAAGGTCTGGCCGGGATGGTTCTCGATGACGATCGTCCCGCCCTGGCCGGCGGGGACGATCCAGCCCTGTGCCCAGCCGTCGATGCGCACCGCGGTGAGCTCCGTGCCGTTCAGCGTCGCCGTCCAGGAGGCGTTCGCGTTCTCCCGCACCGAGACGAACGAGGCGGCGCCGGCGCCGATGTCGATGGTGCGCAGCTCGGAGCCCCAGTGCCCGATCGTCGTCGTCCGGGGCTTCTCCGCGCTCACCGCGGTGCTCTCGCCGACCATGCTGATCGAGTCGACGACCATGGTGGAGCCGCCGAGGTCGACCGACAGCAGATGTGAACCCGCGCCCAGCCTCACCTGGCTGTTGTCGGTGCACAGCTTCAGCTGGAACGGCTTGGCCGTGGAGATGTTGCTGTAGACGCCGGAGATCTCCAGCTCGTACCGGACGCCGTCGATGATCAGTGACGGGCCCTGCCCGCAGGGGATGACCAGCGGCGCGTTCGAGGTGTTGACCGCCGAGCCGGCCGGTGGTGGCAGGGCGGTGACGGTGCCCTTGAGAGTGAAGGTCATCTCGCGCGGGGAGTCGAACTTCCGCGCGAACGTCAGCTCCTCGGAACCGCCGAAGGGCTGCAGCGGGTCGACCCGGTAACGCTCGAAGGAGTAGGCGACGAGGCCCTGGCTCAGGGACTCGAACGCGCTCGTCAGGTCGGACGGTGTCTGCGCGTACCGGTGGAAGCTCGCGCCGGGGATGTCGATCTCGCGGATACCTGCGCCGAGCGACGGGTCGCCCTCGTTGGTGACCTTCTCCAGCGTGATCCGGAACCAGTGGCTCTCCCCCGCCGGCACGGCGAGCCGCTGGATGTCCTCGACCGGCTTGACCTGGGTGACGACGGAACCGCGTTCGGTGGTGACCCGCAGCGCGTGCACCTCCGGCCGCCAGTCCCCCTCCGCCAGCAGCCGGACGTCGATGTAGGGCGCCTCGAGGTCCCGGCCGACGTCGAGCTGGATCCACTCCCCCTGCGAGGTGGCGCCCTGCCGGCGCATCGCCGTCCAGGACGTCGACGTCTGGCCGTCGACGGCGGCCTGCGGGGCGAAGTCGGGGGCGGCCATCAGCTCGTAGCCGTAGGACGACGCGGTGACCGACATCCCGTCGGCGTAGCCGGCGACCGTCTGGTGGCCCGCCGTCGGCCGGTCGCTCCACTGGCGGGGCGGCTCCTTCTCGCCGGCGACGCTCTCGTCCGGGCCCAGCAGGTAGGACGTCCCGTCGTGCACGATGCCGAAGGTGAAGTCACGGCGCGTGTTCGTGTCGGTCACCGCGAGCGCGGTCGTCGGGGTGATGACCTTCGAGGCGGGTGGTGGGTCGGCGATCGGCGCGAGGGTGGTCGTGGGGTCGGCGTCGGAGCCGCCCGCCGCCGCCGAATACTCGTCGGCCTCGGCGAGGTCACTCGCCAGGACGGTCGCACGGTCCTGCCCGAGCAGGCCCTGGTCGGCGAGCTGCACGGTCGCCTCCGGCCCGCCGGAGACGACGACCCCGGTGCTCAGCGGGTAGGCCTGGACCATGCGGGCGCCCTCGGGAACCGTCCAGACCTCCAGAGCGGCCACCCGCTCCTCCGACCGGCGCAGCGACTTGATCAGGCGCGCCTTGGAGCTGGTGCGGGCCTCCGTGGTCGGTCCGAAGGACGCCGCCAGCTGCAGACCCGAGCTCGCCAGCGAGCGGTGCAGCTGATCGGTGGACGGCGGGATGTCCCAGTCCTTGATCTCGATGTCGTTGCGGATCAGCACCATGCCCACACCCGCGCGGGCCAGCGTCGTCGACAGCCCCGGCGTGTCGCCGGTGGCCATCATGTCCTCGATGCCGTCCATCAGCCGGGTCGTGCCGACGCCGCCCAGCGGGATCAGGTTGCGCACCCCCCAGGGGGAGTCGGCGAGCCACTGCAGTGGTTCGTCCAGCGGCCGGCCCCACTCGTACTCGCCGAACGGGGCGCCGGGCAGCACCAGGGTGCGTCCGTTCTCGGGGTGATCTGCGAGCCAGTCCGCCGCCGCGGACCAGTAGTCCGGAACCTCGTCGAACGGTCTGGGCTGCAGGCCTTTGCCCTGCAGCAGCGGGAGCATCGCGACGACCAGGGCGGCGACCGCGGCCAGCGACACCAGTACGGGCAGGACACGGCGCCGGGACGCGGCCCCGCCCGCACCGGCCGCACCGGCCGTGCCGGTCGTGCCGTTCGCCGCCCCGGCGGTCCGGCCCGAGGCCCTGGCCGCCGGCGAGATCACCAGCGGCATGGTTTCCTCGTGCCGCGCGGGCTGGCCGGACACGCCGCGGCCGCGCCGCAGCAGTGCGCCGCCACGCAGCCGGCCGCGGCGGGGATCGCGCCCAGGTTCCGGCTCGGGTGCCTGGCCGGGGCGCCAGGCCACGGCCACGGCGAGGATGTGTGCCAGGCCCAGCGCCAGCGGCAGTCGCACCACCGGCTGGAACTTGTAGACGTTGCGGAGGAACCCGAAGGGCTCCGACAGCAGCGAGCGCAGGCCACTCGCCAGCGGGCTGACCGGTTCACCCGAGTAGGACGAGGAGACCGCGACGACACCGACAGCGAGGCTGACCAGCAGGAACCGTCGCGCCGGCAGGTCACGGCGGGCGAGGCCGACCAGGCCGAACCCGGCCACCAGCGCGGAGGCGACGATCGGCGCGGCGCTGGAGACGTACTCCCTGGCCGCGGGCAGCCAGGCCATCGGCAGCGCGAGGTAGGCCATCCAGTCCGCGGCGCCGCGCAGGGTCTCCCCGACCGAGGTCGTCGCGGTGGTCGTCTGGACGGTCTCGGTGAAGGGCAGGAAGTTGATTCCGTACCGGCCCTGGACCATCAGCGACAGGACCCACCACGCCGTCGCCAGCACCACGCACAGGCACCACCAGCCCCGCAGCGCCCAGGCCCGCCGCCCACCGCCCGCGAACACCAGCACGACCGCCGGGCACAGCAGGACACAAAGGGTGACGGTCGCGTTGACGCCTCCGGTGCCCAGCACCGCCAGGCCGGACAGCGCCGCGGCGCGCCGCGGGGAGAACCGGGCCGCGGTCAGTGCGCGGGCATGCCCGCTGTCGTCGTCATGGTGGCCGGTGTCGGCCCCGCCGGCGCCGTCGGGGCGCAGCGCGAGGATGAGCGGCACGACCATCCAGGGCAGCATCGACGCCCCGGCCAGCGCGACGGACGTCGCGCCGACCTTGCCGAGGAACATCGGCGACAGCGCGTAGCTCAGCCCCGCCAGGATGCGGGAGGCGTGGCCGCCGATCCCGAGCACCTCGGCAAGCCGTACCGTTCCCCAGGCCGCCAGGGTGAGCAGGACAGCCATCCACATCCGCTGGGTGATCCACGGCGGGATGTTGAGCAGGTCCCCGATCCCGAAGAACGGCCCCATCGGGAACAGGTAGCCGGCGTACTGGTTCGGCAGGTAGCCGAAGTCGGACGTCGAATTCCACAGATGGGTGGCCGCCTCCATGAAGCGCCACGGCTCGAGCGGTACGTCCAGCTTGGTGTCGGCGGTCAGCTTGCCCGGTGCCTGCAGCAGGAAGAGCGTGGCGAAGCCGACGAACATCGCGACCAGCGACCAGCGCGACGCGCGGTCCGGCCTCGGCCCTGCCTGGCCCGGACGCAGCCGCGGCGACCCTGGGCGGACCCCGAACCGCCGCCCCCGGGACCGCACGGGCTCAGGGTCACCGGCCGGGTCGGACAGACCCGGCCGAAGGGCGCTGTCGGCCGGGATGGCAGAGATAGCAGGCTCCAGGGCGGTAGTCGGGACTGACCCGACGTTCATACATCCTCACGCGAAACCGTACGGTACCGGTCCCGTCCGGACGGTCGGGCGGTCGTCGGTGCTGGTAGAGGGCCGAGCCCTGGTGGCAGACCGGATCCTGGTGGTCGGCCGGATCCTCGTGGTCGGCCCGGTGCGGGTGAGCCGGCCACGCCGCGCCGCCTGGCGCGGCCAACACGGCCGGGTGAACCGCCCGTCTGGGCCATCCTCACGGCCTGGTGCGCCCTGGGAGGTCGCCCGGATCCCCGGGTGGGACAAGCCAGCCGGACGCGCAGAGCACGGAAGGCTCCGGCGCCGCCAGTGGACCGCCTGCGGCGACCCTGGGCGCCGGAGCCTGCAACGCGGCCGGTGCCGGTGCCGCTGGTGCCGGCGCTACCGCTGGTGCCGGCGCTACCGCTGGTGCCGGCGCTACCGCTGGTGCCGGCGCTACCGCTGGTGCCGGGCTGGCGGCGGCCGGCGGCGTGACCGGCTCGGCGAGTCCAGGCCGCCCGA
>NZ_ADGX01000219.1 GCF_000177675.1 Parafrankia sp. EUN1f
TCCGGCGACCTCGCCCGCGACCTGACAGCGCAGATCACCCTGATGGTGGACGCCTTCCGTGGCCGCGCCGGCGCGATCATGGCCGAGCTGATCGGGGCGGCCCAGACCGACGCGGCGCTCGCGGACCAGCTGCGCGCGCTGTGGATCCAGCCCCGCCGGGACGCCGGCACCATCCTGATCCAGGGCGCGATCGACCGCGGCGAACTACGGCCCGACGTCGACATCCAGGTCGCCCTGGACCAGCTGTTCGGCCCGCTCTACTTCCGGCTCCTGGTCCGGCACCTGCCCCTGGACGACCCGATGCCCGCGGCGCTCGTCCGCGCCTTTCTGGACGGGGCCCGGTAGCCTGGTTTGGCGAGTCGCAAGAATGAACGATTTTGGTCGTTCCAACGGCCAAATCCTCACTTCTTGCGGGTCGCCAGGTGAATCTCTGCCCCTTTTGTCTCGTTTGAGGTGAAATGCTCGTGCTGCGGCCACGGTCTCGTACCTCGCCGCGGCGGCGTCGCCGTAGCGGCGAGGTACGAGACCGGCGACGGCCAGCCCGAAGACCAGGTTGACGGTCGCCAGGCCGCCAGCCACCTCAGATCTTCCGGTGAGGCGGTGGAGTCAACCGACCAGAGGTCCACCGGCCAAGAGTAGGACGAAGTGCCGTCCGCCGGGTGCTTTCCACCCGGCCGACAGGCGTCTCATCCGAGACCGACACGGTGGGTTTCAGCGGTATCGGATCAGGCGAGGATGCGTGCGCCGCGGCGCTGGTGCTCGATCATCTGCGCTTTCAGCGTCGTGACGGCCTCGGTGGACGGGAGCTGGAGCGGCACCTGCACGTGCGGTGCCACCTGGGGGAGAAAGCGTGTGATCCAGTCGGTCTCCTCCTCGTTGCGTTTCGCCCACGTGGACACGACGAGCTCACGTGCGGCCGCGAGGGCGTCAGGGCGTTCATGGGCATGCTGGCCGAGGAAGTTCAGCTCGAGCTCGACGAAGGGCGTCTCGGGGCCGGACTTCCGGGCCGCGTGGGTCCGCAGCTGCTCCAGGATGGCGTCCACCGCGCGGGCGTCCCCGACGACCCCGAGTGCCAGGAGAGCGGACTCCCAGGTGGACCGGTCCGGTCGTGCCAGCGCCTCGAGGAGATGTGGGGTGCAGGTCGCGTCGCCACGCCACCCCAGCAGGCCCAGCGTCGTGTATCTGACGAACCGGTTGGGGTGACGGATGTATTCGATGAGCAGGTCGGCGTCGAGGGGCACGGAACCGTCCCTGAGCGCGCCGATGGCGAAGGAGAGCTGGTAACCGCGAATCCTCGGAAGGGCGCGGATGAGTGCCTGTTCTCCGGCCGGGCCGGCCATGACGAGCAACTCGGCGGAGAGGGAGCTCACATTGGTCTCGCGGACGGCGGCCAGCCGGGTGAGGCATTCGAACGGGCAGCCGAGGAAGGAGCTGCGGACCTTTCCTGGAGCAGCACGGTCCGCTTGGTGTCGGAGCGTTCTGCGTCCAGCCAGTGGTAAAGCAGCCCCTCCGCCCAGGAGGCACCTGACCTGGCGTTCCCGGCGACCCTGTCGACCAGCCGGGCGAACGCGTCGTTGGGCATGGACGCGGTGTAGCGCCGCACGCACTCTTTGCGCTCCAGCGTGCTTCTGACCTCTGGCGCGCCCACCTCGACCAGGTCCCCGGTCAGTCGCGCGTGTAGGGGTGCGCGGCCGCGACCAGGAGATCCTCGCCGGTGGCCGGGCGCGGGCGGCTGGCCGGGCGCAGCCCCCGGCGGGCCAGCGCCGTCCGGGCACCGGTGTTGTCGGCACCGTAGAAGAGTGCGGCGAAACGTCGCGTCCGCCCGTCGTCATCGGCTGCCGGTTCGGTCGCTGTGTCGGTTGCCGTGTCGCTGCCGGGCTCGGTCCGCGGGGTCAGCTCGAACAGCAGGTCGGTCCGTCGTAGCACGGGCAGATCGGCGCTGGCTGCCAGGTCGAACTCGACCAGGGTCAGCTGGTCGTCGGGGCGCCGCCGGTCGCGGGCCGGCCGGTGCCCGATGCCCGGCGCGCGGTGGGCTGGGCGCGGCGCGCCGGTGAACCGCCGGCCGCGGGACCTGGTGGGTGGCTCACCTGGCCCGGCGGGCCCCGCCGCCCGGGCGCTGCCGAGGCGGTCGAGCTCGGAGGCGATGATCCCGGCCAGCAGGTCGGCGCTGGTGTCCCAGCTGAAGCCGCCCGCCCAGGTGCGGGCCGCCGCGCGCACGGTCCTCGCCTGCGCGGGGTCGGCGAGGCGGGTCAGCGCGGCCGAGATGGTGTCGCCGAGCTGCGCCGGGTCGTCCACCAGCCAGCCGGTGACCCCGTCGCGGACGGAGTCGCGCAGCCCCGGGACCCGGAACGCGACGGCGGGCACGCCCAGCCCGTTCGCCTCCAGCACCGACAGGCCCCAGCCCTCGCCGTGGGACGGGTTCACCGTCAGCCACGCGGAGGCGAGCACGGCGTCGCGCACCTCGGCGGGGGCGAATCCATGCCAGCGCAGGGTCGCGTCTGAGGCGCCGTCGCCCTGCGTGATCATCAGTCGGGCCGCGAGGTCGGCGAGGCGGGCGCGGTCCGGCCCGTCGCCGACGATGTGCACGGACAGGTCCGGGTGTATGCGTAGCAGCGCGGGGATGGCCTCGATCAGCAGGTGCAGGCGCTTGTGCGGGACGAGCCGCCCGACGCACACGATGGTCGGCCCGGCCGCCCGCCCGGCGAGATCATCTGCGTGCTCGGGTCCGGTCACGCCGACCGGGCTGGTCACGCCGACTGGGCTGGTCACGCCGACTGGGCTGGTCACGCCGTCAGGGCTGGTCACGCCGTCAGGGCCGGTGACGCCGCTGGGCACGGTGACGCCGTTGGGGACGAGGAACCGGGCGCCGGGCAGGGCCAGCACACCGCGGGCCTCGTCCCGGGTGGACGGAGAGACCACGGCCACCGGCCGGCGCCGGTAGACCCACCGGCTACCCGGAGCCTCCAGGAGCTGCCCGACCCGGGCGACCGGACCCGGGAAGTACAGCGGGAACTGCTTCTGGTGGACGTGATGGAGGACCTGCACCACCGGGATGCGGGCGGGGAGCACCAATGGGCTGAAGAAGGGGATCCCGTTCTGGCAGTCGACGACCGCGTCGACGCCGTCGGCGGAGCGGACCATCCGCGCAAGCCGCGCCAGGACCGACGGGTACACCCCGAAGGTGCCACCGCCTCGGCGCACGGCGACTCCGTCGACAGTGCTCTGCGCCGCGGCACCCGGTGGGCGGGACGTGAGCAGGGTGACCCGGACACCGGCCGCGGCGAACCGCTCGGCGATCGAGTGGCAGAACAGCTCGGCCCCGCCGGCCTGCGGGTGCACGCTGTCCCGCCAGTTGAGGAAGACCAGGTGCCGGCCTGCCAGTGCCTGGGTGGGCCGCGGTGCAGCTGTCGTCACCAGATCGCTCCCGTCGTCCTGTCCGGCGCGCCCTGCCCGCGCGCCCGCACGCTCCGGACGTCCGGTGTGTCCGGTGCGTCCTCGGCCGAGAAGTTACTCACAGCGCGCCGCATCGGTGGCGGCGGTACCGGGTGGTCGGGCCTTCCGGCCGGGTCGGCGACGTCGCGGCGGTTGGCGTCCGCCGGCTGCCGGTACCGTTTCCAGGCGCCGCGTTATACCTCCGGTGGTGTCAGGGCCGTACCATTGCGGCATTTCCTGTCATCATGACCAGTGATCCGCCTCACGTCCGGTGGAGGGGAGCCGGGCGGCCGACGCCGACCGGGACCAGGGAGAGACCCATGGTGACGCGTGCTCGGGCGACCATCGCCGGGTTGATTGCCGGCCCCGCGGCCCTCGCGGTCGCCGGTGCGTTCGCCAACGGCATCAACCTGTTGATGAACCTGGTGCTGGCACGGGTTCTCGACCCGGCCGCCTATGGGGCGGTGGTCGTCCAGGTGAGCATCTTCATGGTGCTCTCGGTGGTCGGCAACGCGCTGCTCATCGCGGTCGTGCAGAAGGAGACGTCCGCCGACGGTGACAGCCGGCGCGACCAGTGGGGCTGGATCCGTGACCTGCGCCGCCAGTGTCTGTTCGGCGTCTTCGTCGCCACGGTGGTGGCACTGCTGATCTGCCGGCCGATGGCGGCGGTGCTCTCCTACGCGCATCCGTTCGCGGTCGCCGAGGCGGTCATCGGGGCGGCGGTGTGGACGCTGCTGTGCATCGAGCGCGGGGTGCTCCAGGCGCGGGGTGCCTACCGCCGGCTCGCGGGCAACTTCATCGTCGAGGCGGCGACCCGCGTCAGCCTCATCATCGTGTTCGTCGTCGCCGGCCTCGGGGTGAACGGTGCCGGGCTCGGGCTCGTACTGGGCACCGCGCTGGCCACCGAGCACGCCCGCAAGGGCCTGGCGAAGGTGCCCCGAGCCGTGGTGGGGCTCCCGCGGCGGGCCGCCCGGTCGGCGTCGCTCGCCGCCACCGGCCCGCTCGCGATCCCGGAGGCGCAGATCCTCCGGCGGCCGGGGCTGCTCGCCAGCACCTGGGTGGCGCTCGGCGCGCTGGTCCCGCTGGCCCTGCTGCAGAACATGGACGTCGTCATCGTCGGCTGGATGGACCACGACGGCGCCGGCGCCTACGCGGCGATCGCCACCGCCTGCAAGGTGCCGGTGTTCATCGGCCTGGCGGTGGCGAACTTCCTGCTGCCCGAGGCGGCCCGGCGCCGGGCCGAGGGCCGGGGAGCGACCGCCGCGCTCACCGTGGCGTGCGGGCTCGTCGTGGCACCAGGCCTCGCGCTCGCCGCCATCGGCGCGGTCGCGGCGAAGCCCCTGCTGTCGCTCGTGTTCGGCCCGGAGCTCACCGGTGCGGCCTCTTCGCTGTCGATCCTCGCGCTCGGCATGACCTTCCTCGCCCTGACCCTGATGTTCGCGACCTACCTGCTGGGGTCCGCCCAGCGGCGGGTGGTCGTGGTCCTCGCGGTCTGCGCCGCCGTCACCGCGGCCGCGATCGGGGCGGCGGACGGTGACGCGATGCGCACCGCGGTGGCGATGCTCGGCTGCCAGACTGTCACCGCCTTCGCGGCGGGCGTGCTGGTGCATCTCGTGCACCGCGCCGACGCCCGGGCCGCGGCTGAGGCTGCCGCCGTGGTTCCGGCGTCGGCTGCGCCGACGTCCGTTTTCCCTGCGGTGCCCCCGCCCCCGCCCCCGCCGCCGGCACCGTCGGCCTGGACGTCCGGCGCGGCGGCGGAGGGTGCGTTCGGTCCGGGCTCGAGCCGGATTCCGCCCGTTTCCGGGGCGGGAGAGGCGCGGTCCGCCGGTGCCTGGTGACTTCCGCGTGGATTTCGTCCACCGCTGTTCTTTAATTGTCCGCTGTTCTTTAGTATCCGCGGCATAACTGGGCATCGCGGTACCAGAGTCAGAGCTGATCGACCCTCGCACCGACCCTCCCTGCTGGTCGCGGCCGGATCCGAACGCGGCCCGGCGTCGCCGTGGAGGGCCGTCCGAACGGAGTACATGTGGCGTTGACCAGTCCTGGGCCCGACCGCGCCCAGCCGCCCGGGACCGACCAGGTCTGATGCCCGACCCCGCGAACATCGACCCGGACGCGACGAAGATCCTGGGCCCGGGCGGTCCGTCCCACCCGCCCGGCTGGCCGTGGGCTCATCACGGTTCGACGTCCCAGCATCCGCCGCGGACCTGGGGTGGCCCGCCGCCGGACCAGACCGGCCGCCCGGCGGGCTCCGGCGGCCGCCGGCCAGGGCCGGGTGGCCATGCCGGCGGACCTGCCGGTTCCGGCGCGCCTGACAGTTCAGGCGAGGGTGGTGGGCCTGGAAGTTCAGGTCGCCCGGCCGTACCGGGCGAGCCCGCCGGTTCTGACAGGTCGGGCAGTCGCCCCCTCACCCGGCGCGGTCTGATCACCGGAGCGGCCGGGCTCGGTGCGCTCGCCGCGGGCGGCGCGGCCGCGTGGCGGCTCACCGGTGGCGGTTCCGACGGCCAGCAGTGGTGGCCGGGCAACCCGGATCTGCCCGTCCGCGCGGACGGATCAACGCCCGCGCCGACCGCGGCGTCGAAGCTCCCCCAGGGCATGCTGACGATCTTCGGGGCGCCGGGCAGCTTCGGCGGGCTGGACGCCTCGTCCCCGATCGGTGTGGTCGAGGTTCCCGGCTGGGGGTTCGGACCGGGCCAGGCGGCCTTCATGTCGGCGGTGGCCGCCGACGGAACGGTCCTCATCGGCACCACCCCGTTCACCGACGACCAGTCGGCGCTCACCGGCACCGGCATGGAGCTGGGGCTGTTCGAGCCGGGCACGCGCCGCTTCACCCGGATGGTGGTCCCGTCGTCCACCGGGCGGCAGACCCAGCCACGCACCGACCCGCTGTTCTCCGGTATCGGCGGCGGTGACATCTCGGACGTCATCGTCGTGCCCGCCCCGGCGGGGGAGCAGGGCGAGCGCGCCGTCTTCGTCTCACTGATGCCCTACTACTTCTGGGATGTCCGCACCTACGGCCTGCTACCCGCGTTCGGGCAGCTGCGCCGCGGCGGCGCGGACGGGGCCTGGGGCTACGAGCCCGACCTGTCCCGCACCGGCGACGCGCTGGCGGGCAGCACGGAGCCCTGGGTCGCGGCCACCGCGTTCCCCGCCGGCCCGAACGGGCAGCCGCGCTCGGCGCGCGGGATGACATCCATCGCCCGGCTGCCTCGTAGCGGCCACCTGGTGGTCGCCCAGTACCTGGGCACCGGGAAGGGCGGCACCGACAACGGCGCGCTGCTGGTGCTCGACCTGGACGGCAGGGTCCGGGCGTTCTGGCAGTATCCGCAGACCCGGCCGCTCGGGGTGGAGCTGGTGGTCAACCCCCGTGAGGTCGCCGCCGATCCGACCAGTGAGCCCGATGACGAGCGGTTCGTCCTGATCTGCGATGTGCGGGACGCGAACCACCGCACGCAGCCCTTCCCGATCCAGGAGTTCTCCTACCAGGCCTCCACCGGACGGATCACGCCCCGCAGCACGGCCGTGCGGGCCGTGCAGGACGGATCCCGGATGGAGACCGCCGCGTTCGGCGCGGACGGCACCCTCTACGTGGCCCGTACGAAGGCCGACGGGCTGCGCGCGGACAAGCTCGCCGTCTACCCCAAGATCGGCCGGGAACGCGGCCTGGTCAGCCGGACCCCGGCCACCGGCAACTGGCCGGTGGACAGCTGGGGCCGCGACAACCCGGCCGACTTCCTCGTTCCCGGCACCGACCGCGGCGGCCTGGTGCGCAGCCTGACGATCGATCCGGTCACCGGAGCCGTCCTGCTGGGTGGGCTGGACGGTTTAGTGACGGCGGTACGTCCCGCCGGCAGCGGAAGCCGCATGACGTTCCGCACGCTCGACCCGGTCGATGTGGGGCTTGACCGGCTGCGTGGCCCGTCGACCCGCTACGTCGGGCTGCGGCGCGGCGCGGTGGACGCACAGCGGCGGACGCTGTGGCTGCCGGTGAACCAGATGGTTCTCGACGGCATCCGCTGGCCCTACCCGCCGTTCAAGCTCGACCAGTGGCTGCTGGGCCTGAACCTGGACTTCCTGCTCGAAGGCTGAACCGCGGGCACGCCGCGCCGTCAGGCCCCCAGGCCGGTCCGGTCGCCAGGCCAGGCCGGGTCGCCAGGCCAGGCCGGTCCCGGCCGCCAGGCCAGGCCCTCAGGCTTCCGACGGGACTAAGCGGTGACGTCGCGGCGGCGGAACATCAGGGCCGTGAGCAGCGCGGCCACCGCACAGAAGACGCCGACCCGCAGGCCGGCCTGCTGGTAGGGCGTCGCGTAGCCGGTGCCGCCGACGGAGAAGACTTCCATCAGGTGCATCGGGAGCCAGCCTGCGGCCGGGCTGTAGATCCGCGACACCAGCATCTCCACCGGCAGCGCGTAGGCCAGTCCGACCGCGATCGCGGCGGCCGGTGAGCGCAGCACCACCGCGGCCAGCGCACCGACGACGGCATACCCCAGCGACCCGAGCGACACGTTGACCAGGCTCTTCCCCAGCGCGGCCAGACCGGACAGGGACGCCCACTGATCGGTCGGGATGCCCTTCACCGGCGCCAGCGCGAACGAAAGCGCCACCGCGACGACGGCCGCCGCGAGGACCACCCCCACCACGAAGACCGCCAGTGCCAGGACCTTGCCGGCGAGCAGGCGCAGCCGGTGGGGCTGTGCGACGAGCTGGTTGCGCAGCGTTCCGCGGGAGTACTCGCCGGCGAGCGTCGCCGCCGTCACCGACAGTGCGACGACCCCCAGCAGGATCGTCACCGCCTCCAGGCCCTCACTGATCCCCGACGGCGCGGCCAGCATCGCGACCGTCACCGGATCGCCGTCGAAGTCGGTGCTGCCCGCGGAGAAGATCGTCAGCATCGCACCCAGCGCGGCGACTGCGGCCACCGCGGCCACCGTGCCGAACAGGAAGCGCGGACGCAGCAGCGGTACCCATTCCGATCGAAAAGAGTTGATCACGTGGCGCCCCCTCGCATGGTGAGATCTCCGTCGACGTCGCCGGTGGCCCGCAGGAACGTCTCCTCCAGGTTCGGGCGATGCGTCCGGATCGAGCGCAGCGTGATCCCGGCGCGCATGGCCAGCCGGTTGATGCCCGCGGCCAGGCCGTCGGGCGCGTGCGCCACCACCACCGGATGCCGTTCGACCAGCGTCGGCAGGGAGCGGGCCTCGTCGGCCATCTCGATCTCGGTGCGCAGACCGGCGGATCCCAGGACCGCGGCGAGGCGCTCGGCGTCATCGTCACGTTCGGGCACCATCAGGATGCGCGGGTCCTCGGCTGCCAGCAGATCGGCGACATGCCCCTGGAAGAGCATGCGACCACTGCGGATCATCACCAGGTGGTCGCAGATCTGCTCGACCTCGGAAAGCAGGTGGCTCGAGACGAAGATGGTCATTCCGGTGCCGGCGAGATCCCGCAGCAGGGTGCGGATCTCCCGGATTCCGGCGGGGTCCAGCCCGTTTGTCGGTTCGTCCAGAATCAGCAGCTTCGGGCGGGGGAGAAGGGCCGCGGCGATACCGAGCCGCTGCTTCATGCCCAGCGAGTAGGTGCCGAAGCGGTCGTCAGCCCGGCCGGCGAGCCCGACCTGTGCGAGCACCTCGTCGATCCGCTCCCGCCGGGCGCGTCGCCGATGCCCGAGGCCGCTGCCGCGCCCGACACCGCGCAGCAGCGCCAGCTGCTCGAGGTTGCGCCGGCCGGACAGGCCCGGGTGGAACGTCGGGCCCTCGATCATCGCGCCGGTGCGGTCGAGGTAGTCCTCGGGCGAGGTCACCGGCTCGCCGAGGACGAAGGCCTCGCCCGCGCTCGGGCGGACCAGCCCCAGCAGCATGCGCAGCGTCGTCGACTTGCCGGCGCCGTTCGGCCCGACGAAACCGGACAGAGCGCCGGCCGGGACGAACAGGTCGAGGTGGTCGACGACCCGCCGCGGCCCGTACTCCTTGGTCAGGCCGCGGGTCCACACCGCCGCGTCGGCGGGCATGACGCGCGTGTCGGACACGCCCGATACCCCGGGCGCGGCAGGCACGCCGGGTGCGGCAGGCATCCCGGCAGGCATCCGCGGTGTGGCATGCGCGCCGGGTGCGGCAGGCACCCGCCGTGCTGCGGACGCCCCGGGTGCGGCAGGCGCATCGGGAGTGATCGTGCCCGGCGTCGGGCCAGGCGTGACGGGCCGGTACAACACCGGCTCCGCGGGCATGTCTCGCGTCATGGCGTTGCGGGTGAGGTGGTCGGCATCGTCGGACTGACCTCCTTGGCGTGGGTGGAAGTGGATGTCGGATGGCGCCGCCGCCGTCGGGGGGTTACGCCGTCGCGCGATGTGCGAGGTGCCCGGGCGGGGTGTGGCTGTGCGCCCGCACTGCGGGCCGATGGAAGGTGGAACGCGAAGGCGTCTTCCACCGAATACGTGGGGCGCTGCTTTCCATTCTCGAATCGTCGAACGAACGCACGGTAGCCGAACGTTCCAGGCGGTGTCCTGTTGAGCGTGTGACGGGCTTGACCTGCGTCACGTCATTTCCCGTGCGAACCCGGACATAGCCCCGGGAAGTGGGCGGTCAAACCCCGGGAAAACAGGTTTGGCGGTCGGTTTCGACGGATTCGGTTCCGGTGACTTTTCGTCAGCGCTTTGTTTGCCGGCGGCCAGGCATGGTGTCAGCGCGTGACGGCACCGCCGGATCGGCTGTGCATCATCGGACGGCTGCGCGGCGGCTGGTTTTCGCGCAGCGTCGCCGGGTATCTCAGCGCGACCTCGGCCCGCTATGGGTCACGCTCCGTAGTGGAGCGCTTGTCGGTGGGGGGCGGTCGATGCTCTGGTTCGTGTTGACCTCGATCGCGGTGGGGCTACCGGTCTCCGTCGCGGCTCGCGCGGTTCTCCCGGGCTCCCGGCCGCTTACTTTGCGGGCCGCGACCGTCCTCGGGATTCTCGGGGCGCTGGTGGGGGCCGCGGTGGGGCGGGCGTTGCTGGGGGACGGCGGGCTTACCGCGCATCCGATCCGGCGGGAGCTTGGCGGGCCCGTTCTCGGTGCCGCGCTGGCCGTCCTCATCGGATGGGGTTTCCGGCTCCACACCTACCGCAGCGGTCCACGTCCTCCGCGGGTACGGCCGTGGTCAGAACACCGGGACGCCGTCCCACAGCCGGTGTCGGCCACTTTCGCCCGGCAACCGGTAGCGGCGACCCGACCTTCGGCCGCTGCCACGCAGCCATCGGTCACCGCCACGCAGCCATCGGTCACGCGCGCCCAGTCGCCGGCCGCCTCCGCCTCGCCACCGGACTGAGGGCCGCGCACCCAGCCCCTGAATGGGCGCCATCGCACCTGGACGACAATGCCCAGGGAGGGCCACGCGTCCGTTGGACGCCCAGTGCCTGCCAGGAGCATACGACGTGATCGTCTGTCGGCGGTTGCCGGGTGACGGTCATCGTTCGTGGGGCGATGGGTCGTCCACCGAACGCCGTGAGGCGTGGGCGGGCGACCGGAGGGAGACGAGTGGCTGGGTCGGCGAGTCTGCGGAGCGGTATCCGTGTACTCGTCGTGATTTCCACGGTCGCCGTCGTCGTCATGCTCTCACTCGCGGTCTTCGCGGCGCTGCGGGCCAGCGACGCCGCGGCCGAGCGCGGGGAGCGCCTCGACCCCGCGGCGACAACCACCGCTCTTCTGCTCGCTGACTTCGTCGCCCAGGAGAGCGCGGTCCGCGGGTACGTGATCACCGGGCAGGAGTCCCTGCTCGAGCGTTACACCCGGGCCGACCTCACCATCCCCCGCCAGATGAACCGCCTGCAACTGCTGCTGGCGGACTTTCCGGACCTGATCGGGGGAACCGTCGCCGTCGAGTCGGCCTACCAGGCCTGGCGCAGCGAGGTCGCCGAGCCCGAGATCGCCGCCACGAAGGCCGGCGACCTCCAGCGCGCTCGGGAGATCGAGACGGCCAGCGGCCGGGTGCGGTTCAGCGAGCTGCAGACCAGCGTGGCGAACC
>NZ_ADGX01000218.1 GCF_000177675.1 Parafrankia sp. EUN1f
CCCCAAAGCCACCATCGCCCAGGTCGAAGGCCTCGCCCTCGGCGGCGGCTTCGAGATCGCCCTCATGGCCGACATCGCCGTCGTCGGCCAGAACGCCCGCCTCGGCATGCCCGCCACCCGCTTCCTCGGCCCCGCACTCGGCTCACTCCACCTGTTCTTCCACCGACTCGGACCCGTCCTCGCCAAACGCATGCTCCTCACCGGCGACCTCCTCACCGGAACCGAACTCGCCGAACGCGGAATCTTCACCGAAACCGTCCCCGACACCGACGTCCCCACCCGCGCCGAATGGTGGGCCCGCAAAGTCTCCCGCATGCCCGCCGACGGCATCGTCATCGCCAAGGAAGCCTTCCGCCTCGTCGAACAACTCCAGGGCTACCAAGGCGAAGAAGTCCTCAGCTACCTCTTCCACGCCTACGGCACCAACCTCAGCTTCGAAGACAACGAATACAACTTCGTCAAGACCCGCGCCCAACACGGCGTCAAACGCGCCTTCGAACTCCGCGACGAACACTTCGAGATCCCCGAACCGTGAGGTCCCGGCCCGCCTCGGGCTCAGGCTGGGCCGCCTGGGTGTCTCCCGCGGTGCCCGTGGTCATCCCCTTCGGTGGAACCACAGCGCCGCGGTCTGGCTGCCGACGCCGGCGAGGGAGCCGTCGGGCGACCACAGACGTACCGAGCCGTGTCCGTAGCCGTCGGCCGCCTGATCGGGAATGCCGTCGACCAGCACCCACTCGCTGTCCGGGGCGGAGCCGACCCGGATCGTGTTGTCCAGGCTCGACCCGGACCCGGGATTGCCGAGGGCGCCCATCACCATCGTCGGCACCGAGTCGGCGACCAGCGCCAGCATCGCCGGGCGGGTCGCCGGGCGGCCGCCGAAACGCATCCAGAACCGTAGCCGCGGTTCTGCCGCACCGGCGGGCTGGCGTATCTCGACCAGGCCGAAGAAGCCGGGTGGGGTGGACGGGGGAAACCGCAGCCTGACCGGTTCGCATTCCTCGGGCGGGGGGAAGGCGGGCATCACCGGGAGTGTCCCGCCCGGGATCTCCGGGTTGGCCTCGGCCGCCGCACCGAGACCGGTGAGCACGACCCGCCCGGCGACAGTGCCGGTCACTCGCACCTGCGAGGTCCGGCGGCCCGCGGCGAGGACCTCCGCGACGAGATCGAGACGCTCGCCGTGCCTGGGCGAGCCCACGAACTGGGTCGTCGCCCATCGCAGGGGACGCGCGGCCGTCTCCTCGACGAGCGCGCCGACGAGAGCGAGGCCCATCCCGCCGTACATGCGCTGAAGCTGCGTGAGATGACGCTCCTCCATCGTGACCTCGGCCCGCGTCGTCAGAGACGCCGCCGAGTCACCGGCCGCCGCCGGACCGGCGTCGGCCACGTCGAGAAGCTCGAGGCCGAGCCAGCGCCGGTCGGCGCGACGTCGCGCCGCCTCGGTGCCGAGCCCGTCCACGTTCTCGCCCACCGGAACGGCCCCCGCGGTGCGGAGCACGTCGGTATTCGTCGTCAGATCGGCCACGAATCGACCCTAACATTAATCATTTAGATCTTTAGCGATACCACTTGCTCCGGACCTACGCCCACTTAGGCCGGCCTCGCGGCGGCGGCTCCCGCGCCCGCGCCGAGCCCGCCCCGGCCGCCGTGAACCACCCCCACGCCGGATCGCCAGCTCGCCACCGCGCCCGAAGTGCACCCGCCGCGGAAGTCGGCCCGGAATCCGCCACGCTTGCTTCGCGGACAGCATCGGACGGCACAAGCATGGTACACACCCCGGATAGGAAGCCGACAGAAATGACAATCAGCGAAAACCCCTTCCCCGGCCCGGGGGCTGAGACTAATGTCTCAGCGCACGCACCGGGAAAGCTCCTGCCGGCTCCGCCGGAGATCCAGCACCGACATCCGGGGGCCGCAGCGGCCACGGCGGGGGACATTCATCCACACGGGCAGACCACCGACCAGGACATGCGCCGTGTCGATCATCGGGCACCCACCACCGACGACAGCGGAGCGGCTAACACCGTCCGGACGCGCCGTCAAGAAAGAGTCGCGTATCCGCAGCCAGTCACTTCCTTATTCTTTGGCAGTGGCGACGGTGTTCCTGCGGTAAGGTCAGAACGCTATGCCGTAATTTGCGTGAGATCGCCCGCGAAGACGAACTCCGCATGTCTCGTAGGTAAAGGGCTCGACCGGACCGAAGTCACCCGCGGAACGCGCACCGATGCAGGAGGACGACCGAGCTGTGCCCCGACCGGACGCCCCCCACCACGACCTGGCAACCGGATACACACTGGTCGAAAGAGACCGCGAGAACGCCAGACTCAGCGCACTGCTCACGTTCGACCGGTACTCGCCGATCAGGGTCGCGGTCATCGAGGGCGCGGCCGGCCACGGAAAATCCGTTCTGGCCGCGGGCCTCGCCCATCAGGCCGAGGCCCGCGGCTTCCGCGTCCTCACGGCCGACGGGGCACACCGCGAGCGCGCTCTTCCCTTCGGGATAGTCAGTCAGCTGCTTCCCGGTGACAGCGAACCGCCCGGCGCCGCGCTGGGCGCGGCCATCACGGCCACTCTGGCCGACCGGGAGCCCGACGCCAGGGACGTCGACCGTGCTCTGTGGTACGTCACCCACACCTGGTGCGCGCACCTGGTCCGCGCCAGCGCCTCGACGCCGATACTCCTCATCGTCGACGACGCGCACCATGCCGACCGGGAGTCACTCACGATCCTGGTCCACCTGCTCCGCAGGTCGCGAGCGGCCCGGATAGCGACGCTGTTCACGGTCTGCGCGGATGCCACCCCCGCCGACCCCGCGGCGCTGGACGAGGTACGGCGCCGCCAGGACGGTGACGTGCTCCGGCTCGCACCGCTGACCGAGCACGGCGTCGCCACCGTGGTGGGCAGCCGGCTCGGTCCGATCGCCGGCTTCCGTCTCGCGCCCACCTGGCATCAGGTGACCGACGGGAGTCCGTTACTCGTCCACGCGCTCATCGACGACCAGCAGGCCAACGGCCGAGCGGCTGACGACAGCCAGGCCGGCGGCCCTGGACCTGGCAACCCGCGGACGGGTGAGCGCGCGGCGCCCGCGGGTGGCGACCATTTCCGGCTCGCCGTGCTCACCACACTCGATCGGATCGGCGGTCTCACCACCCCACTCGCCCGCGCGGTCGCGGTGCTGGGCCGGTCGGCCACTCCCCGCCTGCTCGACCAGCTGACCGGCCTGGGCCAGCCCGGGGTGGTCCGGGCGCTCCGCGCGCTGCACACCGCCGGCATACTGACCGCCCGCGGCCTGTTCCGGCATCCGGCGGCGCAGGACGCGGTGCTCGCGAGCACGGACGCCGCCGAACGGCGCCGGTTGAACTCGCGGGCGGCCGTCCTGCTGAACGCGGAGGGTTGCTCCGCAACCGTCGTCGCCCAGCATCTGCTCGACGCCGACAGCGAGCTGGAACCGTGGGCCGTGCCGGTGTTGGAGAACGCGGCCCGTGAGGCCTGCAACGACGGCGACCCGACGCTCGCGGCGGCCTTCCTGCGCGTGGCACTGCGGGCAGCGGACGGACCACAGCGCGCTTCGCTGACCGCCGAGCTCGCGGCGCTCGACTGGTGGCAGAGCCCGCGGGACTCAGTCCGCCATCTGTCATTCCTGGTCAACGCCGCGCGCGTGGGGCGGCTGTCCGCCGCCGAGGCCACCACCGCAGCGCAGTTCCTGCTCTGGCACGGTCGGTTCGACGAGGCGACCACGTTACTCGCCGATCTCGTCGGGCAGAACGAGCACCCGGACACCTCGACGCGGATCGAGATCCGCTTCATGGACCTGTGGCTGCGGTCCCTCTACCCGGAGGTCGCGCGGCAGCTGGTGCACAGGTCGCCACGCTGGGTCGACGAGCGGGCCCGGGACCTGCCGGCAATCTTCCATCCTCGGCTGGAGGCGGCGACTCAGCTGGCCCGGGTCCTGAGCGGCCGGCCGGATCCCGCGCTGCCGCTGCGGGCCGAGCAGATCATCCGACGCACGGCGCAGACCGGGTCCCCACCCGAGACGATCTCCGCGGCGTCCGTCGCCGCCCTCGCGCTGCTGTACGCGGGCCACTCCGAGGGCGCCCGGCGGTGGTTCGAGAACCTGCTGCGCAATGACTCCGTCCAGGCGTCGCCGACCTGGGCGGCGAAGCTGCTGGCGCTGCGGGCCGAGGCGGCGATGCGACTCGGCCAGGCCGACACCGCCGGGCAGCTCGCCCGGGCCGCGCTGTCCGCGTTCACGGTGGCTGACTGGGGCGTCGGCATCGGGCTGCCCCTCGGCGTCCTGGTACGGGCGATGACCGTGCTCGGCCGCCACGACGAGGCCTCCGAGCTGCTCAATCACCCGATCCCGGCGAACATGTTCCAGACCGGCTTCGGCCTGCACTATCTGGAGGCTCGTGGCCGGCACCGGATCGCGATCGGGCTGCACCGCGCGGCGCTGGACGATTTCCGGCTGTGCGGCGACCTGATGCGCAGCTGGGGAACCGACGTCCCGACGATGGTGCCGTGGCGCGACCACGCGGCCGAGGCGCTGCTCGGGCTCGGCGAGCCGGCCCATGCCCGGCGGCTGCTCGCCGAGAACGTGCCGCCCACAGCCCGGCGGGCCACCGGCGCCCGGGACGCCGGTGCGACCGCGGGCGCCGCGGCCAGCGACGCTGCCGCCAGCAGGCATCCCGCCGGAAGACGGCGTCGTGACACCGAGCTGGGCCCTGGCACCGGACGCGGTCACGCCGGCGCCGGCGCGTCGTCGAGGGTCCTGACCTCAGTGGACCGGATGGCCTCGCTGAGCGAGGCCGAGCAGAAGGTCGCCGCGCGAGCGGCCCGTGGGCAGACGAACCGGGAGATCGCGGCGGGGTTGTTCATCACGGTCAGCACGGTGGAGCAGCACCTCACCCGGACCTACCGGAAACTGCGGGTGGCAGGGCGTAAGGACCTGGCGCACCTGTTCACGACCGCCCGCATGCCCATCGGCTAGTGCCGCTCGGCGACCATCGCGGCGACCCGCAGCAGCGCCGCGATGGCGTTGGAACTACTCTGCTCCGACCGGGCGATGAGTACCCGCACCGGCGGTGCGTCCACTACCGGCACACAGGCGATGTCGTGGCGGATGTGGCCGCGGACCGACTCGGGCACCACCGCGACCACCCGGCCCAGCGCGACCAGCTGCATCAGCTGGATGCCGTCACTCACCACCGGCCCGGCCGGCGGCACCGACGGATCGCTGGAGGTGGTGAGGCCGGTCCGCGCGGACGGATCGGATTCGCCCGGCGGGCCCGCAGGGTCCGTGCGGTCCGAGGGCCACCGGGGCTGGACCTCGCCGGCCAGGTCAGCGACCCGAAGGGTCTCCCGGGCGGCGAGGGGATGGCTGGCGGGCAGCAGCGCCACCTGCCCCTCCACCGTCAGTTCCTCACAGTCGAGGCCGGTCGGCTCGTCCGGCGGACAGTGCAGGATGGCGACGTCGGCCCGCCCGTCACGGACCATGGCCGCGCGCTGGCCGTTCGCGAACACGACGTCGACGGCGACGGCGACGGGATCCTCGGCGTAGGCGGCCAGGATGCCGGGCAGCAGCCCCCCGTCGCCGCCGGACTTCATCGCCAGCACGATCGCCGGTTCCGGGCTGGCCGCGCGCCGGGTACGCCGCTCGGCGGCGGCGACCGCGTCCAGCACGTGGCGGCCCTCCTCCAACAGGACCCGGCCGGCCGGGGTCAGCGACACCCGACGGCTGGTCCGGTCCAGCAGAGTGACCCCGATCCGCCGCTCAAGCTGGCGGATCGCCCGCGACAACGGTGGCTGCGCCATCCTGAGGCGCTGCGCGGCCCGCCCGAAGTGCAGCTCCTCGGCGACGGTGACGAAATACGAGAGCTCCCGCGTCTCGAGTCGTTCCATACCCGCAGGGTATCGGTTGTTACCTGGACGGTATTTGAAACCGTCGACAAGCTGATGGTGAGCTTGGTCCATGGCCGAAGAGACAACAAAGTCAGGCATAGCACTCGTCACCGGCGCCAACAAGGGCATCGGCCGGGAGGTCGCCGCGCAGCTCGCCGAGCAAGGCTTCACCGTGGTCGTGGGCGCGCGTGACGCCGCGCGCGGCGCCGCCGCCGCCGACGAGATCTCCGCCGCCGGCGGGGACGCCCATTTCGTGCGACTCGACGTCACCGACGACGAGTCGGTCCGTATCGCCGCTGATTTCATAGGCGAGCGGTTCGGCCGACTCGACGTCCTGGTGAACAATGCCGGAATCTCGGGTGGCATCGACACCCTTGTCCCGAGCACGGCAAATCCGGGCGCGGTTCGCGCCGTCTTCGACACAAATGTCTTCGGCGTGATCAGGGTGACGAACGCGGTACTCCCGTGGTTGCTCCGCTCGATGGCGCCGCGGATCGTCAACCTTTCCAGCAGCGTGGGTTCGTTGTCCATCATGGGCGACCCCGCCGGCCCCTTCGCCAACGTGCCCGCCTCGGCCGGGTACGCGCCGTCCAAAACCGCGCTGAACGCCATCACGGTTCAGTACGCGAAAGAACTCCGCAAGGACAACGTACTGGTCAATGCCGCGGACCCGGGCCGCTGCGACACCGACCTGATCCGCGGTGTCGGCTTCCCCTCGCCGCGCACGGCGGCCGAGGGCGCGACGGTCGCCGTCCGGCTCGCCACCCTGGGCCCGGACGGACCCACCGGTGGGATCTTCAGCGAGACGGGGGCCGTGCCCTGGTAGTCAGCGCCCGCTGTCGGCAGCGCTGTCACCCCGGCGGCCCCGGCGTCACCGCCGGGGCCGCCGAGGCCGCCGAGGCCGCCGTGGCCGTCAGGACGGCAGGGCGATGGACAGCGCGTGCCGGAAGACGTTCCGCGGGTCCCAGCGCGCCTTGACCTGCTGCAGCCGGCGATAGCTGCCCTTGTAGTACAGCTGCGTCCACGGAACGCCGGAGGTGTTCCAGGCCGGATCCGCCAGGTCGACGTCGGCGTAGTTGATGTAGGAGCCGTCGGTGATACCGCCGAGAGCCGGGACACCACCGGTGTCGGCGTGCACGTCGCGGTAGAACTCGCGCAGCCAGGAGAGGTTCCGGTCGTCGTCGGTCGCCGCGTCCCAGTGCACGGTGTGCAGCACCTTCAGGACGGAGTCCCGCTGCGGGGTCGCCGTGGCGTCCGGCGCGACCGCGTTCACCCGGCCGCCGTAGGACGCGAACAGGACGCCGGCCAGGGGCGCGGTGAGGCCGGGCGCGGTCAGATAGCGGTGGGTCGTGGCGAGCTGGGCGTCCGTGTAGCTCGCACGCAGGTAGGAGCCCTTGGACTTGTTACGGCGTGCGACCACCGCCCCGGTGTCGGGATAGCCGGTGTAGTTGGTGGCCTGCAGCCAGGGGAGGGTCCGCTCACGGACCGTCAGGGCCGCCCGCACCGGGTCGACGACCGCGGCGCGGAAGCCCGCGAGCAGTGCGTCGGAGTCCGCCTCGTCCGGGTTCACCAGGACCTGTATCCCGACGACGGGGCTGGAGCTGACATGGGCGCAGGTCAGATTGGCGCTCAGCCGGGCGGCTGCGGCGTCCGGTGCGCTGTTCTCCGCGTGCCAGGTGAGGTAGCCCCGGACCAGCTGGCTGAACGTGGCGACGTCCAGGCCGCTCCACGGCCAGGCGAAGTCGATGAGGCGCGCCTGTGCCGGCGGTGTCGGAAGCAGCTTTGACGGATTGGTGCCGGTCGCGGCGGTGCTGCGCATCCAGTACTTCGTGACCACGCCGAAGTTGCCACCGCCGCCGCCCGTGTGGGCCCACCACAGCTCCCGGTTGGGATCACCAGGTTCGCGGGTGGCGACCACCGTGCGCGGTGTTCCCGAACGGTCGACGGTGACGACCTCGACCGCGTAGAGGTGGTCGGGGACGATTCCCGCCCGGCGGGCGAGGGCGCCGTAGCCGCCACCGGCGAAGTGCCCACCGACCCCGACCGCCGGGCACGTTCCGCCGGGGAGGGTGACTCCCCAGCCGGTGAACAGCGTCTTGTAGACCTCCCGCAGCGTCGCTCCGGGCTCAATCGCGAACGCGGTGCGGGCCGGGTCGTAGTAGATGGCGTTCATCTGGGCCATGTCGATCTGGACCTGCACGCTCGAGTTCGCGACGAAGTTCTCGATGCAGTGCCCGCCGCTGCGCACCGCGATGCGCTTCCCGGCCCGGACGGCCTCGGCCACGGCCTGTTCCACCTGCGCCGTCGTGCCGACCATCCGCACGTACTCCGGACTGCCGGCGAAACGGCCGTTCCAGCTGCGGACCAGGTCCTGATAACGCGCATCGCTCGGCCTTACGGTCGCGCCGCCGTAGGCCGGTTCGGTGGCGGGAGCGGCGACCGCCGCCTGGTCGGCGGCGAGAACCTCCGCGGACACACCCGCCGCGCCGAGAATTCCGGCGGAGGCGAGAAGTTTTCGACGAGAGACATCGGCTGGCATCGGATCTCCTGGTTGAGCACGACGGGCGGCTGAGAACCGTCTACTTTTTCTCGGCCCCGGAGCGGACGGCGCCGAACCTACGGAAGTCCGCCGCGATGCTCCAACCCCTAGCGACCCCAGATATCGATCGCCCGTTGGTCCGGCAGGCCACCGATTTCGACCGGCATCCCAGCTCAGCGGGCCGGTGTCGGGGACAACCCCGACACCGGCAGGTAGGGGTTTCCAGCGGCCGTGCAGGTCGCGAAGATCGATAACGGCGACGGCCGGCACCGGATTCAGGAGGCACGTCATGATCGGCTCGGGGTTGCACGCGTGCACGGGCACCGTGGGCGGCCGGGCACCCGCCAGCCCCGCCCGCCCGCCCCGCCCGCCCGTCAGCCCCGCCCGGCGAGCACCTCGGCAGCGCCGCGCATCAGGAACCCGGCGAGCTCATCCACATGCCGGTCACGCCAGCCCGCCAGTCGGGTGCCACGGACGACGTCGTTGAACGCACCGAGCGCCGGCCCGCCACGGACCTGGAAGTTCAACGCCTCGGCGGGATCGCCGGCCCGGGCCCGACGCGTGCTCTCCGCGAGATACCAGCGCACGACCAGCACCATGCGCTGGCGGACGTCCTCACGGGCGCCGGCGAGCACGGCGGCCGACCAGCGGTCCGGATCGGCCGACAGCTCCTGCCACACGTCGTCCAGGTTGCGGCGGAACAGATCCTTCTCCAGCCGCTGGCGGTCCTCGGCGCGCAGCGCTTCGAGTTCGCCATACCGGCGATACAGCTCGTCGAGCCGGTCGGCACGCGCCGCGAACAGGCCGCCGCGCCGCAGCACCGGCACCCGGCCACCCAGCTCGAAGGAGTCGACGTCGGGAGCAGTGGTGAAGTCGGCGACTCCCGCACTCGCCAGGAGGTCCTTCACAAGGTCGCTCGTGTCCGCTTCGACGGTGCACTGGTTGACCGATCCGGTCAGGACGAACTCGGCGCCGAGCGCGAAGGCCGCGGCGACGGCGCGCGGGGAGCCCAGACCACCGGCGGCACCCACCCGTACCTGCCCGGCGGCCTGGTGCACGTCCACACCGCCACCCACACCGCCACCCGCGACGGCGTCCGCGCCGGCGCCTGCCCGGTCGCGCACCGCGCGCACAGCCGGCAGCAGCTCCAGCAGCCCCGGACCGCCACCTGCCCAGGGCTCGACGCACAGGTCGTCGGCCATCGGGAGGTTCGCGCCCAGCCGCACCTCCTCGGCGGTGAGCAGTCCGCGTGCCCGCAGGTCCGCGGCGACGGCAGGTGGGGGCGGGGCCAGGAAGCGGGCCGCCGCGTCCGGATGTGCCACCTTGACCAGCATCAGCCGCGCCGGGCGGGGACGTCCGTCCGGGCCGGGCCGCAGGCCGGCGAGGCGCAGCCGCACCAGCGCCGCCGTGGGCTCGGTGAAGCCGGCAACCTCCACATCCGGCACCTCGCCGCGCACCAGCAGGTCGGCGAGGTCCTCGTCGCGCCGGGGATGCCAGGGCGCCCGGGTGATGTTCGCCCCCCACGGCGCGTGCGCGGGCAGGGCCGCCCGCAGCCGTGCCAACTCGGCCGCGACCCGCTCCAGGGGAACGTCGGAGGTTCCGAGATAGCCGAGCAGGCCGGTGCCGGCCATGCGCAGCACGAGGCGGGCCGACCCGACGCCGGCCCCCATGCCCCCCGCCGCATAGGCGATCCGTGCCCGGTGCGAGCGGCACCAGGCCGCCGAGCCCGGAAACTCCGGATCGTGCGCCGCCGGGGCCGCCATGGCGACCGGGGCAGGCTGGAGCACCTGGGCCACCGGAGCAGGTTGGGCCACCGGAGCGGGCTGGGCGACCGGGGCCGCCGGCTCCCCGCGCAGGACCAGGTCGGAGCCGAACCCGAAGGCCTCGTCGACCGTGGTGATCGTCCTGGTCTCAACGCCCAGGGCACGGAAGAACGAGGCCAACGCCGCGCGCGGGCCGACCTCGACGATGTGGCCGCCGGGTCCGGCCGCGGCGGCCAGCGTGCGCATGTCGTCCAGCCATCGCACCGGGCTCGTGATCTGGCGGGCGAGGTCGGCGGCGAACCGCCGGGGGTCGTGGAACTCGCCGGTCGCGTTGGAGACCACCGACGCCGCCCGCAGCGGATCGAGGTCGCCGGCCACCTCGGCCAGTCGCGCCGAGAACCGCTCCCCCGCCGGACGCATCAGCTGGGAGTGCGCCGGCACGCTGATCCGCAGCGGGATGAAGGTGAGGTCCGGGTGCGCGTCCGCGAGCACCGGGCGCAGGCCCGCCACACGGCCGGCCAGCCCGCTGATCACCACCTGCTTCGGCGAGTTCTGGTTGGCGACCTCCACCCCGGCCGCCGTCACCAGGTCGAGCGCGCCCGACTCGGCGATGTCGTCGAGGATCAGCGCGGCCATCGCACCCTGGTCCGCGGGCACCGCCTCCTGCATGGCGGCGCCCCGGGCACGTACCAGCCGCACGGCGGGCGCGAACGGCAGCGCCCCCGCGGCCACCAGCGCGGTGAGCTCGCCGAGGCTGTGCCCACCGAAGAACCGCGGGGCCAGGCCGAACTCGGCCGCCAGCACCCGGAAGACGGCGATCTCCATGGTGAGCAGGCAGGGCTGCGTGAACTCGGTGACATGCAGGCGCGGGTCGTCGGTGAAGCAGATCGCGCAGATGTCGATCCCGATGGCGTCCGAGGCCTCCTCGAACGCCGCCCGGGCGGCGGGAAACCGCTGGTGGAAGTCCTGGCCCATGCCCTGGCGCTGCGAGCCCTGCCCGGGGAAGACGACGACGTCAGCCCGCGACAGGGGTGGCCAGGTCTGGTCGGTCAACGCCCCTCCTCCGCCAGGGCGGGGCGACGGGCCGGGGCGGGACGATTCGGCGGTGGGATGTAGCCGACGTCCGCGCAGTGCTCCAGATAGCGGGTGACCAGGTCACCGATCGTGGGGCAGTTGATGCCCGCCGCACCCAGCAGGTTCCGGGTGTAGGTGGAGTCGGCGTAGGTGCTGCGGTCGTAGTGCTCGGGCCCCC
>NZ_ADGX01000217.1 GCF_000177675.1 Parafrankia sp. EUN1f
TTCGCCTTCTACCACGAGTTCCTCGGCTACCCCAAAGCCACCATCGCCCAGGTCGAAGGCCTCGCCCTCGGCGGCGGCTTCGAGATCGCCCTCATGGCCGACATCGCCGTCGTCGGCCAGAACGCCCGCCTCGGCATGCCCGCCACCCGCTTCCTCGGCCCCGCACTCGGCTCACTCCACCTGTTCTTCCACCGACTCGGACCCGTCCTCGCCAAACGCATGCTCCTCACCGGCGACCTCCTCACCGGAACCGAACTCGCCGAACGCGGAATCTTCACCGAAACCGTCCCCGACACCGACGTCCCCACCCGCGCCGAATGGTGGGCCCGCAAAGTCTCCCGCATGCCCGCCGACGGCATCGTCATCGCCAAGGAAGCCTTCCGCCTCGTCGAACAACTCCAGGGCTACCAAGGCGAAGAAGTCCTCAGCTACCTCTTCCACGCCTACGGCACCAACCTCAGCTTCGAAGACAACGAATACAACTTCGTCAAGACCCGCGCCCAACACGGCGTCAAACGCGCCTTCGAACTCCGCGACGAACACTTCGAGATCCCCGAACCGTGAGGTTCCGGCCCCGCGGTTCCGCGGAACCGCGGAGTCGCGGAGTCGCGGAGTCGCCGCGACCACGGTCGCCACGCTCGCGGCCCAGTCCCGATGTCGCCTGACGTGACTTGACGCGGCGCAGCCCTCTCAACATTATCGATGTCGACATCGACACCGAGATAGTGGCCGGGAGCGACCTGGACGTCCGCACGCGCACCCCGCGCGCGTCCGACGGCGGCCCGGCGGCGAGGAGAGGCCATGTCTGCCGACGAGCGCAGCAGCAGGATGTCGTTCTTCACCTCGGCGGGCGCGCCGACGCTCGACGACGACGGGATGATGTCACCGCCGCGGATCGACCGGGAGGTCTACACCAACCTCGACATCAGCCCGATCGCGGACGGGCAGCACGTCACCGTGCCGTTCAAGGGCGAGGGGCCGAACGGGTTCAGCCTCGTCCACTCGTGGTTCGGCGCGGGCTTCCGCCTGCCCCGGCACAGCCATTCCGCGGACTGCCTCTACTACGTCCTGTCCGGCGAGATCATCATGGGCAGCCGCACCCTGGGCAGGGGCGACGGGTTCTTCGTCGCGGCGGACGCGCCCTATACCTACACCGCCGGCCCTGACGGTGCGGAGGTGCTGGAGTTCCGCACGTCCACCAGCTTCGACATGAACGTGCGGGACCAGACCGTCGAGCGCTGGAAGCCGATCCTCGACGCCGCGCTGGCGAACCGCGAGAGCTGGGCCGCCGCCCGCGCCGGCAGGTAACGGACCCCCTTGCGCCAATCATTACATCTAGATATTTTGACAGGCACCGGCCGGGATCAGGTCCCGGCGAGAATCGGAGGTGCCTGTGCTTCGGGTGGTCCAGTGGGGCACGGGCTCCGTGGGGCGGCACGCGCTGCGGGCCGTGCACCAGCACTCCCAGTTACAGCTGGTGGGCGCGCTCGTCTACAGCGAGGCGAAACACGGCCGGGATGTCGGCGAGCTGTGCGGCCTCGGCGACATCGGGGTCCGGGCGACCCGCGACCAGGACGAGATCCTGGCCCTCGACGCGGACTGCGTGCTGTACATGGCCCAGGGCGAGATGAACCCCGGCGGCGCGCTCGACGACATCTGCCGCCTGCTCACTTCGGGCAAGAACGTCATCTCCACCGCGGTGACCTCCCTCATCTACCCGCGCAGCTCCGGGCCGGCGGCCGTCGCACGGCTGGAGGAGGCCTGCGCCGCGGGCGGGGTCTCCTTCCACGGGACCGGGATCGAGCCGGGCTGGGCCGCCGAGGTACTCCCCCTGACGATGTCGCCGCTGTTCCGGCGGATCGACTCGCTGCTCGTCCAGGAGCTGCTGGACTACTCGACCTACGACAGCGCCCCGATGCTCTTCGACATCATGGGCTTCGGCCAGCTCCCGGACGCCCCCGTCCCGATGGCCGACCCGAAGATCGCCGGTGCCGTCTTCCACGCGCCGATCATGATGGTGGCGGACGGCCTCGGCGCCACCATCGACGACTTCAGCTATGACCGGTCGGTCGCTCTCGCCCCGGCGGCCTTCGACATCACCGCCGGCCGCATCGAGGCCGGGACGGTGTCGGCCCAGCGCTTCTCCTGCACCGCCGTCATCGGGGGCCGGCACGCGCTGACCGTCGAGCACATCACCCGGGTCGGGCACGGGCAGGCACCGGACTGGCCGACCGGGCGCGGCTGGCGGGTCAGCGTCGAGGGCCAGCCGTCGATGCGGCTAGAGGCGACCATCGCCGTCCACGACGAGGACGAGAACGACCAGGGCTGCCTGGGCACCGCCATGCACGCCGTCCACGCGATCGCGCCGGTGTGCCAGGCGGCGCCGGGCATCCGGACGTTCCTCGACCTGCCCATGATCCTCGGCCGGGAGGTGTTCCCGCCGGCCCGGCCGTAGCCGACGCCGGGCGTAGCCGACCTCGGGCGTCAGCCAGCCCGCCTACTGCTGTGAGCGGCCCGGTTCCCTCGCCAGCCGGCGCAGGATGGAGCGGCCCTCACCGACCAGCGCGAGCGCCTCGTCGACCTTGCTGTGCCACTCCCGCGCCCGGACGATGCCCAGGCCACCCAGGCAGAAGACGGACAGGTCGATCACGTCGGGCAGCCCCAGCCCGTACTCGTCGCCGACCGTCGCCGACCTGACGAGCGACATGCGCGCGGAGGAGAGGAAGTACGTGGCCTGGTCGACACCGAACGGCGCCTGGATGCCCGACGCCGCCATCGCCTCGCCGATCAGCTCCCGGTACAGGGTCGTCACCGGTGCCTGTGACCGGGCGATCAGCTCGGGATCGACCTGGCCGATCTGCATCCGAAGCTGGGACAGGCCCCGGTCGACACCCGCCTTGTCGTGCAGCGCGGGCATCCGCGCGGCGGCGATCACACCGCCGGCCAGGCGCTCGACCGGGTCCTCCAGGACCGCGATCGCCGCGCGGACGAACCGCGCGTAGGTGCGCATCGCCTCCTCGTACACGGCGAGGAGCAGATCGTCCTTGCTGGCGAAGTACTGGTACAGCGTCCGCAGGGACTGCCCGGCCTCGTCGGCGACGTCCTGGACGGTCAGCGACTGGCCGTTCGTGCGCTCCAGGACGGTCGCGGCGGCGCGGATGAGCCGGGCACCGCGGTCGATCGACCGCCGCTGGGCACTGCTCAGCGACCGGCCGACGACCCGCCGCTGCCAGTCGGCACCGGGCTCCTCGTCGTCGTCCGGGCTCGGCTCGATGGCGGCTTCGCTGTTCATTACACGCAGACTACCGAATCTCGCACATGACGCTGTAGTACGGCGGTCCCGACCGACCGACCAGCCGACGCGGCTGACCGGCCGCGTCGGCGGCGACGTCACCTCCGGGGGCCGGCCACGCCCTCCTCGGTGAGCAGGCGGCGCAGCGCGTTGATGTCGACCTTCCCGCTGGCCAGCCGCGGCACACGGTGCGGGTCGCCCAGGACGAGCCAGCGGGTCGGGACCTTGAAGCTGCTCAGCCGGGCCCGGGCCTGCTCGGTGAGCTGCTCCGGGTCGTGCGCGGAGCTGACGACGACCGCCGCGACCTCCCGCGCATCCGCGCCACCCTCGCGACCCGCACCGTCCGCGCCACCCGCGGGCAGGTCGGTGACGTAGGCGTCGGCGACACCGGGCAGTGCGCGCAGGGCCGCCTCGACCTCCATCGGGTACACGGTCGCGCCGCTGACCTTGAACATGTCGTCCAGGCGGCCCCGGTACCAGAGGTAGCCATCAGCGTCGAGCGCACCGCGGTCGGCGGTCCGGTAGAAGCCGTCGGCGTCGAACACCTCGCTGTGGGAGCGGCCGATGATGCCGCGCATGACGTTCGGCCCACGCAGCCGGATCTCCCCCTCGGCACCGGGCGCGACCGCCGCCCCGGTGTCCGGATCGACGATGCGGACCTCCACACCGGCGAACGGCTGGCCGCAGCTGCCGTGCTTGTCCGGCGGCAGGTCGGTGTCCAGCCGCGAACCGCAGTAGGGCCCGAACGTCTCCGTCATCCCGAACAGGTTCGCCCGCGCCCCCGGTGCCGGCCGGGACGCCGCCGGCAGCACCGCGGGAAGGCTCGCGGGGCGCAACGCCGACAGGTCCGTGGCCGCGAACGCCGGGTGCGCCGCGAGCCGGGCCGCCTGATCCGGCCAGCCGCGGAACAGCGTCACCCGCTCCCGTTCCAGGAACGCCAGTGTCCGCGCGGGTTCGGGAACCGCCTCCGCCAGCAGGGTCGCGCCGGCGACCAACGCCGAGAGCAACCCACCACCGAACCCGCCCGTCCAGAAGAACGGCATCGGGATGTACAGGCGCTCACCACGCCCGATCCGCCGGCAATCCAGGCTCGCCGCGACCGCCCGCAGCCCGTTGCCATGGGTGTGCACGACACCCTTCGGCGTGGAGCGGCTCCCCGAGGTGAACAGCACCACCAGGTCGTCGGCGGGACGGACGGCGCGCTCCAGGCCATCGACGACGTCGAGCAGCGCGGCCGATGGCACGGTCGTGCTGGTCGCGTCGGGAAGCTCGTCCGAGCGCCAGATCCGGCGCAGCGACGGGACCGCCGCGTGTCGGCGCCCGGCGCGGGCGTCGGCGACCAGCCCGGGCGCGACCGTCTCCAGCTCGGCGAGGTAGTCGCGGCCGCGCAGCCGCGGCACCACGACCAGCTCGGTCACCGCGGCGACGCGCAGCTGCGCGAGCAGCTCGGGCGGCCGCAGCAGGGTGCTGAGCGGGACGAGCACGGCGCCGACCCGCATCACCGCGAGCGCCGCCGTCGCCCATTCGATGCCGTTCGCCATCACCAGCCCGACCCGGCTGCCCTTGCTGACACCCGCACCGACGAGACCCGCGGCGAGCGCCCGGCTGGCGTCGTCCAGCTCGGTGAAGGTGACCGCCTCGTCGTCGTTCACGAGCGCCTGGACCGCGCCGTCGAGCCGGCGCCGGAGCGCGAGCAGCGCCGGAATGGTCAGCTCCGCCGGCAGCACCACGCCGACCCGGCCGTCGTCACCGGCGCCCGCGGTCTCGACCACCGCCTCACCTGCGGCTTCGGTCTCGGCTTCGGTCTCGGCTTCGGTCTCAACCTGCGGCACGGAGCAGCTCCCTGAGCGCCGGGACGTCGATCTTCCCGCTGGACATCGTCGGTACCTCGTGCTCCGCCAGCAGCATGATCCGCCGCGGAACCTTGTAGGCGGACAGCTGCTCGGCAAGCCGCCGGCGCAGCTGGTCGGCGTCGACACTGCGACCCGCGGGCACCCGCACAGCCGCGGCGACGATCTGGCCCCGGGCTCCGTCGGGCAGACCGACCACATGCGCGGTCAGGCCGGCGACGTCCCGGATCGTCGCCTCGACCTCGACCGGCGACACGTTCGCCCCGCCCGTCTTGATGACGTCGCCGTCACGGCCCTGGAAGTAGAGGTACCCGTCGGCGTCGGCGCGGAAGAGGTCACCGCAGTGATACCAGCCGTCGGCGTCGAAAACGTCGTGCCGCTCCCGCCCGTGGTAGCCCTCCATCAGGAACGGGCCCCGCAGCCAAAGCTCCCCCACCTCGCCCGGGCCCAGCACACGCCCGTCGGCCGGGTCGACGATGCGGGCCGCGAAGCCGGGTGCCGGCTGGCCGAACGAGCCGCGCCGATGCTCGGGCTGGTCACTCTCGTCCTCGCTGACCAGGCAGACGGAGCCCGCCTCGGTCATCCCGAGCATCTGGTGCCGCAGCTGCGGATCAGCCGGCCGGACGTCCGCCGGCATGATCGAGTACAGGTTTCCGCGCCGGATGGACGACAGGTCCCGGCGGGCGAACGTGGGATCCGCGGGCAGCTGCGCCACCGACTGGGCGTACCCGTTGACCATCGTCGGGCGCTCACGTTCCAGCACGTCCAGGACGTCCGCGGCCGCCGTCGCGTTCGAGCAGACCAGCCGTCCGCCGGCGAGCAACGTGCCCAGCAGCGCGTAGGCGAAGCCGCCGATCCAGAAGAACGGCGAGTTCGAGAACAGCGAGTCGTCCGGGGTGTAACGGCGGATCTCGTTCAGGTTGGCCAGGTGCCGGATCAGGGCGCCGTGGGTGTGGATCACGCCCTTCGGCGCGCTCGTCGACCCGGACGTGTGCACGATGACCATCCGGTCGCTCGCCCGCACACCGTCCTCGGCGGCCAGCAGGACGTCCGCGCCGATCTCGGCGCCCCGCGCCAGCAGCGCCGGCACCGTCCAGGCCGGGTCGACACCCTCGACGCCCCCAGCGTCCCCAGAACCCTCGGCACCCTCGGCACCCTCGACGGTGGGCCCGAAGAGGACCTGGCGCAACACGGGCATCGACGGCGCGAACAACGGCGGTGGGGCCTGCGCGATCTCGGGCACGGCGGCCCGCAGCGCCGCCACGTAGTCGTGGCCACGGTAGGAGGTGGCGCTCAGCAGCACCCCGACATCGGCGCCGCGCAGCAGGGCACCCAGCTCGGCGCTGGTCGAGAAGGTGCTCAGCGGCACCGTCACCGCACCGATCCGCGCCGCGGCCAGCCAGCCGACGACGAAGTCGCTGCCGTTCGGGTACAGCAGCCCGACGTGCGTCCCGCTGCCGACGCCCAGCGCCAGCAGGCCACGCGCGAGCTCGCCCGAGCGCCGTTCAGCCTCGGCGTAGGTGAGCACGTCGTCGTCGCAGGTGAGAAGCGCCCGCGACCCGTGGCGCGCGGCCTGCTCGCGCAGCAGCGCCGGGACGGTCAACGCTAGCCTGTCACCGGCGTCGACGGTCGTGGCGATCATGATGGCGCCCTCCGCGGTGACACCGCCGGCAATCGGGATCGATCGCCCTTCACCGCGTCCATCGCCGCCTCGCACAGCAGGCGATCCCCGGCGAACAGCTGACCGGTCGAGGAGATCCTCGGCCCGTCGGCCGATCGGCTCAGGACGAATTTCAGCTCGGTGAGCAGCGGAGTGGGCCGCCGGTAGCGCAGCGACAGGCCCGCCGTCTTCCCCGCCAGCCCCAGGTCACAGTTGTGATGCTGGATCACGGCGTCGAAGAACAGCGCGAGGAAACCACCGTGGACCAGGCCCGGCGGCCCCTCGTAGGCGATCGGGAAGGTGACCGTGCCCTCGGCGTGGTCGCCCGCGACCGTGAGCTCGTACTCGGGGAACATCGGGTTGAAGGCGCCGATGTTTCGCGAATGATCGAGGTAGACCCGGCCGCTCAGCGCCTCCCCCGCTTCTTCAGCGCTGCCGGCCTCGGCGGCCTCACCGGCATAAGCGGTGCCGACGCGCGGCGGCCCGCCGGCGGGACTGTGGGGCTCGAGGCTGCGCTCCGCCTCCTCGAGCGCGGCCAGCAGGGTCTCGACCGCCGGATCCTCGTGTTCGAGCGCGAGCACCAGCCCGGTCACCCGCCGCAGCCGGGCCGCGGCCTCGGCGGTCTGCGCGAGCGGCGCGACACCGAACACCCAGGGCTCCACCGGCGCGGGAGCGGATGCCGGCGCCGCGGGGGGTGCCGTCGCAGGTGCCGGTATGGGCTGCGTCAACGCAGCCTCCACGCCGGGCGGGGCGCCGAGGTGCCGGCCGCGTCGGCCGCCGCGGCGGTCGCCTTGGCCGCGGCCTCCGCCTCGGCCATCCCGGCCGCGTTGCCGAGCCGGGTGTAGATCAACGACTGTTCCATCGCCGCGCGGTACGGGCGGTCCAGCGACTCCCAGATCGCCCGCACGGTGCCCTGCGTCGCCGTGGACGGATGCCGGGCGATCCCCGCCGCGATCTCATGGGCCCTGTCCCACAGCTGCGCCCGCTCGACGACCTCGGTGACCAGGCCGATCCGCAGCGCGGTCTCGGCGGACACCCGCTCGTCGTTGCCCATCAACGCGATGCGCAGCGTCTCCCCGAGGCCGATCCTGCGCATCAGGCCGATCGGCTCGACCGCGCACACCCGGCCATAGGTGACATGCGAGTCGAAGAACGTCGCCTCGCTCGAGCAGATCACCACGTCGGCCTCGTTCAGGAAGTAGAACGCGCCGGCAGTGCAGATGCCCTGCACCGCGCACACCACGGGCTTCCAGCACTTCTGCCACTTCGGGCTGAGCATCTCGCCCGGATCCTCGTGGTTCCACACGTCGTCGGGCTGGCCGAACGCCTTCTTCACGTCCAGCCCGGCGCTGAAGGCCCGGTCGCCGGCCGCCCGCAGCACCACCGCGTTCACCGCCGGATCCAGCTTGACCCGCCGCCAGACGTCCCGGATCTCCTCGCACATCTGCCGGTCGAAGGCGTTCATCGCCTGCGGACGGTCCAGCGTGATGGTCGCGACCCGGTCGGGCCCCGTCTCGTACCGGATGGTCGAGTAGGTCGACATCATGATCTCCTGACTGACCGGGAAACGTGCTCGCGCCGGCTGACGCCCACCGAGGTCGGCTCAGCGCCCACTGAAGTCGGGCTGGCGGCGCTCCTTGAACGCCAGCAGTCCTTCCTTGAAGTCGGCGGTGCGCGAGGCCAGCTCCAGGGCGAACGCCTCGTCCTGCATGGCCTCGGTCAGCCCGAGCTCCAGGCCCCGGTTGACCAGCCGCTTCGTGAGGCCGACGGCGACCGTCGCCGCCTGGCCGAGCGTCTCCACCAGGGCCGCGGCCGCCTTGTCGAGGTCGGTGTCGGGGACCGCCTGGTAGATCAGCCCCCAGGCGGCGGCCTCGGCACCGGACAGGCGCCGGCCGAGCAGCAGCAGCTCCTTGGCCCGCGCGACCCCGACGAGGCGGGGCAGCATCCAGGTCGCGCCGCTGTCCGGACTGAACCCACGGGCCAGGAACGGCTCCCAGAACGTGCTGTCCTCGGCGGCGACGGTGAAGTCCGCGGCAAGCGCGAGCTGGAATCCGAGGCCGGCGGCGTAACCGCGCACCGCGCAGACGACCGGCAGCTGCACCTCCGACACCAGCTGGATCAGGCGGTGTGCCTGCAGTGCCGTGCGGCGCTGCACGCTGCCGGGGCGCGGCCGGGCAGCGCCGGAGGTGTTGGAGCTGACCCAGTCCGCCCCGGAGCAGAAGTGCGGGCCGCGCGTCTCGATCAGCACCACCCGCAGCGTGTCGTCGGTCGAGGCCTCCTCCAGGGCGTCGATGATCCGCCGCACCGCCACCGTGTCGAGGGCGTTGCGCCGCTGCGGGCGGTCCAGGCCGATCCGCAGCAGGCAGCCGTCGCGGTCAAGGGCGACTCCCGACTCGGGAGGCATGTCCACCATCGATCCGCTCCTCCAAGGCCGTCGAACGCCCCACGGCACCATCGCCGCCCCCCGCGATGGCTGGCGGTGGCGCGGTGGCGTGTCGCGAGCAGCCTAGGCCGCACCGCCCTAAATGTCTAGAGGTATTGACCCGCGCAGCGGTGACCGCTCGACCGGTCGCGGCGGTGACGCCATCGACCCGGATGCGTTCACCGAGGTCAAGCCCATGAGATGAGCTGCGGCCGTCCTGCTCCCCGCCTTACTCCACCGACCAGGCAGCTCGGATCACACCGCCCTCCCAACCCTACGCACCAAACGCACTCCGGCGCGGGAGCCCCGGGCTGCGCAGACACCCACGCGCGGATGCGGTGCGGCGCCGACCGCGCCGGCACGAGCATCTCGAACAGCTTCCCCGCTCGAATTGCCAACGGCCACCTTTACCGGGGCCCAGCAATCGTGATAAGCGGGCGGCATACCGAGATGTTATAGCTGGCCGCCGAAAGTTGTATTGGTCACAGTCACCGGCGCCGTCCTAGCATCAGAAAATCCTCGCGACGGCCGGCACCGCCGAAAGCAATGAGCCATCTGCGCCACACGGTCCGCAGGCAGGGCCGGCGCGGGTCCGAGTCGACGGCGGAAAAGGCTCGACACCCACCGCCAATGCAGAGCGGAGAGATTCATGGAACCGGATGACCGTGACTGGGCGAAGGAACTGGGGCTTGACCGCCTGCCCACCCACACCATCGGGATGCGGGTTTCGGAGCTGCTCGACCTGAGTGGCAGAAAGGCGATCGTCACCGGGGCGGGCGGCGACGGACTGGGCCAGGCCATCGCGAATCGCCTGGCTGGCCTCGGGGCCGATGTCGCGCTGATCGGGCGCACTTTCTGGAAGGTCGAGAAGCGGGCCGCGGAGATCGAGCAGCGGTGGGGAGTGAAGGCATTCCCCGTCCTCGCCGACATGTCGGACTGGGATCAGGTGCACCGTGCGGTGCAGGAAAGCCACGAGGCACTCGGCGGGCTGGACATCATGGTGAACAACCCCGTGATGGTCGTCGGCGGCCCGTTCGAGAAGCACAGCAAGGACGACATCGACCGGACGGTGCTCGGCAGCCTGACCATGATGATGTACGGCGCCCATGCCGCGCTGGAATACCTGCTGCCGCAGGGGTCGGGGCGGATCCTCAACATCGGGGCGGTCGGCGGACGCATCCAGCAGAAGGGCCTGACGGTCTACTGCGCATGCAAGGCCGGGGTCATCGGCTTCACCCGCAACCTCGCGCACGAGGTGGCACCGCGCGGTGTCAACGTCCTGGGCGTGGCACCCGGAATCATGATCAATCCAACCCTGCGGCAGCGGGTTCTCGACCCGCAGAACGAACACGACCTGGTGGGCCGCACCGCGGTACTGAACTCCATCGAGCACCAGGTCCAGCTGGGGCGGGTCTGCCTGCCGGAGGAGGTCGCCAACATGGTGGCCTACCTCGCCTCGGACGCCGCCAACTACATGTGCGGCCAGACCATCGACGTCGCCGGCGGCCAGTGGATGGGATGAGGAGCACGGACATGCGCGGACTCGCAGACAGGTCGTTCATCGTGGCGGGGGGCGCGACCGGTATCGGCGCCGGGGCCGCACTCAGGCTGGGAGAGGAGGGCGCGGGCGTCGTCGTCGGTGACATCAACCTCGCCGGTGCGCAGGCGACCGTCGAGCGGATAACCAGGATCGGCGGCCAGGCGATCGCGGTGCACTTCGACCTCGCCGACGAGGAGTCCGTCCAGGCGCTGGTCGACGCGACGATCGCACGCTTCGGTGCCGTCGACGGCCTGTTCAACGTCGGCGCGGACCTCTCCCCCGGCAACCTCGGGCGGGACCGGACCCTGCTCGACACCGACCTCGACGTGTGGACCCGCACGCTCGACGTCAACGTGGTCGGCTTCGTCCGGACGGCCCGCGCGGTTCTTCCGCACCTGCTCGCGAACGGCGGCGGCAGCATCGTCAACACCTCGTCGGGTGCGTCCGTCAGCGCCAGCGACGGCAAAAGGCCCGCGTACGGGGCCTCCAAGTCGGCTGTCAACGCGCTCACCCGGCACATCGCGACCAACTGGGGCCGGGCGGGCGTGCGCTGCAACTGCGTGATGCCCGGCCTGGTCATGGGCGAGCTACAGGAACAGCAGAACGACCTCGCCCTGCAGAAGATGTTCCTCGACCGGGTGCCCACGACCCGGTTGGGCCGCCCGAGCGACCTCGCCGCGGTGGTCGCGTTCCTGCTCTCCGACGACGCCGAATGGATCAACGGCCAGGTCTGGGCGATCGACGGCGGCGCCAACATGCGCAACTGACCCGCTGGCGACCGGCGAACAACCCGGCAGACCGAAAGACCGCAGGCGGACGGTCTCCCAGGCGTGCGCACCCGAGTGCG
>NZ_ADGX01000216.1 GCF_000177675.1 Parafrankia sp. EUN1f
GGCGACGAGGAGCTTGGTGACCGAGTTCTTGGCTCCGGAGACCTCGACGGAGCCGGTGAGCGGTGCGCCGCCGGCGATCGTGTACCAGTGCGGGTCCGGGAAGGGGTGCCTGCCGGCAGCCGCGCCGGGGCCGGCAGCCGTACCGGGGCCGGAAAGGGTGCTGTCGCCCGAACCCGCGGGAGTGGTCAGACCGGAACCGGTTTCCCTCACGAGGTGCCTCCACGGCGATGGGTCGGATGTGCCAGAATGCAAGGTTCGTCACATCTCATGGTGCGTCGCGCTCTGCTGTGCACCTGGTATTTCGAGTCGGGGAGATTCAATCAGACGACGCCATTGGCCTCACGGCCCCGCCGGGTCGGTCTCGCGGGTGGGACCGGGGGCCTGGGCCGGCCGCCGGGTCAGGTAGGCGTGATCCACCGGGCCGATGCCCGCGCCGAGGGGGAAGCCCGCGGCGAGCGCCCCGGTCACGTAGGTCTTGGCGGCCCTGACCGCGGAGGGTACGTCATCACCGCAGGCCAGCCGGGCCGCGATCGCCGAGGCGAGAGTGCAGCCGGTGCCATGCGTGTGGATGCGGGGCAGGCGAGGAGAACGCAGCTCGTAGCTGGCTGAGCCGTCGGTGAGCAGATCGACCGCGTCGCCCGGCAGGTGGCCGCCCTTGACGAGCACCCAGGTGGGCCCGAGGGCCAGCAGGGCGTCGGCGGCGCGGCGCAGGCCCGTCTCGTCGACGACGTCGACGCCGGTCAGCAGTCGCGCCTCGTCCAGGTTCGGGGTGACGATGGTGGCGCGGGGCAGCAGCTCGCGACGCAGGACGTCCACCGCGTCGGTGGCCAGCAGTGGGTTGCCGTGCTTGGAGACTCCGACCGGGTCGACGACGCTCGGCACGGACATCGTCGCCAGCTCCTGCGCCACGGTCTCGACGAGTGCGGCGGAGGAGAGCATCCCCGTCTTGACCGCGTCCAGGCCGATGTCCTCGGTGACGGCGCGGATCTGCGCCCGGACCGCTTCGGGAGGGAGGTCCCAGACGCCGTGCACGCCGACCGAGTTCTGTGCGGTGACCGACACAACGGCGCTCATGCCGTGCACACCGAGTGCGAGCATCGTCTTCAGGTCCGCCTGGATGCCGGCGCCGCCGCCGGAATCGGAGCCGGCGATGGTCAGCACCCGCGGCGGGGCGGCATCCGGCGGTACTGCTGGGGTCATGCGTGGGGATCCTCACAGTGAGGGCCAAAGCGGGCGTAAGAGGCCTGGAACGGCCGAGTTCGCCGCCCGTGGAGTGCGGTTCCTCCGCGCCAGTCGGGCGATCAGAGCAAATTCCTCGCCTCAGACCCTCTCATCCGGCCCGTTTGCCTGTTACCTTCTGTCAGCCCGTGTCTGCTCGACGGGCTGTCGACGTCCGACGAGGGAGCGTCTGTGGTACACGCGTATATCCTTATCCAGACTGAGGTCGGCAAATCGGCGGCGGTGGCCAAGGAGATCGAGCAGATCCCGGGGGTCACCCAGGCCGAGGATGTCACCGGTCCGTACGACGTCATCGTCCGCGCGCAGGCGTCGAGCGTAGACGACCTCGGCAAGCTGGTGATGTCCCGGGTCCAGTCGGTGGACGGCATCACCCGAACGCTGACATGTCCGGTGGTCCACTTCTGAGGGCAGGCTCCCCAGGGCAGCGAGACTGCCCCGTCATCAGGGTTCCCCGGGCCCGTGGGGCCGGAGGAGAGCGCGTGACAGGGAGGCCGCGGCTTCGTCTGTTCCGCCTCGCCGGTCCACTCGTCGTCGCCGGGGCGGTGTTCGTTTCCTGCGGTGGTCCCGGCCCGGTTTCGATCACCGGGGCACCGACCCCGGCGGTCGGAGACCGGGCGGCCTGCGCCGCGCTGATCGCGGCGCTGCCCGATTCGCTCGGCGCAGGCATGGATCGTCGGGAGGTAAAGCCTCCCGTCGCCAACGCGGCCGCCTACGGAGCGAAACCGGATGCCGTTCTCACCTGTGGTGCAACAGGTGTCGCGGCCAGCTACCAGCCAACCACGGTGCTTTCCGCGATCGACGAGGTCGGCTGGTTCACCGAGGCCCTCGGTGACCGGACCAGGTACTCGACGCCGACCAGGACCCCCCAGGTGGTGCTGACACTGCCGGCGGACCAACAGGCCTTCGAGGTCCTCGTCGCGCTGGCGCCATCCGTGCGGGAGCACACCCGGCCCACCGCGGGCACTGAGGGGTAGCCGGAGCGGCGGTCACGATCGGCACGAGGCGTGCCAACCAGCCCCGTCGTGCTGACTGCACCGACCAAGCAGCACCGTCGTGCTGACTGGCACCTGCCAAGCAGCACCGTCGTGCTGAGGGGGCACCGTCGTGCCGGTCAGCACCGACGTGTCAGCGCAGCCCTACGCCGTCGCGCAGGGCCAGCTGGACGAGGCGGTCGGTGAGGGCGGCGAAGTCGAGACCGCTGGCCGCCCACACCTGCGGGAACATCGAGGTCGAGGTGAACCCGGGCATGGTGTTGACCTCGTTGAGAACGATGTCGCCCGCGGGCGTGACGAACATGTCGACACGGGCCAGGCCGGCGCAGTCGAGGGCCTCGTAGGCAGCCGTCGCCGTGGCACGCACCCGTTCGGTGAGCTCGTGGGGCAGCTGGGCCGGCACGTCGAGGCGAGCCCCGTCGGAGACGTACTTGGCCTCGAAGTCGTAGAAACCCGCGGACGACGTCACGGTGATCTCGGCGGGCACGCTGGCCTCGGGCCCGGAGCCGTCGAGGCGGTCGAGCACACCGCACTCGATCTCGCGGCCGACGATCGCCGCCTCCACGAGCACCTTGGGATCACTGGACCGGGCGGCCTTGAACGCGGTGTCGAGATCCGCCCAGGCGTCCACCCGGCTGATGCCGATACTGGAGCCGCCGCGTGCGGGCTTGACGAAGACCGGCAGCCCGAGCAGCTCGCGTTCGGTCTCCGAGAGCGTCTGCCCGGGCCGCACGACCGTGTAGGGGCCGACGGGCAGCCCGCTGGCGGCCAGGATGCGCTTCATGTGCTGCTTGTCCATCGCGGTGGCGCTGGCGAACACGCCGGAACCGACATAGGGCAGGCCGCTCATGTCCAGCAGGCCCTGGATGGTGCCGTCCTCCCCGAACGGGCCGTGCAGGAGGGGGAAGACGACGTCGACGGTCCCCAGATCGCGCAGCGGCGAGGACGGGTCGGACACGAGCAGCCGGGGCTTGGTCGGATCCGGCGTGAGCGTGACCTCGATGCCGTCCGCCGCGTTCACGGTGGGCAGGTCCGCGCTGACGGCGGTGAGGACGGGACTGTCCTCGGGCAGCACCACCCAGCGGCCCTCGGGGTCGATGCCGACTGGAATCACGTCATAACGGGACCGGTCCAGAGCCCGCAGGACTCCGCCGGCCGACACACACGAGATGGCGTGCTCGGTGCTACGCCCGCCGAACAGCAGGACGAGTCGAACCCTGCGAGTGGAGGCTCCCATGCCGGGACAGTAACGGATGCCATCCGGCATCGCACGAAGGACCCCGGGGGTACCCGCGGCCCGCATCATGCCGGGCGAGATCCGTGCCGGGCCGGCGAGCTGGCCTGTGCCAGCCCAGCCGCGATCCGTCACCGGAAGCAGCCGTGATCCACCAAGATGCTCGGCCGCGGTCCGCGATCGGAACCGGACGGTCGCGCGCCGTGACGCGCGCCCGTCGGAGTTCGGCTACGGTCAGCCGCGGGTGACCTTGCCCGCCTTCAGGCACGAGGTGCAGACGTTGAGCCGCTTGGGGGTGCGGCCGACCATCGCACGAACGGTCTGGATGTTGGGGTTCCAGCGACGGCGGGTGCGCCGGTGGGAGTGGGAGACCGACATGCCGAAGCCCGGCCCCTTGCCGCAGACGTCACACACCGAAGACACGAGAACACTCCGTCAATCACGATGGCCGGGAGTCACCGACCGCTCTAGCCTGTAGTCGACTGTGAGGCTACCCTAGCCGCGCCGTTCCGGGTCGCCGTGGGCCGCGCAGGCCGGGCGCCTGGAGCAGGTGGGTGCCTGCCGCGGCGTTCCGTGGGGTGGGTCTGCGTCCAGGCGTCGGCGTCCCCGTGAGCTGTCGGCAGCCGAGAGTGTCGGTGGCGCGGTGCACTATCTGAGGTGTGCTCGATCTGGACACGCCGCTCAAGAGTGTGTTGGGCGCGAAACACGCGTCGCTGCTCGCGGACGAACTCGACCTGGCGACCGTCGGCGACCTGTTGAACCATCTGCCGCGGCGCTATCACGAGCGCGGGGAGCTCACCGACCTGGACGGTCTTGTGGTCGGTGAGATCGCCACGGTCCAGGCGCGGGTGACGAAGGTGGTGAAGCACAAGCCCCGGGCGGACTGGAACACCAGCAACCGCCGGCGCGAGAGCGGCCGCACGGAGATCACCGTTACCGACGGCCGAGGTGAGCTCTCCCTCGTCTTCTTCAATCAGCAGTGGCGTGCGAAGGCACTCACGCCCGGTACCACGGCGTTGTTCGCCGGCAAGGTCGCCGAGTTCCGCGGCCGCCGTCAGCTGATCCACCCGGAAGTGCACATGATCGACGGCCCGGACCCCGACGACGACGCGGGCGATGGCCGGCTCGGCGTGGCTGGTGGCCAGCTCGGCGAGCTCGGCGTGGGTGTTGGTGGCGATGATGTCGCGGGTGAGCGCGGCGACCAGGCCTCGGCGGTGGCCGACTTCGCCGGCGCGCTGGTCCCGATCTATCCGGCCACGGCGAAGCTCACCAGCTGGAAGATCGCCCGTTGCCTGCGGCTTGTCCTCGACTCGCTCGGTGCGCTGACCGATCCGCTGCCGGAGTCCGTCCGATCCCGGCACCGGCTGGTGGGCCTGGCGCGTGCCTACCAGCTCATCCATCGGCCCGGCACCCGCGGCGACGTCGCCGTCGCCCGCACCCGGCTCAAGTGGGACGAGGCCCTGGTCGTCCAGACAGCGCTGGCCCAGCGGCGGCGGCGGGTGGAGCTGGTCGCCACCCAGCCCCGGCCCGGCCGCGCCGGCGGGCTGCTCGACGCGTTCGACGCGAGCCTGCCCTTCGCCCTCACCGACGGCCAGCGGGAGGTCAGCGAGACCATCGCCGCGGAGCTGGCGAAGGCCGTCCCGATGCACCGCCTTCTGCAGGGGGAGGTCGGTTCCGGCAAGACGGTGGTGGCGGTCCGGGCGATGCTGCTCGCGGTCGATTCGGGCGGTCAGGCGGTTCTGCTGGCCCCTACCGAGACTCTCGCGGCCCAGCACCACCGGAGCCTGCTCAGGCTGCTCGGTGACCAGGCCCGGGCCGGCGAGCTCGGGGTGAGTGGCCCGGCGACGCGGGTTGCGCTGCTCACCGGGTCGATGCCCGCGCGGGCCCGGCGGGACACGCTTGCCGCGATCGCCGACGGGAGCGTCGGTCTCGTCGTCGGCACGCACGCGCTGCTGGGTGCGGGCGTCACCTTCCACGACCTCGCGCTGGTCGTGGTCGACGAGCAGCACCGGTTCGGCGTCGAGCAGCGTGACGAGCTTCGTTCCCGCGGCCGGCGCCCACCGCACCTGCTGGTCATGACGGCGACCCCGATCCCGCGAACCGTCGCGATGACCGTCTTCGGCGACCTTGAGGTCTCCGTCCTGAACCAGCTTCCGTCCGGGCGTTCGCCGATCTCCACGTTCGTGGTGCCGGCGGTGAACACCGTGCTGATGAGCCGGATGTGGGGGCGGCTGCGGGAGGAGGTCGCCGCAGGGCACCAGGCGTACGTGGTGTGTCCTCGGGTCGGTGAGGGCACGGCGGGCGCCGGGGATCCGGCGGGAACGGAGGAGCCGGCGCCTCCGGAGCCGGTTGAGTCGGCTCAGCCGGGTGGCCAGGGGCCGCGTGACGGTGGTGAGCGGGTCGGCGCCACGGTCGCGCAGACACTGCCCCGGCTGGTGGCGGATGAGCTCGCCGGGCTGCGGGTCGAGGGCCTGCACGGGCGGATGCCCGCGGCGGCCCGGGACGATGTGATGACCCGCTTTGCCGCAGGTGAGGTCGATGTTCTCGTCGCGACGACGGTGATCGAGGTCGGTGTGGACGTACCGAACGCCACCGTGATGATCATTCTTGATTCCGACTGGTTCGGCGTGTCCCAGCTGCACCAGCTCCGCGGCCGGGTGGGGCGGGGCAGTGCTCCGGGCATCTGCCTGCTCCAGACCTGCGTCGACGCCACGGCACCGGCCGCCGAGCGATTGCGGGCTGTCGCCTCCACCTCGGACGGCGCCGAGCTGGCGCTGCTCGACCTGGCCCAGCGGCGGGAGGGTGACGTGCTGGGCGCGGCCCAGTCGGGTGGTCGGCGCTCCCTGCGGCTGCTCGAGCTGCTGCGGGACGAGGACCTCATCCGGTCGGCGCGCGAGGAGGCCGGGGCCATCGTCGCGGCGGATCCCGAGCTGCAGTCGCTGCCCGCGCTGCGCCGCCTGCTTGCGGACGCCCTGGACGAGACCAGCGCCGCCTTCCTGGAAAAGGGCTGATCATCGATGAACCTTTTCCACAGCTCGAAGATCTGAGGATCTGGGCCGTTCTGGCGATCACGATCCTCAGATCTTTCACGGCAGCGGCGGAAGCCCGGACCCACAGCTCGAAAATCCGAGGGTTTTGGTCGTTGTAGCGACCAGAGCCCTCAGATCCTGCTCGGCGGCAGAGGCAGCCCGGAGCCCGGGATTCTGCTTCACGAACATCGACGATGGAAAAGGTTCAATGACGCGGATCGTGGGCGGCAGTGCCGGAGGGCGTCGCCTCGAGGTGCCACCGGGCGCCGGCACCAGGCCGACCTCCGACCGGGCGAGAGAGGGCCTGTTCAACACCCTCGCCACGCTGGTCGATCTGGCCGGCGCCCGGGTGGCGGACCTGTACGCGGGTTCTGGTGCGGTCGGCCTGGAGGCGTTGTCCCGTGGCGCCGCACATGCCCTGTTGGTCGATCGTGACGCGGGCGCCGCCCGCATCCTGCGCCGCAATGTCGAGGCACTGGGCCTGCCCGGGGCCGAGGTGGTGCGTGCCGCGGTCGCCCGGGTGGTGGAGGTGCCGCCGCCTGCTCCCTACGACGTGGTTTTTCTCGACCCGCCCTACGCCCTGACCGATGCCGAGCTGGGCGTCGTGCTCGGCCGGCTGGCGAGCGGTGGCTGGGTGGCGCAGGGGGGTGTCTGCGTGGTCGAACGAGCTGCCCGGGGTGGGCCTGTGGCCTGGCCTGACGGGTTTGTGGCGCTCCGTGAGCGCAGGTACGGAGAGGGGGTCCTCTGGTACGGTAATCGATCATGAGGAGGGCAGCCTGTCCCGGATCGTTCGACCCCATCACCAACGGTCACCTCGACATCATCGTGAGAGCCAGCCGGCTCTTCGACGAGGTCGTCGTCGCCGTTTCGATCAACAAGTCGAAGGTCAACCTGTTCACGGTCGATGAGCGGATGGATCTCATCCGGGAGGCGGTCGGCGCGCATCCCGCCGCACCGACCAATGTGATCGTGGAATCGTCGCACGGCCTGCTCGTCGACTTCTGCCGAGTGCACGGCATCCAGTCGATCGTCAAGGGCCTGCGTGCGGTGAGTGACTTCGACTACGAGCTTCAGATGGCGCAGATGAACAATTCGTTGGCGGGTGTGGAGACGCTGTTCATGAGCACCAATCCGCAGTACGCGTTCCTTTCGTCGAGCCTGGTCAAGGAGGTGGCGCGGTACGGCGGCGACGTCTCCGGGCTGGTTCCCGACGTCGTGCTCAAGGGTCTGCGGGACCGTTCCGGCCTGTAGCTGTGTTCCGCTCGCGGGTCTGCGCCTACGCGGGCCCGCGAGCCTCGTCACCAGATGACACCGAGCCGCCACCCCACGTCGAAGTAGGACTTCTGGGGCATCGTGGTCTGACCGTGTGCGTTAGCGGAGTGTCGCTACTGGGTGATTCGTCGGCTGGCCGTAACCTACCGCTCATGGATGATCTCGCTGAGCGCCTCGATCTGATCATCGTCTTGGTCGAGGGGGCGCGGGCGATGCCGCTGTCGGCGTCCTGCGTGCTCAACCGGGCCGAGCTGCTGGAGGCTCTGGAGGATCTTCGGGCGCGGCTGCCCGAGCGGTTGGCTGACGCCGACCGGGTCCTGCTGGAGAGCGAGGCGATCATCGACGACGCGCATCGACGGGCCGCGGCGATAGTCGCCGACGGCCGCCGGGAGGGCGCGCGGCTGGCCTCGGGCAGTGCCGTGGTCGTGCGGGCTGAGTCCGACGCCGCGGCGATCATGGCTGCCGCCCGTCAGGCCTCGGATGACATGCGCAGCCAGATCGACTCGTATGTCGACGGGAAGCTGGCCGGTTTCGAGGAGCTGCTCGACCGCACCCTGGCGTCGGTGGCCCGAGGCCGGGAGCGGCTCGCGTCGCGAGGCGCGGTCGCGACCGCGGCGGCCGTCGGTGCGCCCGGCCGCCCGGCCCCGGCCGGTGCGGTCCCCGTCCACGCAGGTGCGGTTCACGCGGGTGCGGCAGCCGACGAGGCGGAACGGCCGATGGCTGGCGACGTCGTCGACGGCGAGGGCGGCGAGCCGTCAGGGCTCTCCCGGATGTCCTATGGCGGCCCGGGCGCCGCCTTCGCCTCCGGAGCCGAGCGTTGGGCCGGTGTCCCGGTGGCCCGCGGTGGCATGACCGGTCATGTTCGTCTGACCTCGGCCTGACCTTCCGGGCTGCCTGCCCCACGGTGCCGGAGCGCCGATCGGGGGGAGTGGGCGCGATCGGATACGCTGGTAGTCCGTGCCCAGTGACATGGGTGCGTACTTCCGACCGGGCCTGGGTCGCTTCATCCCGGGTCGGGCAGGCCGGCGTTCAGCCGGTCCGCTCTCGCTGGCCTGCGTCAGCGGTCGGGAGGATCAGGGTGGGTGATCTCTGTGCCGGTTGATCCGAGGCAGTTCGGTCGGTATCGGTACGATCGGCCTCCCGCCCCCAGGTCAGTCCCGTAACGACCGTGACGTGAGAACATCTGCTGTGACCGCCATGACCACACAACGAGCCCGTCGGCGCGCCCCCCGGGGTCCCTATGTGCTCGACACCCGTGAGCTCGGCCGTAGGCCGGGTTCACTTCGTCGTGTCGAGACCACGATCGTCCAGCCGTCCGACTTCGGCACCGAGATTCTGCGCGTGCCCGAGGGCGCCGCTGTGCGGCTCGACCTGCGGCTCGAGTCGGTCATGGAGGGGGTCCTGGTGAGCGGCGTGGTGACCGCGCCGTTGGCCGGGGAGTGCGCCCGCTGCCTGGAGGAGGTCACGGACACGACGTCCGTCGACATCAGGGAGCTGTTCTACTACCCCGAGCGGGCCGTCGAGACCGAGGACGAGGGCGACACCTGCGTCCTCGTCGAGGATCATGTCGACATCGAGCCGGTCGTTCGTGACGCGGTGGTGCTCAGCCTTCCGCTGTCACCCCTGTGCCGGCCGGACTGCGCAGGCCTGTGCGTCGACTGCGGCGCTCGTCTTGACGAGGTCGGTCCGGACCATTCCCACACCCGGCAGGACCCGAGATGGGCGGCGCTGTCCGGTCTCGCCCAGGATCCCGCTATCACCGAGAACAAGGAGAAGGACTAGTGGCCGTCCCGAAGCGGCGCACCTCGCGCAGCAACACCCGGTCCCGTCGCGCGCAGTGGAAGGCCAAGGTGCCGACGCTCGCGAAGTGCTCGCGCGGGCACGTCATCCGTCCGCACACGATGTGCCCGACCTGCGGCCGCTACAACGATCGCCAGGTTCTGGACGTCTGACCACGGTGTGGCACGCGTAGCTGTCGATCTGATCGGGGAGGGCCTTCCACCGGAGGACCTCCTCGATGAACTCGCGGCGGCGCTCGATCTTGATCCGCGGCTGACGTTGACCGTGGTGGCGCCCACGGCCAGTGTCGAGTCCGCGCTCGCGGCGGGTGGCGTCCTTTCCGGTGGGCGGTGCCAGTTGGTCAACGCGGCGCGCGGGGTCGCGGCAGGTCCGGAGGCCTTGAGCGAGGTTCGGGCACGGCGTGACTCCGGCGTGCGGGTCGCGGCGCGGCTGGTGCGGGACGGGCAGGCCGACGCGATGGTGTCGGTCGCTCCGTTGGAGGCCGTGCTGGCCGCGGCGAGGTTCACGCTCGGCCTGGTCCGGGGTGCGACTCGAACCGCCGCTGCGGCCGTTCTCGGTTCCGTGAGTTCTCCCGTGGTCCTGTGTGACGCGGGCGGCTCGGTGGACGTGACCGCCGACGAGCTCGCCCAGTTCGCCCTTTCGGGCGCCCGGTACGCGACAGCCTGCCACGGAGTCGTCAGCCCTCGGGTCGGCCTGCTGTCGGCGCGCCCGGCGTTGCAGGACCAGCTCCGGCGCTCCGCGGGTGACCTGCTTTCCTCACTCGGGCTGCACTTCGTCGGGCCGGTGACCGCCGACAGGCTGCGCACCGGGGCCGGTGTGGACGTCGTCGTGACCGACGGCTTCACCGGCGATGTCGTGCTTGCCGCGCTGGGACAGCGTGCCGCGTCGACATGGGTCGGGTCGGACCCGGCTTCACCACCGGCGGTGGGTTCGGAACTTCAGGGGGGAATGATCGTGCTGGGAGTGGACGGTACAGCCGTCCAGGTGGTCAGGCCGTGCGCGGCCGGCCCCGGGCGGGCAGGCGATCTGTCCGCGGCGGTGGGTGCTGCGGCCGGCGCGGTGCGCGGCGGGCTCGCCGGATCGGTTCGTGATGCCATGGCGACGCTGGTCGAGCGGCGCCGGGAGCTGGCGGGGCTGTCTCGATGAGTCGGGTGCAGTCGGTTCCGCCGCCGCGGGACGGGCTGGTCGAGGCGCTGCAGGTCGACGTCGATCCCGAACTGCTGGATCGGGCGCTGACACACCGGTCGTACGCCTATGAGAACGGTGGCCTGCCCACCAACGAGCGGCTGGAGTTCCTCGGCGACGCGGTGCTCGGCCTGATCGTGACGGCCGCGCTCTTCCGCCGCCACCCCGACCTCCCGGAGGGCCAGCTCGCCAAGCAGCGCGCCTCGGTGGTCAACATGCGGGCCCTCGCCGACGTGGCGCGGCGCATCGGACCGACCGGCATCGGGCCGTATCTGCTTCTCGGCCGGGGCGAGGAGGCAACCGGCGGGCGTGACAAGCCGAGCATCCTCGCGGACACGCTGGAAGCGGTGATCGGCGCCGTCTACCTCTCCAACAGCCTTGACGTGGCCTCCGGCTTCGTCCATCGACTTTTCGACCCGCTGCTGGACGAGGCTGCCGGCCGGGGCGCCGGGCTGGACTGGAAGACGTCCCTGCAGGAACAGACGGCGCTGCTGGGTCTCGGCCCGCCGGACTATGTCGTCACCGAGGCCGGCCCTGATCACGCCAAGCGGTTCACGGCCTTCGCGCGGGTCGCCGGCGAGGTGTTGGGTGAGGGCGAGGGCGGCAGCAAGAAGGAGGCCGAGCAGCGTGCCGCGGCGACGGCCTTCGCGATGCTGGAGAAGCGCGCCACCGCCGCGGATGACGGCGAGCCGCAGCCGGACAAAGCAGACGGGACGGCCCCTGAAGGCGCCGTCGCGGGCGGTACCGCTGTGGAGGGTGCTATCAGCCGCGACCCGGCGGCCGGTGCGGGCGACGCACGATGATCTGGTTTCGCCGGGTTTGCCAATGATCCGCTGTGCCTGAGCTGCCCGAGGTCGAGGTCGTCCGGCGCGGCCTGGAGCGGGGTGTGGTCGGCCGTGTGATCGACGGCGTGGAGGTCTATCACCCGCGGGCGGTTCGCCGCCATGCCGCCGGCCCTGACGACTTCGC
>NZ_ADGX01000215.1 GCF_000177675.1 Parafrankia sp. EUN1f
GGTCACGCGCTGGCTGACGGAGCGTCCGACCGGTACGACAACGGCTGGCAGGTCCACCGCGGCGACGACCCGGCCGCGGCCCCGGTGCTCTACCGGGGTGCCCGGGTTCTCCTCGACGACCAGGGCGGCATCCACCCGGCCTCCGAGGAGAGGATGTGAGCGCCTGCAGCGTGGACACCGACTCGGTGTCCGTCGTGCGGCGGATACGGGTAGCCGCCGAGCTCACCCGTGCCCACCGGACCGCGGGTCAGATCGCCGACGAATTGGGTGTGTCCACCAGGGCTGTTGTCCGCTACCGGGCGATGGCGCGCGCTCAGGGCCTGCTCCCCGACCAGGAGGGCTCGCTGCCTCGCCGGTGAGGCGGTGCGCATGCGTGCGGCTTCTGAACGTCAGGACAGGGGGAACAAGCGTTGGACATCCGACCGCGGCAGCTCCTGCTGGAGCTCTGGAAGGCAGCCGCCAGGTACTCGTTTCCCGACGAGGAATGGAATTTCGGTGGCCGTGACACTTCGAATTCGACCAGTGATGCCGAGCAGCTGCTCTGTATCATGTATCCCGCCTACCAGATGGCCGGTATGGGTTTCGTCCGACCGGACGAGACGGCCGGCGACGTCGCCGAGGCCCTTTCGGAGCTCGGCGATCCCCGCCGGATCCCGCAGGTTCTGGTGCGGACTCTCCTGGCGTACATGGAGCGGTACTCCGACGAGGGCGGAAACCCAACCTTCGCCGGCGGCTCCTATTTCCGGGCCCAGCGCGAGGGCGACGAGCTGAAGCCGGACCAGCTCGGCCTGGACGTCGTCGACTCGTTCTCGATGTCCATCACGCTTTCGCTCGCCGTCCTCGGCTTCGTCAAGGAGTTCCGGCCCACGGTGCGGCGCGATGCCCTGCGCAAGGAGCTCAGCGAACTTGAGGCCGCCGCCTCGCGCCGGCTGTCGGCCGCGATGGTCGGCATCCTCCGCAGCTTCACGGTGCGCTCGTTCTCCGCGGATTCCGAGGACGGCCAGGCGTTGCGCACTCTGGTCAGCGGCGGCGGGCGCTCCACCGAGAGCGTGCTCAGCGGGCTGAGAGAGGCCCTCGCCCCGGCCCGCGCCTCGCTGCCCGAGCTGACGATGGGTGTCGAGACCCCGTCCCCGGAGGTCGTGGAGGACGACACCCTCCTCTTCGAATGTGGTTGGTCCTGGGGGGTCATCAAGGACGCGCCGCCCGTCGAGGCCGGCGCGGCCGCGGCCGTCGTGCAGCGTGACGGACTCGCCGAGGCGAAGGTGTCGCTCTATTTCACCCTCGCCGCGCTGGACGGAATCGTCGACCTTTTCTCCGACCGCACCAACCGGCTGAGTCTCATCGCCCCCGAGCAGCAGGGCCTCGTGAGCGCGTTGCGACTCCGGCTGAACCTGGCCCAGCGCTACTGGTCGACCATCGCCCGTTTCGGCCGTAACCGCTGGGCGGTTGAAGAGGTGCCCTGGCGGGGCCGGCGCCCCGAGAACGAGGGCACCGAGACGGACTACGACAGCCTGCTGGCCACCGCCATCACCGTCGAGGCACTGGCCGCGGAGCAGAGCGCCCGAGACGTCGACATCGACCGGGTGACGAGAATTCTGGAGGAGCTGGCGGGCCGCGCGCGTGTCACCAGACGGGCCCTGCCAGGGGAGGCCGAGATCACTCTGCACAGTCCCGGCGTCCGTCTCGAACTGGTCGGCGCCGAGGTGCTGGGGCCGCCCGTCGTCTGGCAGGTCGCCGACTTCTCGACGACGCTGCTCAAGAGGGTCGCGCGCACGGCGTCCATCACCCGTGACAGCGCCCTGCGGGACAGGCTGGTGACGCTGGCCGACGAGATCTGGTCACGACACCTGCAGCCCCGCCAGATCGCCGCCGGCGAGAACGCGAACCTGTGGGATGACATCGACAACGTGTTCAGGGCGGTCAAGGAGCCCAGGCCGCAGCCGGACGAAGACCTCGAGCCCTCCTGGTACTTCACCGAGCGGGTGATGGAGTCGCTGGTCGCCGTGGCGGCGATCTCCGACATCCGGCCCTACAGCAGAAGGCTGGCCGACCAGGCCCTGGACCTGCTCGCCGAGGCCGACCACCTGCATGCGAGCGAGCTGCTGCGTTCGTCGCCGACCACCGCGACGCCCACACGTTCCCGGCTGGACGGGATCGAGGCGAACCTGCGCCGAGCCCGTGAGCTGCGCGAGCGCCAGCCCGCCACCGCGGTGGCGCTGCTGCAGAAGGCGCTGCGCGACCTCGACGCGCTGGCCCTGGCCCGGCAGGCCTGAGCGGCCGGCGACCGATGATTATTTTCGCGACCTCGGACAAGGGCGGCACCGGCCGCTCCGTGACGAGCTGCAACGTCGCCTACCGTCGCGCGCTGCAGGGCAGCAACGTGTGCTACCTCGACTTCGACTTCGGCTCGCCCACCGCTGGGGCCATCTTCGGCGTCGAGGCGGCCGGCCAGGGAACGTCCAGCGGTTCCGGGCTGCACAGCTATCTCGCCGGCAACGTGGCGGAGGCCGAGCAGCTCGACGTCTGGACCGGTTCAGGTCTCGGCGGCAGATGGTCCAAGCCGCTCGGGGCGGGCCGGCTCACCCTGCTGCCCGGTGACTTCGGCGGCGGTGAGTTCCCGGTGGACGACGCGATGGTCGATCGCTGTTGTGAGCTGTTCCTGAGCCTCGACGAGGAGTTCGAGCTGACCCTCGTCGACCTGAGCTCCGGAAGGTCGTATGCGACGGAGCTGGTGCTGCGCGCGACGGCTGATCCGGCGATCGCGGAGAAGACCGCACGCTGGCTGGTGTTCCACCGTTGGACGAGCCAGCACATCCGCGCCGCGTCGAGTCTGGTACACGGGCCGCAGGGCATTCTCGACACCGGCACGGGCTGCGGGCACGAGCGCCGGGAGCTGGAGGACGGCATTCGCTTCGTCCGCACGGCGGTGCTCGAGCAGGGCTCGGCCCAGCTCGAGGGCCTTCGCCCGGAACAGGAGGTCTGGCTGCAGGCGATCAACACCGACCTGCAGAAGCTGGCGGGAAAGCTTCGGCTGGGCACCAGCATGATGCTGGGATCCATTCCCCTCGACCCTGTTCTGCAATGGCGTGAGCAGATCATCGTCGAGGACGACATCTCGAACACCCGCATCGCCAACGCGGAGACCGGAAAGGCATTCGAGCAGCTTGCCGAGCGACTGACCGACGACGGTATGTGGGAAGGGCTCTGAGCCGGTGGAATCGTTGTCCGTCGAAGGTGCGACGGCCACGGCCCGCGTGATGTTCCGGGAGACGAGTGCCGTCGAGCGGACGGTCGAGGTGCCGTTGTCCCATGTTTCGGTGGAGCTCGGCCACTTCTACCCCGAGGACTTCCGCGATCAGGGTGAGACGCTGCGCCGTCAGTTTCGTCGGATCGCTCCCTGGGTCGACCGTTCGCGGGTTGCCGCCCTGGCCGGCATCGAACGGGGAAATCCGCGGGTGGCGACCTGTCTGCTCGTGGACGACTATTCCGAGCGGGAGACGATGCCGCCGCCGGGCACGGTGGTACCGGAACTGCTCGCCGCCGCGGCTGACAGCGGCCTGAGGATCGACTACATAGCAAGGGAGTCCGCCTGCGCGGAGGACGGCGCGGTTCCGCTCGCACCGCTGGTCGAAAAGCTGCTCGTGCCCGATCCACCCGACGGGACGAACGGCTCGCGCCCACCTGTGCATGAAAGCGGCTGGCTCTGCAACGGATCGAGGTCCCCGGCGACCATCGGCGCGGCGATGGGCCCGGCGCGGGCGTGGAAGCCGCCGGCCGAGAATGCCTCACGACGGCATTCGGTATTTCTCGACGTCGAGCTTCGCGGCGCGCGGGACCCGGCGGAGACCAGATGGTCGTGTGCATTTCTGGCGGCGGTCTGGCAGCTGCTGCGGCTTGGTCTGGTACGGGCACGCGGGGAGAACGTGGTTACCCCGGTGCCGGTCGATCCCGCGGATCTCCCCGACCGGTGGTCTGATTTCCCCGCGATCGGCCAGATGCGGGGCGGGGCGCCGCCTTTCTGCGCCTACCGCACCTTCTCCGCACTGGACACGACCTATCTTCCGGTCGAGCACGCGGTGCGGGTCATCCTCGGCCAGGTCGGTGTGGATCCGACCGTGTTGCAGTTCTCGGCCCGGCGGGCCGAGAAAGAGGGCATCGTGCTGCCGGCCGAGCCCACCGGCCGCATCTCCTACCTTTTTCTGGGGCCCTGATGCCGGCGCCGGTGCCGGCCCGGGCCCGGGCGCGCGGAACACCACCCGCCACGCTGGCGGACGTGGACGTGCTCGTCGGTGAGGTGCGGACGACCCTCCTCCAGAACTCCCACCAGGTCAGTGCGGAGACGGCGGCCAGACTGCTCGATCTGGACCCCGGGAGCAGGGTCCGCAGCGCGACCAGGCCGTTCGCGCACGCGGTGTCGCCGGACGAGCGGACTGGTGTGCACTGCCCGCTTGTCACCAGCACGGGTACGGCCGCGAACGGGGTGGGCACGGTCCTGGCCCGGGTATCCGTGACCGGAGGTGTGATCCTCCAGGCGTCGGCGCGGACGCGGCTCGTCCGCGCGGTCGGGGAGCGGCGGCTGCCGTGGTCGCACTACCTGGCCCGCCCGGGAGTGATCGAGGTCGACGGGCGCAGCAGCGGCGACGACCTCGCCGACGGCTTCCTCCAGGAGCCGACCCGAACCTCCGCCGCCGACCCCGCCCGGGGCCCCCTCGACCTCGGCGCGGTGGGGAACCGACTGCTCACCCGGGTGCAACGGATGCCGCACATCGACCGGGTGACCCTGTTACGGGCCCGCCGGACGAGACTTCGGTTCGCGGTCACCTGGCAGCCTCCTGATCCTTCTGACCCTCCGGGATCGGAGGAGCCGGCAGCGCCGGACATCGAGTTCGTCGTCCACGACGAGTCGCTGCGGACACTGCGGCTGCGCCTCCCACCGCAGGTTCGCGACCTGACCGATGCGGTGGTCGTCTGCGAGGATCTCGCGCTGCACGACTGGCTACTGTCAACCGTGGGGTCCCTGGTGGACAACAGCCGGATAGGCGTGGATCCGGCGGCGGACGTGGTCGCCCGCATCCGGCCGGCGATCGACCACCTGCTGCACCTGTGGATGCCGGGAGCGAAGGTGGCGGAGAACCTGGCTGGAATATGGGCCGCGCTCGAACGGCGCCCCGGCTTCTCGAAGCAGTGGGCCAGCCTGCGCGGACAGATCCAGAACCAGTTGATGATGGCCATACTCGAAAGCCAGTCGGTGGTCTCGGCGCGGAGTTCCAACGCATTCAATGACGGTTTCGAGGAGGTCTCGCACGGGGCCTAGCGGTGCACCGAACGGGGGAAGACATGTTTACGACCGGTACTCTCAGGATCATGAGAGAGGGCGCGGTGGCCTTCGCCACCGGTGGCGTGACCTTTCTCGCCAGCACATTACTGGACGGTGACTGGACCTGGACGACCATGCTCTCCGCCTTCATCGCGGGCGTGAGTCTCATCGTGCAGCACCAGGTTGCCTTGGAAAAGGTCTTCGAGGACGGTATGCATGCGCAGGCCGACAAGCTCGTCGAGATCAGCAGGGATGTCGATCGCAAGCTTGACGAGACCAGGCAGGAGGTCGCCCGGGAGCTCGAGACGATGAACCACGGTGCCCGGCTGCTGGAACAGCTGGAGAGCTCGGCCGTGGAGACGGCGGTGGAGGGAGCGCGGCCGGTCAGCGGACTGGTCGACCGGTTGGCCAGGTTCAGCCCGCCGAACCCCATACTCGGGCGGCTCGTCGCTGATGAGATCCGTGGGCTGCACGAGCTGCTGCGCGGCCTGGAAGGAGAGTCGGTCACCTTTCCTGGTGAGGACCGTGACTGGCTTCTCGCGCTCACCCGATCCGCTCGCGGCAGCATTTTGGCGACCAGCACGACGAATGTCGACGGCGGGCGCAGGAATTTCAGCGATGGTTTTTGGAACAGTGAGCTCGGCCGGGCCTACCTGATGGCGCAGCGGGAGGCGGTGAACCGCGGCGTCAAGGTGCACAGGGTCTTCATCCTGAACACCGAGAGAATTCTGCGTAACGGCGACTTCCTCAAGATCCGTGAGGAGCAGGAGAAAGCCGGAATAAAGGTGCACAGCGTGGTCGTCCCGGGTGGCGGCCACACCGGGAGCGGGGTGACCGGCTGGCGCAAGACCTTCCGCGACTTCATCCTCTTCGACGAAAGTGTCAGCTACGAGGTCGAAGCCGGCGCGCTGCAGGGTGCCAGCATCACCAGCACCAAACTGTGGTTCGACCGGACTCGGATCGGTGACCGGAAGGCCTTGTTCGACGAGATCTGGCAGGAGGCCGCCGCGGCCGAGGCGGCGGGAGGCACGGCCGGAACCGGCCCGGGATGAACGGGCCGGGCCTGGTGTGGGCTGAGCGGGCTGGGCCCGGCCTCGCGGCGGGCTGGGCCCGGCCTCGCGCCGACCGCGGCTGACTGAGGCCGACCGCGGCAGCTTCCGCTCGGGGCTTCGAACCGCTGCTCGGAGCCGCGAGCCGCGAGCCGCGAGCCGCGAGCCGCGAGCCGCGAGCCGCGGGCTGTGGGGTGTGGGCTGTGGGCTGTGGGCTGGCCTGATTGTGCCCGGTACCTCGCACCCCGCGTTCCGCGGACCTCGCCGAGAGAATCACGTCAGCCAGGATCGGTAGTCGGGTGGATGCGGCCGCTTCTGAGCAAGAGCTGAGGATTTTGGTTGTCGGAACGACCGAGATCCTCAACTCTTGCCCGGCGGCAGTCACAGCCTGAAGATCGGATTCTGCTCGACGCTCTGGAACGACCGAGATCCTCAACTCTTCGGTCGTGAGCTTCGGTCCTCCGCCCGACGGGTGGCTCAGGGTCAGGGCGCCTGGCGCGGCAGCGGCAGGAAACGGTGCATCACGTAGAGGTCGACCTCGCCATGCCAGGGATGGCGGAAGGCCGCTGGCAGGGTGCCGACCATGCGGAAGGACAGCGAGCGCCACAGGGCGACCAGCTGGGTGTTGGCCGCGACGACCGCGTTCACCTGCATCGCCCGATAGTCGAGGTTGACCGCATAGTCGATCATCCCTTCGCCGGCGGCGCGCCCGACCGCCCGCGCGGCGGCTGCCCGCGCGGCTGCCGGGCCGTAGCCGCCGGGGCCGAATGCCCCGCCGCCGAGGTTCACCAGGGTCGGATCGATCAGTAACTGAGCCAGCACCACGTGGCTGCCGAGATCCGGCTGGGCGGGAACGAGCAGCGCGGTGGCGACCACTCGCGTCGAGGCGGGGCCGTCGTCGACCTCCATCACCAGAACCTGTGCGGGCTCGGGCAACATCCACAGCCGGCGTGCGCTGGCCTCGTCGGTTCCGGGATCCCAGGTGCACGTCTCACCTTCGGCGACAACGGCGTGCCAGACCGGCCAGATCGCCGGCCAGTCGTCATCCGTTGCCCGACGTGTCCGCACATGCCGATCCTGCCTGCCAACGCCCGGATACGTGGGCTCAGTGTTGCGTCATGGGCGCCTGTTGGATGGGGAATCTCGTGTACCCGGCCACACCTGGAAGCCGGCCTCGGTGCTGGCGGGGGTGCCGGACCTCGGCGCTCCGGTGAGATTCACCATCTCGTGGCCGACCGCGCGGCGCACACTGCCGGGCCGAACCCGAGGCCGAACCCGAGGCCGGGCGCGACGCCGGAGGCGAGGTCGTTCGGCCCGGCGCGGGCTCAGCCCCAGCCGAGCTCGTGCAGGCGGGCGTCGTCGATGCCGAAATGGTGCGCGATCTCGTGGACGACCGTGATCCGGACCTCGCGTACGACCTCGTCCTCAGAGTCGCTCATGGCGCAGATCGGCATCCGATAGATGGTGATCCGGTCTGGGAGAACGCCGCTGTACCAGTCACCGCGCTCGGTCAGTGGCACGCCCTCGTACCGGCCGAGCAGGCCCGGACCCTCCGGGGACTCGTCCTCGACGAGGACGGCCACGTTGCGCATCTGCCGTCCCAGCTCGGGGGGCAGGCTGTCGAGTGCGGCGACGACCAGGGCCTCGAACCGTTCGGGACTGACGGTGACCATGGGGCCATCCTGCTGCCCGCCGCCGATTCTGGCCGCCCCTGCCGGCTCGGTGTCGCCCGCTGGACAGGGCCGGGTGCCACTGCCGGGGTTGCCTCGACTGATCCCGCTGGTTATTCTCAACTTCAGAAAATCTCGTTTCGAGAATAACTGGCGGGCCTCCTGGCTGGCCGGTCAGGAGCAAGGGTGGTGAACCATGTCTGCGGGCGACCACATGCCGGCACGTTCGACTCGGGGTGGCGACTACGACCCCCGAACCTACGATCCGCGGGCCTTTGACCCCGTGGCGGTCACGGTGGATGTGGTTGCCCTGACTTTGCGTGACGGTCGGCTTCATGTGCTGCTCGTGCGCCGCGGGGAAGCGCCCTTCGCTGGCCGGTGGGCCCTGCCGGGAGGGTTCGTCCGGCCGCGCCCCGGCGTGGAAGGGCCTGCGGGCGAGGAGGACCTGCCCGAAGCGGCCGCCCGTGAGCTGGCCGAGGAGACCGGGCTGGCCGCCGCCGACCCGCTCGCCGCCGCCGACCCGCTGTCGCCGCTGTCGCCGCTGTCAGCGCAGTCCCCGCGGCGGGTGCACCTCGAGCAGCTCGGCACGTATGGCACTCCTGGGCGTGACCCGCGTATGCGGGTCATCTCCGTGGCCTATCTCGCCTTCGCGCCGGACCTGCCGGACCCGACCGCCGGTGGTGACGCGGCCGCCGCGGCCTGGGCGCCGTTGTCGACAGTGTCGGGCGGCCTTTCGTTCGACCCCTCGGGGCGTGCCGATCCGGGGTTCGACGCCGTCTGCCTTGATGACCTGGCGTTCGACCACGGGCGCATCCTGGCCGACGGGATCGAGCGAGCCCGCTCGAAGATCGAGTACACGCCGTTGGCGACAGCGTTCGTGGGGGAGCAGTTCACGATCTCCGAGCTGCGTGAGGTCTACACGATCGTGTGGGGGCGAGCTCCGCACGCGGCCAACTTCCATCGCAAGCTTCTGTCGGTGCCCGGGTTCCTGGAGGACACCGGGACCACGACGGAACGCGGGGGCAACCGAGGCGGCCGCCGGGCTCGGCTGTACCGGGCCGGTCCCGCGACGCTCCTGTATCCGGCGCTGCTGCGGCCGTCCGGTGCGGAGCCGGGAGAGTCCGTCCTCGACGCCGTTACAGGGGGCGGCGTCGAGGACGGTGCCCGGGATGGTGCGCGATGACACCCGAGCCGGGTCCGTCCGGGCTCGACGGGGCGTTGGGCCTGCTGCTCGACGTCCCGCCGGAACCCGGTTGGCCTGATCTCGTCGGGGTGTTCGGGCCTGCACCGGGCATCACCGGATACCGGAGGCTGGCTCGCCTCGTGCACCCGGACCGGGTGCCGGCGGCGAGGTCCGGGGCCGCGACCGCCGCGTTCGTCCGGCTTGGTGACCTGTGGCTTCGCTACCAGAGTCTGCAGCCGTCGCAGGTGACCGGCCGCGGGGCGGCTGGCCGTGCGGCCTCCGCGGCCTCCGCCGACCCGACCACCGATTCCGCGGACGTCGAACCGGGGGACGTCGAACCGGGGGACATCGAGGAGACGGTCATCCGGACGGGGCGTCACCTCCACACGATTCGGGTCGTCCCGCGGCGGACCGCGGTGGCCAAGGCCGCCGGGGCGGCCGGTGGGCGGCCGGATGGTGGGGTCATCGAGGGTGATGTGGCTCTGTTGTACCCGGCCGAATGCCGGGAGACGGCGAGCGGGACGAGGCGCACGGGGTTACTCAAGGTTCCGCGGTCCGCTGCGGACAACGACCTCATGGAGCGTGAGGCCGCCGCTCTCACCCGGCTCGCCCGAGCCGGGGACCGGCGGTTCGCCGCCTACGCGCCGCGCCTGGTCGAGTCGTTCCTGCACACTCCGGCGACCGGCGGCGGGCAGTGTTCCGCGCCACGGCGCCGGGTCAACGTCCTGGAGCGACTCGACGGGTTCCAACCGCTCACCCGGGTCCACGCGGCCTACCCCCAGGGGGTCGACCCGCGGGACGCGGCCTGGATGTGGCGTCGGCTGCTGGTGGCTCTCGGCTACGCCCACCGCGCCGGGGTGCTGCACGGCGCGGTCGTGCCCGACCACGTGCTCATCCATCCCGAGAAGCACGGGCTGGTGCTCGTCGACTGGTGCTACAGCGTCATCCGGGAACCCGACACCGCCCCGGCAGTCGGCCCGGCCGCAGGCTCGGTGGCCGGTTCGGCGGCGGGCCCGGACAACGGCCCGGCCGCCGGCACGGCGGATGCCGCGGCGCGGGTGCCGGCCGTCGTGCCGCGTTTCGCGCCGATGTACCCGCCGGAGGTGGCGGCGCGGCGCCGACCGGACGAGGCCACCGACATCTACCTCGCCACCCGCTGCATGACGTACCTGATCGGCCCGGGCCTGCCCGCGCGGCTGCGCGCCTTCGCCCGCGGCTGCACCCTGCCGGCCGTGGCGCGCCGTCCGCATGACGCCTGGCGGCTGCTCACCGAGCTGGACGACGTGCTGGAGCGGCTGTACGGCCCGCGGCGTTTCCGGCCGTTCCACCTGCCCGCCGCGGACGGATGACGTCCCGGACCGGCCACGACCACCGACCACCGGCCACCGGCCGCGACCACCGACCACCGGCCGCGACCACCGGCCGCGACCACCGGCCGCGACCACCGGCCACGGGCCACGCAGACCGACCACGACCACCAGACCTGCAGAAGAACCACTCGTTCGAAATCCGGAGGCGGAGAGAAATGGGCAGCGGATCCTGGTCGACCAACGTGTACGAGGCGGCAGCGGGCTACCGGGCCCGCAGCGGGGCGAGCGCGTTCCAGTACAGCGACTCGCTGCGGGCGAACAGGCCCCGCCAGTCCTGGAAGGCGCACCCCGACCTGGACCCCTGGCGGGTCGGGCTGCGGGAGAGCCGGGACAATGACGAGCACCCCGAGAGCCTGGCGATCTCCGTCCTGTTCGATGTGACCGGGTCGATGGGCCAGGTGCCGCGCACCCTGCAGACCCGGCTGCCCGAGCTGTTCGGGCTGCTGCTGCGCAAGGGATACGTCCAGCACCCGCAGATCCTCTTCGGCGGCATCGGTGACGCGAGCTGTGACCGGGTCCCGCTGCAGATCGGCCAGTTCGAGTCGGACAACCGCATGGACGACCAGCTCGGCGCCATGCTGCTGGAAGGCGGGGGCGGCGGGCAGATGCACGAGTCGTACGAGCTGGCGCTGTACTTCATGGCCCGGCACACCGCGACGGACTGTTTCGACCGGCGCGGCCGGCGTGGGTACCTGTTCATCGTCGGTGACGAGCTGCCCTACGGCCGGGTGTCGCCGAGCCAGGTCGCCAAGGTAATCGGTGACCAGCTGACGGAGCGCCTGTCGGTCGAGCGGATCCTCGCCGAGGTGGAGCGCCGCTACCACGTCTACTTCATCATTCCCGCCGGGACATCCCACGCGGGTGACAGCGAGGTGCTCGGAACCTGGCGGGCGCTGCTCGGTGAGCGGGTGCTGGAGCTCGACGATCTCGACGCGGTCTGCGAGACGATCGCCGTGACGATCGGCCTGGGTGAGGCGGCGATCGACCTGGACGAGGGGCTCGACGACCTGCGGGACGTCGGTTCGGCCGCGGCGGTGCCGAGTGTCGGCCGCGCGTTGGAGCGGTACTCGCGTGAGGTGGCCGTCCGCGGTTCGCGGTCCGTGGTCGTCCGCGGCTCGGGTGCGCTCGACCGGCGGATCGCCGGTGCCGGTAGCCGCGGCATCGCGCGCCTTTAGAGGCCGGGGAACGAGCCGTGAACCGCCTCGCGGGTCGTGATCGCGATGATGATCGCGATCACGTCATCGTCATCGATCTGGGCTTCGGCGATGCTGGGAAGGGACGGTGGTCGACTGGCTGTGCGCCGCCCGGGCCGGCGCGGCCG
>NZ_ADGX01000214.1 GCF_000177675.1 Parafrankia sp. EUN1f
CGACGGGGCCGGCGCACACCGGGCAGCGCGCGCCAGCCGCGCCGCGCACCGGGGCTGGGCCGGGGCCCGCCGAGGAGAAGCCGCCCACCTGCCCTCCAGACACGTGCCCGCCCATCCCAATGAGGATAGGTAGCAAGTCGCGGATTCGCGGAGCCTCTCGGTGAACTCGCGGGGTCCACCTGTGCATCGAGGGATCCGGGACCACTCGATCGGGCCGGCCGTGCCGCGCAACCGGTGTCGCCGACGTCCGACAGCCGTCCGACAGCCGTCCGACAGCCGACATCTTTGCCGACGTCCATGTCGATGTCGACGCGGGCGTCGCCGCGTGCGGCGCTGGTCGATGCGGGAATTGGTGATGGTGTCCGCCGCGTGGCGTGACACGGCCGGATACCGTTGGGGTACGGCTGTGTCGCGGCTGGCAGCAGGCAGCGCCCGACACGGTCAGATGATCAGTTGGCTCGCCGGGCGGGTCGACGGCCCGAACACGCGAGTTACGAGGTGGTCTGTGATGGCCGGTGGCCAGAGCCGGGGTGGCGGCGGAGTCGCCCGTGGCGGGCAGGGAGGCCGGGCCGCGAAGTCAGGTTCCCACCGCAAGGGTGCGGCGATCGGCAGCGGCGGTCAGCGCCGCAAAGGGCTGCAGGGCAAGGGGGCGACACCACCGGCCGAGCAGCGGACCGGTCATCCGGCGCAGCGCCGTGCCGCCGCCGCGGCTGCTGCGGCCGCCCGGGGCGGAACAAGGCGTCCGAGTGCGCAGGGCCAGGCGGGGTCGTCGGCCGGCTCCGGCGGCTCCGCCGCCGGCGGGAGCGGCGGCGCCGGCGCCCACAGCGCGCGGCGCGGCGAGACCGACGAGTTCGTGGTCGGCCGCAACGCGGTGGTCGAGGCGCTGCGGGCAGGGGTGCCGGCGAGCTCCCTGCTGATCGCCGGCGGCCTCGAGTTCGACGAGCGTGTCGCCGACGCCCGCCGCCTCGCCGGCCGTGCCGGTCTCACCGTGGTCGACGTCGGGCGGGTCGAGCTCGACCGGCTCTGCCCGAACGCACCGCACCAGGGGCTCGCGCTCTCCGTCCCACCGTTCGAGTACGCCCATCCGGATGACGTGCTTGCCGCCACCCAGTCCGCGGCACCCGGTCTGGTCGTCGCGCTCGACGGCGTCACCGACCCGCGCAACCTCGGCGCCGTCGTCCGTTCGGCGGCGGCGTTCGGCGCGAACGGTGTCGTCGTTCCTGAGCGGCGCGCGGCGGGTATGACCGCGGCGGCGTGGAAGACGTCCGCGGGTGCGGCGGCGAGGCTGCCCGTCGCCCGAGCGGTGAACCTGACCCGCACCCTGCGCTCGTTCGCCGAATCGGGCCTGTTCGTCGTCGGCCTGGCGGCGGACGGGGAGGTCGACATCGACGATCTCCAGGTTGCCGCAGATCCGCTGGTGCTTGTGGTCGGTTCGGAGGGGCGCGGCCTCTCGCGGCTCGTCGGCGAGTGCTGCGACCTGAAGGTCCGGATCCCGATGGCCGGAGCCATGGAGTCGTTGAACGCCGGGGTCGCCACGGGCATCGCGCTCGCTGAGATCGCGCGCCGTCGTCGCCTGGCGGCGCCCGCCCCCTGAACCGGTCCTGCCGCGTAGCCTGCGGTGGCCGGCTGCCCGCGGTGGCCGGCTGCCCGCCGCAGCCCGCCGCGGTCGGCTTCCGCCGTGCGCTGCACCGTCGCGGGGCCCCGCCGTGCCGTCGCGGGCTGCGGGCTGCGGGCTGGCGGCGCACCATCGGAAGGGAACGCCGATACGCAGCGCTGCCGGCCGGGAGGTGTACGCCGTGAACGATGTTGTGACCGGCGGGGGGTGGCAGGTACCAGCAGGCTCCGGACCGCCCGGGAAGGCTGACGACCGCGCATCCGGAGGGCACCCGGGTGTGGAGGGCCCGGAGACGAGGGATCACAACGACGAGATGAGGCGCGTCCTCGACCTGGCGCGTCGTCATCTGCGGACCGATGTCGCCTGGCTGGCCAGGTTCAGCGGCGACCACCAGGTCATCGATCTCGTCGCGGGCGACGGTGAACTGGTCGAGAGCCTGGTCGGGTACCGGGTCGACATGGAGCAGACCTACTGCGCCCGGGTGCTGGACGGCCGTCTTCCCGCGGTGGTGCCCGATGCGCGAGCGGACAGCCGCACGGCCAACCTCCCGGTCACGCGTGATCTGGGCATCGGGTCCTATGTCGGCACACCTGTCCACCTGGACAACGGCGAGCTCTACGGCATGCTGTGCGCGCTGGGCACCGAGCCGGATCCGAACCTGGGTGAGCGGGACGTCCGTTTCCTGAGCCTGCTGGCCGACGTCCTCACCGACACTGTGTCCGCGATCCATCGCGGGCACGCCGATGACGATCATATCCGGTCCGTGATCGGGGAGATCATCGATTCCGGTGGGCCGACGATGGTCTTCCAGGCGGTGTTCGACCTGCCGACGCATGGGATCGTCGGTGCGGAGGCGCTGGCGCGCTTCCCCGGTTCCCGTCGCCTGGCGGCCTGCGGCCCGCGCCGGGAAGTGGGTCAAGCGGCGATCCCGGTGGGCGGCGCGACTACGGCGCCCTGTCGCCGGCCCAGTGGTTCGAGCAGGCGGCGTCGGTCGGCCTGGGCATCGATCTGGAGCTGGCGGCGATCCGTGCGGCCCTGGCGGAGCTGCCGCGTTTCCCCCGCGGTCTGGCGCTCTCGGTGAACGCGTCGCCCGGGACCATCGCGTCCGGGCGGCTTGCCGAGCTGATCGACGGCCCCAGCGCCGACCAGGTGGTCGTCGAGATCGCCGAGCGCGAGGGCAACCACGAGCTGCCGACGACGCTCGACCGCCTGCTGGAGCTGCGTGACCTTGGGACGCGGATCGCGGTGGACAATGTGGGAGTCGCCTATGCGAGCCTGCGGAGAATGGTGCAGTTCCTGCCGGACGTCGTGAAGATGGACCGCTGGCTTTCGATGAATGTCGGTTCCGACGCGGCCCGGCGGGCGCTGGTCGAGGCGCTTGTTCACTTCAGCCGGCAGATCGGCGCGACGCTGGTCGCCGAGGGTATCGAGACCGCGGACGAGCTGCGGGTGCTGGTCGCCGCCGGCGTGGACCAGGGGCAGGGCGAGTTCCTCAGCCCGCCTGGACCGCTGCCACTTCCCGCCCATGGTCGCTGCGTGGCCGTGAAACACAGCCGAATGGCCGCCACGGCGATGACCTGAACGGTGCCCATGGATTTCGGGAAATGCAAATTATCTGACGAGCGGAACCCGCTTCGTCGGTTTCCGGCTTCTGTGGGCGTGCCGCCGCGCGGCGCCGGAATTCGCAGCGCCAGCATTCATACCAATCGAGAAAAACGGGGCGCCGAGTCGCTTGCCAATCCGCAAGAAGTGAGGATTTCGGTTGCTGCGGCAGCCAAAATCCGCACTTCTTGCTTGAGGGAAGAAGCGGTGGCGGAGGAAGCGGTGGCGGTGGCGGAGGATCTTGGCGGGCGTGTGTGCAGGGAGATGTGGTAGCCCTGATTTCTGATGGGTCGGTGACAATTGTCCCGGTGTGGTCTTTCGGAATTATGTTGGCTCTGCCGCCTTTTGTCATTGCCAGCGGAGGAGGTGCCCCTGCACAGTGTGGGCGTGAATATCTCGCGAAGGATTGGACGGACTTCCCGTGCGGCCCCCGCGGCCCGGGCGGCACCGTCTCGGCCCGGCCGGCTTTGCCGGCGGCGCCGGCGGATCCTGCTGGTTCCGGCGCTGATCAGCGGGTGGGCCTGCCTCGCCGCGTGCCTGGAGCCGGCGGGTGGTCAGTCGCCGGACGGTCAGGACGAGGGCTGGGAGATCACGGTCTACTACACGGCGGTGGAGAGCTTTCACGAGGGGACGCCGCCGACCGTGGTCCGTGGTTGCCGTCAACGGGAATGCTCCTTCGGCGCAGATCTGCTCGGCACCTTTCCCGCCGGTTTCGTTCAGGCGGTGCACGACGAGGGGACCGGCCGGATCACCAGCGCGCCACTCACCGGGTCCATGCTCAACTGGTCCTACGACACCGGATTCTGGCTGGACGACATTCCAAGCGACACCGCGGGCCGGGCGCTGGTGCCGTTCCGAAGTGCGGCTGCCGATTCCTCCACGCTGCCGGCCGGAACCACCTTCGTGATCGATGAATGTGGTGTCGAGGAGGACGGATCCGAGATTGACCCGAGTGCGTGCGAGGCGTTGCGGCGGACTTCCTGGGAGATCCGTGACGAGTTCACACCCGGACTCGGCGGTGAAAAACACCTGGACCTGTACATCGGTGAGGAGAACATCCCGGACTTCACCGAGAACAGCCCGCTCTATCTGACCGGAATCGGCGCGAGAATTCGTGTCACGGCACCGCGGAAATCACAGTAGAAGAGCAAAAGGCGCCATAGTGGCGGGGGCTGGCCGGCGGGCACGGGAGCCCAGTGGAGCTCCCGTGCCCTGCCAGCGGTCCAGCGGATCAGAGCGGATCAGCGGACCGACCACCGGCCGGCCGGGGTCAGACCGCGGAGGCGGCGATGAAGGTGTACCCGAGGGCCTTCACGCCCTCGACCGTCTGTCGCAGATAGTCGACCCCCAGATACGGGTGGTAGAACATGCTCGCGAAGCCGTCCCGGACGATCAGGTTGCGGCGCGCCGCGTCGATGAGGTCGGCGGGAAGCCGGGCGGGGTGGTTGTTGAACGCCTCCGGCTCCACGTTGCCGATGTTCTCCGGAATGATGAACGAACCGTAGATGTCGGTGACCGGGTAGGGGAAGAACTGGCCGCCGAACTTCGTGTGGTCGATGGTGCCGCCGGCGAGCTGGTTGCGGAAGTACAGCCCGCGGTCGTAGCGGCGCGGGAACTTCGCCTTCGCCGCGGCGTAGTCCGGTGCGGAGGCCGCGTAGTGCGGGAACTCGAAGACCGTTGGCACCGACAGCCCGGCGGCGGTGAACGCGGCCGCGGAGCCGTCCATCCTGCCGGCGGCCCAGCTCTGGCTGTCACCGGGTACGGGGCCGTCGTAGACCACGTTGTCCTGGGCATCGACATGGGCACGGAAGAACTCGAAGTCGTCCGCGCTCGCACCGGAGTAGGGATTGGCGACGTTCGAGAACTGGTGCGTCCAGCCGTGCATGATCAGAGTTCCGCCGCGCTGGGTCATGTAGCGCAGTGCCGTGACGACGTCCGGGCGTGACGCGAGGGTGTAGTCCTGCGCCACCCCGTTGTTGTAGGTGCCGTTCGCGTCGACGTAGCGCGGGTAGACGGCGACCGAGAACGGAACGTTCACCGAGGAGAGATAGTCGGCGATCGCGCGCAGCTCGGCCGGGTCGGCGTCGGGCCCGACGTCCTCGATGCGCACCAGCGCCCGGTGCCGGGTTGCTGCCTGCGGGGCCAGCGCGTCGAACAGCATGTCGGCGAAGGCGAGATAGCGGTCGGTCATGTCGGCGTAGGCGAACGGGATCTCACCGATGTAGGTCAGGTTGTTCGAACGAAGTGCCCAGGGGAAGCGGGTACCGTTCGCGCGTACCGCCTCGGCCACCACCGTCGCCTTGGTCGTGTCGACGGTGCCGTAGTTCATGATCCCCGCGGCGTTGGCCGCGAGCCTGGTCAGATCGGTTCCCTTGTACCGGACCGAACCGACCGACGTGGTGTCGAATCCGGACCAGTTCCAGCCGTAGGTCGTCGCGAAGTTCGGTGCCTGTGCGGTGAGCTGCCAGATGTTGTCGTACAGCCACAGCACCGGTCTGCTCCCGGCCAGGACGTCCGTCAGGAAGGCCGTGGGCACCTGCTCGTCGTAGGTCGATCCGATGTAGATCACAGCCGCGTACTGCGCCATCTGGCCGGCGGTGTACGACCTGACGGGCCGGGCCTGCCAGGTGCCGAAACGCGATGCCAGGTTCGCGGCCTGCATGGCGTACTGCTCGCCCAGCCATCCCCAGGTGCCGGTCGTGTCGTAGAGGATCAGCGTGCCCTGACCGGTCGTCGCCGCCGCGGCCAGGGGCGTTGCCGTCGCCGATGCGGCCGCCGTTGCCGCCGCGGCCGAGGACCCGGTTGCCGGCGTGCCTGAAGATCCGGTCGCCGCGCCGGCGATGGCGGCGCCGCCACGGCCGGGCGGCACCGGGCGCGGGGCCCGGCGTGGTGGTGGTGTTCGTGGTGGCGCCGGCGGGGCGGGCAGCGTGCTGAGCCCCTTGTCGCCCGGATGTACCTGTGGGGTCGCGGCCCGGGCGTGGCGGGGCGGATGCGCCGGTGATCCGCCCTTGCCGCCGGCGGGTGCCGCGATGGCCGTGCCGGCTCCCACGGTGAGCGCGAGCAGGCCCGCCGCGGCAGCGGTCGCGGCCCCACGGGTACGCCGTCGGCGCCTGGCCGAGCTTCGCTCCCTGCCGGTGCGGGCGCCGGCGCTGGCGCTGGCCGAGCTCCGTGCGCCGCGGCTGCCGGCGAAAAGCTGTGTCAGGCGGATCATGCGCCGGCCTCCTCAAGCCGTGCCGAAGCGCCGGCCGCGGTCTGCTCGGCCAGTACCGCGCCGGTTCCCAGCGCGATCACCTCCGAGCGCATCGGTTGGAGGGGAATCTGCAGAGGAATGTTGATGGCGCGGGCACCGGGGACGAACGGGTCGGGAGCCGGTGTTCCGCACAGGCGGTGCTCGATCGCCGCGACGGCGCGGCCCGCGGCCTGCCCGTCGCCGTACGGGTTGACCGCCTCCGCCATGGCCGCGTAGGCGATGGGATCGTCCAGGAGCTGGCCGACGGCGGCGATGATCCGCTCGGTGTCGGTGCCGACGAGGCGGGTGGTGCCCGCGCGCACACCTTCCGGCCGCTCGGTGTTCTCCCGCAGGACCAGCACCGGCTTGCCGAGGCTGGGGGCCTCCTCCTGCACCCCTCCGCTGTCGGTGACGATCACGGTCGCCGTCGCCATGAGGTGCGTGAACGCCGAGTAGTCGACCGGGTCCGCGATCAGCACGTTGGGCAGCCCCGCGATCGGCGGCAGCACGGCTTCCCGGACGGCCGGGTTGCGGTGGACCGGCAGCACGATCAGCAGCTCGGGCCGTTCGGTGGCCAGCCGGGCCAGCGCCGCGCCCACCTGGGCGAGCGGCTCGCCCCAGGACTCGCGGCGGTGCGCGGTGACGAGCACTATCTGACGTCTGCCGGCCCCCGCGGGTTCGTCGAGCCTGGCCTGGCGGCGGACCTCGGCGAGCAGCGGGTCGTCGGGTGGCGGCGCCGCCGCCACGTGCAGCAGGGCGTCGATCACCGTGTTGCCGGTGACGAGAACCGACTCGGGACGGATGCCCTCCGCCAGCAGGTTGGCCCGGGCGGACGGGGTCGGCGCGAGGTGCAGCTCCGCGAGCTGGGCGGTCAGCCGCCGGTTGATCTCCTCCGGGAACGGTGACATCGGGTCGTCCGTGCGCAGCCCGGCTTCGAGGTGCACGACGGGCACGTTCTGGTAGAAGGCGGCGAGTGCGCCGGTGAACGCCGTGGTCGTGTCGCCCTGGACCACGACGGCATCCGGCCGCACCTCGGCCATCACGGCCTCAAGGCCACCGAGCGCCCGGGTGGTCACCCCGGACAGGGACTGCCGGTGCTGAAGGATCTCCAGGTCGTAGTCGGGGACCAGCCCGAACAGGTTGTTGACCTGGTCGAGCATCGTCCGGTGCTGACCGGTGACGGCGAGCACGGGACGCAGCGACCTGGTTCGGCGAAGCTCGTGGACCACTGGCGCCATCTTGATCGCCTCGGGTCTCGTGCCGTATACGAGCAGCACCGTGTGACCGGTGGAGCGGTCGGCCACGATGAACCTCCCATACTTGATCTTCTATCGGTGGGTCGACTGTTGGTTGCTGGATTGGCTGGTTGGTTGGTGCGGTGTCGCACCGGAGCGCCGGGCAGCTCGAGGCCGCCGGACGACCCGGTCGAATCAGGACGGCTGCCCGTCGGTCGGCCGTAGCTCGCGCGCGGCGGTTCGGCGGAACTCGACGACGGCGTCCTCGCAGTACAGGCCGATCGAGCCGGCGGGATACGGGCGCTCGGTGTCCTGCATCCGCACGGTCGGGACGCCGTCCACCGACACCGCCATCGAGTCCCCGGCGTGGACCACGTCGACGGTGTGCCAGCTCCCCAGCGTGCTGCGCGGTGATGGTCCGCTCGCCAGGAAGCGCTGACCGCCGGGATAGGCGGGGTCCTGCTTGCTGAGCTCCCAGCCGTTCGGTTTCAACACGAAGGCGTAGAAGTGCTGCGGGTCGGTGTAGTTCCACAGCACCCAGCCGACCTCCCAGGGGGCCGGCGAATCCTGGCGCAGCTGCTGGACGGTGCGGACCTGCGTGGAGAAGCGCACGTTGCGGTACGTCTCGGCACTGACGACGAGGCCGGCATGGGTGTGGTCGGGACCCTCCGCCGCCCGCGGTGAGAGTGTGATGACCAGGCCGTCGTCCGCCGCGTGCGCGGTCGTGTGCCCGTAGCCGTCGAAGATCGCGAGCCAGGGGCCGTGCGCTGACCCGTCCCGCCAGCGGGTGGGGCGTCCGTCCGAGCTGAGCTGGATGATCGCCCACACCCCGGACAGCGCGGCGATGGCTCCCAGGAGCAGCAGGACCAGCATCTGGAACGGATGCCGGTGCCTGGCCCGCCGCTCCGTTCGGCAGGCCAGAACGTGATCACTTCGCCGGTAAGGGTGGTGCGGAGCGCTCACCCTCGGTGTCCGTCCGAGGCTGCGGGCATCGGCGTGCGGGTCTCGGCGCGGGGCGGCTCGGGCGTGCGGGCGGTCTTGTGCCAGCTGGTGCGGCGGCCGACGACCCGGGCGAGTGCCCACCAGCCGGCCACGAACCACACCAGCGCATACAGCATGTAAAGGTGCACGTAGCCAGCCAGCCGCAGCATGCCGACACCGGTCAGCGGCTCACGTGACCGGTAGATCAGCCCGCAGACCAACGCCGGGCCCGCGGCCATCAGGTACGCACCGAGGAAGTAGCGCGCGTCCGGCGCGGGGCCGCCCGCGAACCAGCTCGTGAGCACCGCCACCGTGCTCAGCACGAAGGCGGCGGTCAGCAGCGACGCCAGCAGGATCAGCAGCGGGCTGGACAGATGGAACAGCATGTCCGGCAGGGCCCGCGCCCGCGCCTGGCGCAGCACCCTGGGCATCAGGGTCCAGGACTGCAGATGGCCCTGGAACCAGCGGGAACGTTGCCGAAGCAGCCGGCCCAGCCGGATGACACCCTGCTGATGGACGTCGGCCTGCGGGCAGAACTGGTTGCGCCAGCCGGCGAGCAGCAGGCGCACGCCGAGATCGAGATCCTCGGTGAGGCTGTGCGACCACGGGGATCCCCCCAGCGACCGCAGGGCCGACAGCCGGACGAACTGGCCGTTGCCACCGAGACCCACGTTGTCGAGCTGGCCCCGGCCGCGCTGGAAGACGTCCGTGTAGATGACGAACTCCATGTCCTGCAGCCGTGCCAGCAGGCTGGTGCCCCGGTTGTTGATGCGGACGCCGGTCTGCACCCCGGCGGTTCGGGGGTCGGCGAAGTACGGGGCGACGGCCTCCACCGTGTGCGGGTCGAGGCGCCCGTCCGCGTCGACCACGGCGATGATCACATCGCTGGGGTCGCGGGCGAGGATCTCCGCGCGGGTCGCCAGATCCCCCATCGCCGCGTTGAGCGCGGCGCCCTTTCCCTTGCGGGCATGCGGTGGTGTGCGGCGCAGCAGCCACACCCTGTCGTCGGGCACGTCGAGCACCAGCTGGGACGTCCGGTCGTCGGAGCCGTCGTCCACGACGAGGACCCGCCGGTTCGTGGCGGGGGACTGCAGGAGCCGTGCCAGGCTCGGCCCGATCACGGCCTCCTCGTTGAGGCACGGCATCACGAAGACGAAGAAGAGGCCGTCGGGTGGCGTTCCGGTCCAGGCGCGATGGACCCGGGCGAGGACCAGCATCACGCAGAGGTAGACCATGCCCAGGATGATCATGACGGCGGCGAGCAGCCGGGCGCCGCCGCCGTCGGGGTCCAGCAGGTTCACGCGGCCGCGTCGGGGCCAGGCCGGGACGGCCGCCTACCCACCCGCAGGAGCAGGGCGACCAGGACTCCGAGCAGACCTGCGCACCCGTACAGCAGGAATCCCAGCCCCACCACGCCCGTCAGCAGGCCTGAGAGTAGGTCGAGGACGGCGGTCGCATGGTCGGTCGACGCCTGGTGGGCGATCGGGACAGCCACGTCACCCGCTCCGGACTGGAACGGGTGGACGGGACCGAGCCCCGGGCGGGCCAGCGCCGCGCCTGGGAGCAGTGGGACGTACATTGATCCTCCGAGCGAGTTCAGGCCCACTGCGCCGCGGTTTGGGCAGGCCGCGGCACGGCGGTGAGGTGGCCGTTGGTCGCGGACCAGCGGCGTCCCACGCCATGGCTCGGCGAGCCATGGCGTGGGCGTGGCGGAGCTGTTCCTCGGCAGGCCGTGACGGGGCGCCTTGGAACAGTTCTCGGAAGCAACTGCCGCGGAGCAGGCTGGAACGGGCACACCTGGGTTTTCGCGGCAAAAGAACCTGCCGGCCAGGGGCACGGCCGACGGCGGCCAGCGTGCCACGCCGACGGGATTAACCGGGCACGGCGACCCGGGCCGAGTTGGCCGTGCGTGCGGTCAGGTGCTCACTGAGCCTTTTCAATCTCACGGTGCATGATCAGGGATGCCGCAGGCCCGAGTCGACGATGGAAAGGACTCACAGTTCCCGGTTCTCGGAAAGATGTGTGGGTGGCCGCCGCGGATGCGCGGCCCGATGACCTGGCCTGGTGGTGGCTCTCGGCATTCAGTGGCTCGGCGCGATAATCTCGTCCGTGGTATGACGATTGCCGTGCCTGACATCGGCTCCCGCCCGCGGAGCTACCTGGCAGGAGGTATCGCCGGTCCAGGAGGCAACGCCGGGGCGGGTGGTCATCGCCGGGCCGTGTGGGCGGCGAGGATGGCTGATACGGCGCCAGGCGGCCGGCTCGATGGAGCGGCTGCGGCCTGCGCACTAGGCGATGCGACCCGTGTGACCTGCGCCGCCGCGACGCAGACGGGTCCTGCGGGCATGACCGGCGTGACGTCGCCGGGATATTTTTGCCGCCCGTCGGCTTTTGCTTGCTCAGATCTTCCCCCCCATGGAGCCGTGCCCCCCGGGACTGCAGGGCGGTCGACTGTGGACGACGGCCTGCGGTCTCGCTGAATCCTTAGTGGATCAGGGCGGGAGGGCGCCCCGTGCCTTGCGCGTTCGACTTCATTCTTGCACGTTGTGCGACCGCAGTGGTGGAGGTACTCGACTTTTCTTGCCGGCGCCACTCGCATGACACGATGTGGCCTCGCCAGATTCGAATCTGATGAATATAGATAATTTTAGATGGGTGCTTCTGCTGGGTATTCCTGGTGTCGGCCCGGCCAGTTCTCGGCGTCGCCTGGCCAGCTCTGAGCCCATTGCTCTCGGCGCCCGGTAGAACTTCAGGCGCCACAGCATGAACGGCATTGCGATCGGGCTGGATCGGTACTCGCCGATCGTGGGTGACCGGAGCCGGCGGCCGTGGTGGCCGGGTTGGGCGGGGATGCCGAGCTGGCCGCTCCCAACTCGGCATCCGTGGGACATCGGGAGCATTCCGTCGCCGCGCGACCCGGCTCGGTGGGCACCCGCGGCGACACCCTGGGCCGGGTCGCCATGAATCGTGGTCTCGTGCTCTCGGATCACGGCGGAGCGGGACGTCGCCCGCTCCGCTGGAATGAACCCCGGATGCCGTGACTGTTCACCGGGAGGCGCACAGCGAGGAGTGTTGAATAGGAGTGTTTCCGTAGTGACGTGTCGCCGGCGGTTATCGGTCGACCCTTGACGAGGGCCGGGAACCACGCTTCTCTGCGTTCCGGGGGCGAACCGGACGCGGCTCGCCACCCCCTGCCATTCCGGCAGGCTTGCCAGCGCAACGTTGGTCAGCGCGCGGCGGCGCCGACCCGCCCGGGGCGAGTTCGCCGTGCCGCCCGATCGAAAGGAGCGCCCGTGGCCGGTCCCGTCGACGCGGGCGCCGGAGCCGGCGCGAGCATGGAGACCGGCGCG
>NZ_ADGX01000213.1 GCF_000177675.1 Parafrankia sp. EUN1f
GCGTCCCTGCCGGGCGAGGCCGACCTGATGGCGCGGGTCCGGCGCGGGGAGGGCGACGAAGCGCACATCCTGTTCGCCTGACATCAGCGTCGACCCCCGGCACGTCGGCGTGCTCTCCTCGAGCCAGCCTGCGCCGGCGTGGTGGCTGTACGCGACGACCAGGTCGTCACCTCGAAACTCTCCGCGGGTATCGCCGAGCCTCACGCCCGGCAGGCTGCTACCTACCGCTTCCATGACCTCGTCCTGCCCGGCCGTACGACCTGCGAGCAGCGACATATGAGTACCTTTCTCGACCCGGCGGACGGGCGGCTACCTGGACTAACGCGTCTCGAAGGACGGTTTGGCTGTCTGGCCCATCTCCGTCTTGCTCAGGGGGTTGCCAATCTGGGGGTAGTGCAAAGGCACCTCCCGGCTCGCGGCGACTGACATGCCGAGCGCTTCCCACATGGCCTTGACAGTGCCCTGGACGGCGATGGGGGGCTTGGCCGCGAGCCTCTGGGCTAGCTCGTCGGCACGAGCCCAGAGAGCATCGCGGGCGGTTACCTCGCTGACGAGCCCGATCGCGAGTGCCCGCTCGGCGCCGACTCTCTCGTCGAGCCCAAACAGTGCGATGCGCATGGCCTCTCCGAAGGGGATACGTCGCGCGAGCGCCACCGGCTCGAGAGCCGAGACCATCCCGTAGGTCGTGTGCGGATCAAAGAAGGTCGCCTCGTCCGAGCAGATGATGACGTCGGCCTCATTGAGCCAGTAGAAGGCGCCGCCCGCGCACATGCCGTGCACGGCACAAATGAGCGGCTTCCAGACGCGGTTCTGCTTTGCGCCGAGGAAGAAGCCGGGATCATCCTCGGAGAACGGATTGGGGTGGCGGTATCGCCCCGCCTTGCGGTCGACCCCGGTCGAGAAGGCGCGTTCTCCCGCGGCCCGCAGCACCACGGCCCGGATATCCTCGTCAACCCTACACCTGCGCCAGATGGTCGCAAAATCGTCGAGCATCGGCTGGTTGAAGCTGTTGAGCACCTCGGGCCGGTTGAGGGTAATCGTCGCGACGTGATCCTTGACGTCGAACAGCACGGAACTCGGAGTCGTCATACGCGTGGCTCCCTAGGTAGGCCGAGCACCCGTTCAGCGATCACGGTTTTTATAATCTCTTCCGTGCCGCCGGCGATCCGGTATCCCAGCGCTCCGAGCGACCAGCGGGTCCACGCGAACGTCCCCCACTCGCCGGTATCCGCGGCGAAGGAGGGGCCGAGGAGCTCCGCAGCGAGACGCCCGAGGTCACGAAATGCCCAAGCGACGACGACCTTGTCGATCGCGCGTTCGGCGCCCGTGAGCCGGTCCTCCGGCACGGCCTGCATGCGTTGCTGCTGAAACCGCGCCGACTGAAGCGAGACGTACAACGCGGCCCATCGATCTCGCACCAAGGGGTCATCGCTTCTGCCGACCCGCTCGGCCAGCGTTCGCAGCAGCTCGAGTGCGCGGGCGTTCATCTCGTGCGACCGGTCCCCCACCGATCGTCGCTCGCCGGCGAGCGCACGATTCGTTATCTTCCAGCCCTCGCCCTCCTCGCCTAGGCGGTGGCTGTCGGGGACCGCGACATCGCTGAGGAAGGTCTCAGCGAAACTGTGTCCGCCCGTCAGCTGGCGGATGCGTCGAACCTCGACGCCCGGGGTGTCCATGGGCACGACGAAAAGCGTCAGGCCACGATGCTTCGGGGCATCCGCGTCGGTGCGGACGATCGCCAGCCCGATGTCGGCGAACGACCCGTTCGACGTCCACACCTTCTGGCCGTCGATGACCCAGTCGTCGCCGCGACGAATGGCACGCGTGCGCACCCCGGCCAGGTCGGATCCCGCCCCGGGCTCGGAGAAGAGCTGGCATCCGATCAGATCGCCACGTTGCATGGGGACCGCGTAGGTCTCGATCAGCTCGGGGGTGCCGAAGGCCACGAGCACCGGACTGATCGTGCCGAGACCGATGCGCAGGGGGCTCATGTCGGGGACATCGAACGCTCCCTCGATCATGCGGTACAGCCGGTCATGTGACGCGGGCAGCCCACGACCGCCGTACTCGACAGGTCCGGCAATCCAGCCGAAGCCGGCATCCCAGCGAGCCCGTTGCCACGCGCGGGCCGCGTTGGCCTCTGCACGCTCCTGCGCGTCGGTTGACTCGTGGAAGAGCGAGAGCGCCTCGTCCCCCTCCCCCCAGTTCGCGGTCAGGGACCTGCGTCGGTCATAGCGCGCGGAGAGGAAGGCGACAGCCTGCGTGGCGAACTCGCGCTCGGCGGTCGTCGTCGCCAGCACCAGCAAGTCCTCGTTCACTTCGTCGCTCCTGCCAGGTCGAAGATGGCGGACCTGTGCTCGGACGACGAACCCCACAGCCGGGCCGATGACGCCGCCCTCTTGTAGTAGAGGTGTGCGGGGTGCTCCCACGTGAAGCCGATCCCGCCGTGGATCTCGATCATCTCGGCCGCGACGCTCTCGAGCGCGTCGGACGTCGCCGCGGCCGCGACCCGTGAGAGCAGAGGCGCAGCGTCATCGCCCGCGTCGACAGCCGCACCGGCCGCACCGGCGGCGGAGGTGGCCAGCTCGGTGTCGATCAGCATACGGGTACACAAGTGTTTGACTGCCTGGAACGAGCCGATCGGCCGGTCGAACTGGTGCCGGATCTTGGCGTAGTTGACGGTCATCTCGAGCATGCGGGCGCATGTGCCGACACTCTCGGCGGCCAGCAACGTGCGCGCCGTTACCATCGCGGCGTCGAGCACGGTCTGGCCCGCGCCGACGTCGCCGACGGGTCTCGCCCGGGTCTGTTCGAAGCTCAGGGCAGCCTGCTTGCGGGTCTGGTCGAGCGTCGTCATGGCAGTGCGGACGAGGCTCGCCGCGTCGTCGACCAAGAAGAGACCCGGCCCCTCGGGCGTCCGGGCCAGGACCACCACCCGGTCGGCGGATGCCCCGTCGACGACGAACCTCTTGCTCCCGTCGAGGGTCCATCCGTCATCGTCACGCTGGGCGACCGTGGCGCGCTCGCCGTCCTGCACCGCGACGGCCACCGTGACGGAGCCCTCGGCTACGGCCGGCAGCAGCTCGGCCGCTAACGCGGCATCGCCGGATTCCAGTAGCAGCGGCACCGCCCAGCAGACGGTGGCGAGGAAGGGTGAGCACATCAGCGCCCGGCCCATCTCCTCCATGACGATCTGGAGTTCGACTACTCCGAACCCGGATCCGCCGTGCTCCTCGGGGATCGCCAGGCCCTGCAGGCCGAGCTGCGCGGCCATGACCTGCCAGGTCTGCTCGTCGTAACCCTGCGACGTCTCCATCAGGCGTCGGACGGTGCCCTCCTCGGACCGCCTGGCGAGAAATTTTCGCACCGTGGCCCGCAGTTCGTCGTGTTCCCGGCTGAGTTCGAACATCACTGCACCGCCTCTGCCAGTCCCAGCCGAGCAAGCGCGTCGCGACGCACAGCCGCGCGGTCGATCTTGCCGTTCGGCACCCGGGGGAAATCGTCAACAACGATGACCGACCGCGGACGCTTGTACGGGGCGAGGCGGGTGGCCGCGGACTCACGGACGGATTCCGGATCTCCCGAACCCATGATCACTGCGACGGGGAGCTCGCCGAGCCGCTCGTCGGGCACCGAGATGACGACGGCCTCCACCACGTTGGGATCTTCCTCGAGCGCAGCCTCGACCTCGTCAGGGCTGACGTTGAAGCCGCCGCAGATGATGACGTTCTTCAGACGCCCGGTGATGTACAGGTAGCCCTCCTCGTCCAGACGTCCAAGGTCACCGGTGCGCAGCCATCCGTCCTCCACGACCTGCGGCGAGTCGTCGGCGACGTAGCCGGAGGTGGCTGAGGCCGAGCGGACGGCGATCTCGCCGGACATGCCGGGCTCGACCTGTCGGCCCGCGGAATCCAGCAGGCGCAGCTCGACACCTGGCAGCGGCTTGCCGACTGAGCCCGGTCGGCGACGCCCCTCGAGGACATCGCGGACGCTCTCGATCGCGATGCCACCGAATGCCTCGGTCTGCCCATAGGCCTGCAGCACGGGCACGTTGAAGCGGTCCTCGAACTCCTCGCGCAGCGCGGGCGTCAACGGAGCGGTGCCCGATGACACGTACCGCACCTTGCCCAGCGTGACCCCCCGCGGCAGTCCGTCGAGCAGCATGCGCAGCATCGATGGGTTGATCGTCAGGTTGTCAATCCCTCGCGTCTCGATAATGCGCTGAGCCACGACCGGGTCGAACTTGCGCATCAGCACGAGGCTGCGGCCGACGTAGAGAGCGAACAGCAGCCGGACGATTCCCGCTGTGTGCGAGAGCGGGTTGGCCAGGAGGTTGGGCGGCTTCTCATCAGATGGGAGTCGAGCGGGCTCCGTGTCGCTCCGGAAGGCCGAGACGGTGGCCCGAAGATTCGACCACGCGTTGTCGTGCGTCAGCACGACCCCCTTCGGCAGACCGGTCGAGCCCGAGGTCAGGAGGATCAGCGCTGGCGCGTCGCCCTGCACGTCGCTAGGAACGTCCAACTGGTCGGAACCGTCCGTCACAGGACCATGAGCGAGCCGAGGCACGTCGATGACGGGGACATCGACCCGGTGAGCAGGTTCGTCGTCGGGATCGGCTATCACGGCCGCGACGTCCATCGAGGCCACCACGCGGGTCACGTCGTTCATCGAGGCGGCGGGGTGCATAGGCACCGCCGCTCCACGGACGAGCCAGACGGCCGTGATGGCGGGCAGAAATCGCTCGTCGTTGCCGACGCGCACCAACACACGACGGCCTCGTCCCACGCCGGCGGCCCGCAGGGCTTGCGCCATGGATTGCGCTGAGGCGGCCAGTTCGGCGAAGGAGAAACCGAGATCCTCCTCGACGGAGAGGAACCAGTGGTGGGGTCTCTCGCGCGCCCGCCACGCAAGCAAGATCGCTAAGGAGCCGCTTCCGGCGCGGCCACGCAGCGCCTCGACCTCAAGGTCGCTGGCGGTATCGTCCGCTCTCACGTCGCTCATCGAACATCCTTCCGCGCCGAAAAATCAGTTAGATGATCCATCTAAATGGCCTGCTGTTAGGGCCATGTGTAGTCGCCGTCGTTATGAGACGGCCAGCCGGTGCCGGCATCACACCCCAGGCCGTTCACGGCACGCCTGTCGGCGGATCGCCGGACCGCAGATCGCGCCGCAGCAGAGCTGCGGCCCTCGCGAGGACGGGCGCATCGACCATCACGCCGTCCACGACGCTCACCCCGTCGGTGTCGGAGTGCCGCAGTATGCGCTTAGCCCAGGCCAGCTCGGCGGCGCTGGGACGCAGGGCGTCGTTGACCGCGGCCACCTGGCGCGGATGGATGCACAGCTTGCCCCCGAATTCGAGCGCTCGTGTGACGGCCAGGTCATCGACCAACATCTCAGGAGAGTCCAGTGCCGTCGTGACTCCGTCTACCGGCGGCGCGATTCCGGCCGCTGCGGAGGCCACAATGATCCGTCCGCGCGCGTAGGCCAACGCCGCGTGGGAACCCGGGTCGACCCCCAGCTCCCGCGCTAGGTCGACATTGCCTAGTGCGACTCGGACAACGCCGAGAGCGGCACATACCTCGTCGGCGTCGCGAACCCCCCCGGCAGTCTCGATCAACGCAATGAGTCGATCACCAACGACGCCTCGGATGGCGACGAGGTCGTCGACCGCATGGGCCTTTGGCACCATGATGAGCGAACCGGTACCGGCCAGGGCCGCGATCTCATCGGCGTGCCAAGGCGTGCCGGCGGCATTGACGCGCACCACCGCATCGCGCCCCTGCCCGATCCAGCGCAGCGTGTGCTCGAGTGCTGCAGGCTTCGCGTCCGGGGCCACCGCGTCCTCGAGATCGATGATGACGGCATCGGCGCCGGTGGCCACCGCCTTGGCGAACCGCTCAGGTCGGTCTCCCGGCACAAACAGCAGACTCCGCGCCCGCTCCCCGTACGCCATCACGCGAACATCGCGCCGAGAACCGGCCGACATGGGCCGGCGACCGAAGCCGTCTCGACCGCGGCCCGCAGGTGCACGAGGCCCCCGCCGCCGAAGAGCAGGTCGCGGCCCTCCATCTCAATAGTCGACAGCACCATGTCCTCCTCGTACACCGGATCCACGTGGTCACAGCCCCACCAGCCGGGCCGAGCTGCGGAGGGACCCGCGCCGTGGAGGTCAAGGACCGGGCGATCGCGCTGATCGGTCGTCGCGGTATGCATCGCGGCCAGTCCCGTGACGAGCTGGTTCTGCCGTCGGGTTCTCTCCTTCAGACCATCAACGGTCGTCAACATGCCACCGACCAACTGGTATCGCCGGAGCGGCAGGCGGCGGTAGAAGAGGTCGGCCTTGAGGTGCTGCGTGAGGCTCGTCGACCGACCGATCGACACGTCCCACATGAGGGCCGGGCTCGCCCGGCGGATCTCCCACGTCGCCTCCGCCGCGAGCGTCTCGTCGAGTGAGAGCCGCAAGCGGTTGCCGACTATGGAGCGATGCGCCATAGTCACCTTCCGCCGATCAACGTGACGGTAAGTGACTTGTCGAACACCTTCCGGACGTCGAGTTCGTCGAAGGACCGCCCCCGCACGGCGCGGGCGTGTCGGGGCGCTACTGACGTCGACATGATCCTCCAGACGGCTCGTACTGGTGAGTGGGAGGTGCGGCCGGATGCACGGCCAGATCTCGGCTACCTGGTAATTTTGAGACGTGCAGGCTTATATTAGGCCGACCCCAGGTCATGTGCCAGTCAGCCCGCGCCGACAGGTCAGATCCCGACCGTCGGTCGATCTCCTACTACACGAAGGCATCGCAATGCCGCAGCTGAGCACCGAAGAACAGGCCATCGTTGCGACCGTGCGGGAGTGGGTCGACCATGCGGTCAAGCCCGTCGTGCAGGAGCTCGAGCACTCCAACACGTACCCGGAGAAGCTCATCGAGCAGATGAAGCAACTCGGCATCTACGGGCTGGCGATCCCCGAGCCTTACGGCGACGCCCCGGTCTCGATGCCGGCGTATGTCGCGGTCACCGAGGAGCTCGCCCGCGGCTGGATGAGCCTGGCCGGCGCCATGGGCGGCCACACCGTCGTGGCCAAGCTGCTGCTGCAGTTCGGCACCGAGGAGCAGATGCAGCACTACCTGCCCCGGATGGCCACCGGTGAAATCCGTGCCACGATGGCGCTGACCGAACCGGGTGGTGGCTCCGATCTGCAGGCGATGACGACCACGGCACGCCAGGACGGCGACGAGTACGTCGTCTCGGGGTCCAAGACGTGGATCTCCAACGCCCGCCGCTCCCAGCTCATCGCGTTGCTGTGCAAGACCGATCCCCGGGTCGAGCCCGCCCATACTGGCATCAGCGTCCTGCTGGTCGAGCACGGACCCGGCCTGACGGTCTCACGCGACCTGCCCAAGCTCGGCTACAAGGGCGTCGAGTCGTGCGAAATCTCCTTCGACGGTTACCGCACCCCCACGTCCGCCGTGCTCGGCGGCACTCCAGGCAGAGGCTTCGCCCAGATGATGAAGGGCCTGGAGACCGGCCGGATCCAGGTGGCCTCACGCGCACTCGGCGTCGCCCAGGCCGCCCTCGACGACGCACTGGCCTACGCACAGGAACGCGAGTCATTTGGCAGGCCGATTTGGAAGCACCAGTCGATCGGCAACTACCTGGCCGACATGGCCACCAAGCTCAGCGCCGCCCGCCAGCTCACCCTGCACGCCGCCGAGCTCTACGACGCCGGCCGGCGCGTTGACATGGAAGCAGGCATGGCCAAGCTTTTCGCATCTGAGGTCGCCATGGAGATCGCCCTCAACGCCGTGCGCATTCACGGCGGCTACGGCTACTCCACCGAGTACGACGTCGAGCGCTACTTCCGCGATGCTCCCCTCATGATCGTCGGCGAGGGAACCAATGAGATACAGCGTAACGTCATCGCCGCACAACTCGTCGCCCGCGCCAAAAAGCGCTGACGTCGGGCGCGCGCCCCACGAGATGACACCGCACTCGTCCATCGGCCGGCGCACTCCACGTGCCGGGCCGCGACGGAAACGACCGGGAAACCTGCCTCGGGCTGGCCGATGGCTACGCGCTGCCGTCGACCGAGGCGGTCACGCGGGGGAACGTTCATCGCAGAACGTGGGTTAGCTTGCCCAAGCCGGATCGGCTCGTTCGACGGCCGTAGGGCTTGGCGATCGGCAGCATGATCGAGTCCGGCTCGCCGAGGACGGACAACTCGATCAAACATATCCAGTTGATAAGCGATTCAGGATGGCCTGTACGAATATGACGCCCACAATAAGATCTCAACACGACGTCCGCACCCAAGCATTCGACAGCCTCCCTGACGAGCTGGTGCACATCGACGGCCGCACCGTTCCCGGTGACGGCGAATCTGTCGAACACATCCACCCGGGCAACGGCGAAAGCCTCGGTGAGCGACGCCTTGCGTCGGTCGATCAGGTCGACACGGCCGTGCAGTCGGCCGCCGACTCCTCCCCAGCCTGGTGGGCACTGCCACCTCCTCAACGCCGCGACCTCCTGCTGTCGATCGCCGCGCTCATGCGTGCAGAGTGCCAGCAGCTCGGAGCAATCGTCTCCGCGGAGATGGGTATGCCCTTGCGAACATCCGTCATGGGAGTGCATCACGCCGCCGAATGGTTCACCCACTACGCCGGATACGCAGACAAGATCGGTGGAAGGGCGCCTCAGATCGGTGCGCCCGGGAGCACAGTCAACTACACCCAGCGGGTGCCGCATGGCGTGATCGCCGCCATCACACCCTGGAACGGCCCAATCGTCGCGCTGGCCCTGAAGGTGGCGCCGGCGCTGGCCGCCGGCAATACAGTCGTGCTCAAACCCAGTGAGCTGGCTCCCTTCTCAAGCCTGGCCATTGCAGAGCTGTCCGCCCGTGCGGGATTGCCCCCCGGCGTCCTCAACGTCGTAGGCGCAGCCGCCGACGGCGGAGCCCGGCTATCTCAGCACCCGTCGGTTGGACTGATCAGTTTCACCGGCGGCAACACAGCCGGCGCCGCCGTCGCCCAGGCCGCTGCGGCTCGTCACGCCCGTGCCGTGCTGGAGCTGGGAGGCAAGTCGGCCTCCTTGGTCTTCGGCGATGTGGACGTCGCGCGTACAGCGAAGATCAGCCTGCTCCTCGGCGCGGTGCAGAACAGCGGCCAGGGTTGCTTCCTACCCACACGCGTCCTGGTGCACCGTTCGATCTACAGCCCCTTCCTCGACGCCATGGCCGCCGCCGCCGCCGCCGTGCGCATCGGTGACCCATTTGACAGGCGCACCGCCATGGGACCGGTCGTGAGCGAGGCCGCTCGCGAGCGGATCCGAGGCGTCGTAGCCACGGCCCTCGACGCTGGGTCCGGACGCCTGCTGACCGGGGGAGGCATTCCACAGAACCACCAGCTCGGCAGTTTCCTCGAACCCACTGTCTTCGCGGACGTCGACATGTCCTCGCCCTTGGCGCAAGACGAGATCTTCGGCCCTGTGCTCTCGGTGGCGCCATTCGACGATACCGAGGAGGCCGTCGCCGTTGCGAACTCCACGGCGTTCGGCCTTGCCGGCTACGTCTGGACGAGGGACCTCAGCCGCGCTCACCGCGTCGCGTCCGCACTCGAGGCCGGAAACGTCTCTGTCAACGGTATGGCCTCCCTGCCACCCGAAACCGTGTTCAACGGGTGGAAAGCCAGCGGTCTCGGCGTCGAGGGCGGTCGTGAGGGATTCGAAGAGTATACGCGCACCAGGAACATCAACATTACTCTCTGACGTCACAGCATCACCCGCGGCCCGAACACTGATCGCAAGATCCACGACGGCCCGAACCCCGACCAGTCAGGTAGGACACATGCTCTCCACCCCGTTCACCCGGACGTTCGGTGTTCGTCACCCGATCGTTCAAGGCGGCATGCAGTGGGTTAGCCGGGCCGAGCTGGTGGCCGCGGTCGCCGAAGCCGGCGGCCTCGGGCTCCTCACGGCGCTGACCCAGCCGACACCGGAGGATCTCAGCAAGGAGATCGCGCGAACCCGTGACCTCACCGACGCCCCCTTCGGCGTCAACCTGACTATCCTGCCGAGCATCAATCCCCCGCCGTATGATGAGTATCGAGCAGCCATAATCGATTCCGGGGTGAGGACCGTCGAAACCGCTGGCTCCAACCCGGCGCCGCATCTACCAGCGTTTCACGCCGCCGGCATCAAGGTGCTGCACAAATGCACGAGTGTGAGGCACGCGGTCAAGGCCGAGCAGCTGGGGGTCGACGGGATCAGCATCGACGGGTTCGAGTGCGCCGGGCATCCCGGCGAGGACGACATCACTGGACTCGTCCTGATACCGGCGGTCACCAGCCGGCTCACCATCCCGGTGGTGGCCTCCGGGGGCTTCGCCGACGGTCGTGGCCTGGCGGCGGCACTCGCGCTCGGCGCAGACGGCATCAGCATGGGAACGCGCTTCCTCAGCACCGTCGAAGCCCCTGTGCACATCGATGTGAAGGCTGCGATCGTCGAGGCCAGCGAACTCGACACCGAGCTGATCTTCCGCCCACTGCGCAACACCTCCCGAGTCTCCAGCAACTCGATCAGCCGAGATGTCGTCGCACGGCTCGCCGCCGGCGGCACCTTCGACGACGTCCGAGACCTCGTCGCCGGCGCGCGGGGGCGCACCGTGTTCGAGACCGGCGATCTCGAAGCCGGCGTGTGGACCGTAGGAACATCTCAGGGACTTGTCCACGACGTCCCGACTGTCGCCGATCTGATCGAACGCACTGTTGCCGAGGCCGAACATGTAATCACCGCCCGCCTACCGGGCCTGATGGTCAGCGACCGCTAATATCGGGTCTAACCCGAAAAATAAGGTGACTAGCCTCGATCTTTCGCCGGATGGCTGGGCCGGTTTGTCGGTCGTCCCGCCCTGTTTTGATGTTGAGTTGTGTGGTTGGGGTGTGACGGGGTGGCCCGCTGTCGCGCGGGTCGGGGCGCCGGTCCACGGCCGGGGGGTGGTGCGGGTCGTCGGGGCAGGGCAGGTCCGGGTGGCTATCCGGGGTCGGGCAACTCACGCAGGACGGTCAGGGTCTGGACGGCGAGCGCTGCCCAGGGGTGGTGGGCGGATAGGTGCACCACGGTTGGCTTTTGACCGTTGACAGCAAGGTGATCCGATGCGGGTCTGCTGGCCAGGTCGGATCAGATTCAGTGTCACGGATCGCCGGCAATTCTGATCTTGATTCGGCGCGCTGTGGCGGTTTGTGTCAGCGAAGGTGCTCCGGTTCGGCGTGCTCGTCCCGGCGGATGTAGGCCGGATCATGGAGTAGGTGAGGCCGGCGTCGGGGTGCTGCTCGCGGAGCTGGTCGGTGATCTGTCTGATCGTGCGCGGTGGATCGGGGTTGTCCGCGCGCAGCATTGCGTCGATCTCCGGTTTGAAAGGGTCCAGGCGTGAACCGCGGGGCGGGAGTTTCTTACGCGGCGTCGGTGTCGGGGAGTTGAGGGCCTGACTGACGGTGCGGCGGGTGACGCCGTGGCGTCTGGCGAGGAAACGCAGCGAGAGCCGGGAGTCCTGGGCGTCGTGGCGGATGGCGGCGAACAGTTCGGGCTTGTGGGCCTGGCGCCTGGCTGGCGACGTGAGCGCTCGTTGCAGGTCGGGCAATGTCCTGCCGGCGAGGGCTGCGAGCCAGTCCATCCGGATGGTCGTTTTGTCACTGGGCCTGCTGTCGACGAGCCGTCTCAGATGGCCTGGGCGGACGTGGTTGGCCTCGGCGAGGCGGCGGACGTAGGCGGTGGGACTCTCCCCGGCGATCGGCCGGGGCCGGATCGGCAACGGGCGGGGCGAGCGGTCCGGGTCGCTCACGGTTTGGTGGGGGGTGGCTATGAAGGTGGCAGTGGGGACCGTTCGCTGCTGGGAGTGGGGACCACCTCGGCCCGACCGCGATGTCGTGTCGATGAGAATGGGAGCCACCTGCACCGGCCCTGCAGGCCGGAGCCCCGCGATCCCCTCCTTGCTGCTTTTGCCTGCCGCGCAGGCACTTTGGTCGCCGACGCGGCGCGCCGACCCTCGGCCCAGCTGCGATCCGCTCGGCGACCTGGCCCCGAAAACCATCACCATTCGATCTTGAAGCGAAGATCGAATGGTCCCCGATACCAGGTGCATCTGGTC
>NZ_ADGX01000212.1 GCF_000177675.1 Parafrankia sp. EUN1f
GCTGGTTCAGCGTCGCCATCGCCGGATCCTCGTGCGGCCCGTCCCGCAGCCGCTCCAACACCCGACGCGTCACCGACGGAGCCAGCAACGACTGACCCGACGCCACCGTCCGGATCGCACCCACCAGGTCGTTGCCCCGGATCTCCTTCAGCACATACCCCGCCGCACCAGCCATGATCGCGGAGAACAGCGCCTCGTCATCGTCATACGACGTCAGAATCAGACACGCCACCCCCGGCAACGCCGACCGGATCTCCCGGCACACGTCGATGCCACTGCCGTCAGGCAACCGCCCGTCCAGCACCGCCACATGCGGATGCAACGCCGGAATACGCCGCAGCGCCTCCGCCGCCAGCCCGGCCTCACCGACGACCTCGATATCGTCATGCCGGGCGAGCGTCTGACGCAGACCATTCCGCACGATCTCGTGGTCATCGAGAACGAACACCCGGATCTTCTCCATGACCGCGACCATACGGGCGCCGCGGGCCCTTCGCCCATGTCACCTCGACCGCGGCGGGCGGGACCTGTGGCCCGCGGTGGGGGCGGGCCGTCCCGGTTCCCGGCGCGACGTGCGGCCGTGCCGGCCGAACTGGTGTTCCGCGCCGGCGGGCGGCCACGGCCGCTTCGCGCGGCGACCGGGCCGGGCGCCGCGGCCCGGTCGGACGTGACGGAAACGTCGACGCTCGGCCCATCCACACAGGCACGATTGTCCTGCCTGTACCCCTTCACCCGGCCTGGTGCCGAATACGGTGGATGTTGTCCGCGCCGCGGACGGCGCGCTCGGTTCGTGCCACCGGGCGGCGAGGGGAGGCGGGCGATCATGGAGTCGGGGACCGCGGGAATCGGCCGCGAGGTGGCCGTGGAGGTCGTGACAACGGCCTCGCTCGCTCCGTCCATCCACAACACCCAGCCGTGGCGCTGGCGCCTGGCCGCAGGCCGGCTCACCCTGGCGCCCGACGTCGGACGGCGCCTGCCGGTCCTGGACCCCGACGGGCGCCAACTGGTGGTGAGCTGCGGTGCGGCCCTGCTGCACGCGCGCCTGGCCTGTCGGGTGCTCGGGTTGGAACCGGTGGTGGAGCTGTTGCCCGGTTCCGCCGGCAGCCCCGGCCCGGAGCCCGCGCTGCGCGACGACCTGGTGCTCGCCACGCTGGTCGTCCGCGGGCGGCATGCGCCGACGGACACCGACCGGCTGCTGTTCTCCGCCGCCGGCGCGCGCCACACCGACCGCCGGCCGTTCTCCGACCAGCCCCTCGAGCCGGCCCTGCTGGAACAGCTGCGCCGCGCCGCCGAGGCGGAGGGCGCGTGGCTCATGCCACTGGCCCACTCCGACCAGCGGCTCGGCGCCGCGGTGGTGGCCGCGCGGGCGGACTGGGCCGAGCAGACCGACCCCGCCTACCGCGCCGAGCTGGCCGCGTGGCGACGCGCCGACGGCCCAGCGCGCGACGGCGTGCCCACGGACGTCGCCGCCACCCACCATCCCTTCCGTGCCAGTGACTTCCCCCTGCGCGACTTCGACACAACGGGTACACCGGGCGCGGCGGGGACGGCGGGCGGGCCGCCGCCCACCGAGAACCCGACGGTCATCGTGCTCGGCACGGACGCGGACCAGACCGAGGACCGGCTGCGCGCCGGCCAGGCACTGGCCCGGGTCCTGCTCACCGTCACCGCCGCCGGTGCCGCGGCCTCGCCGCTGGGGCAGCCGGTGGACAGCGACGGCTACCGCTCGGTCATCGAACGGATGCTGAGCATCACCGGGCACATCCAGATGATCCTGCGGGTGGGCTATCCCCGCCGCGATGCCGCCGCCTCCACGCTGACCCCACGGCGCCCACTCGGCGAGATCCTCGTCATCGACTGATCGCGCCGCCGGACCGCCGCCGACCGCCCGACCGCCCGACCGCCCGGCGGCCCAGTCGGGTCGGGTCAGCCGCAGCCGAGAGCGGCCAGCCCCAGATCGAGATCAAGATCGATCATGGCGGCCTCCGCCGCCACGGGGACCAGGGTGTAGGTCCGTTGGATGAAGGCGCTCACCCGGGTCGCCGACACCTCGAGCGCGGCCCTCCCGCCGGGGCAGGGCACCGACACCGACAACAGACGTCGCCCACCGCGCACGACCGGCTCGACACGGGCCCCGTCCGCGACGGACGGCCCATCGGGCCCAGCCAGGCCGGCCAGTTCGTCGGGTTCGTCGCGGCCGGCCAGGCCGGCCGGTCCAGCCGGGCCGGCCCGCCGGTCGTCGTCGACGACGAACAGCGCCCGGGCGAAGGTCGCCATGGCCAGGCGCGGCTCGTCGACCTGGGCCCGCACGGTGATCGCGACCGGGTCCAGCGGATCGAAGCCCAGTGAGACCAGCGCGGGAACCCGCTTCCCGGCGTCGGTCAGGTAGGTGGCGTTGACGTCCAACGTCACGACGTTGGACACGATCGGACGGCTCCACATTGAGATCCTCCCCACCCTCGGTGTCGTACCTCACGGTGTCACCGAGGGCGGGCGGAGATCACCCTGCCTTGGTCCGGCCGGCGGGGAGACCAAGGACCACCGCAGGATCGCCACAGCGACGGCGTCAGGACTTCGCGAGCACGCCGCAGGCGATGCGGTCACCGGCGTCACCGGTCGCGTTGGTCTTCTCGTCCGGGCCGGGGGACGGCGCGCCGCTGGCCTGGTACCGGTCCGGAATGTGGGCCAGGTTGTCCGGCTCGGCGTGCACGATCAGCGCGACCCCGCCCTTACGCAGGTCATCGAGGGTGAACCGGTCGCTCTGTGTGATGATCTCGGCGGTGCCGTCCTTGTCCACGAGCAACGGCGGCAGATCGCCGGCGTGCTCGCCGTGATGCGTCCCGCCCGGGTTGTAGTGGGCGCCCGCGGTGCTGAACGCCCCGCCGGGGGCCTTCGGGTCACAGATCGGCTTCTGGTGGATGTGGAACCCGTGGTAGCCGCCCGGGGTGAGGCCGTGGAACCGCCCCTCGACCCGCACCGCGCCGGCGGCGGGGGTCAGCCTCACCACGCCGACCACCGCCCCGCCGACGTCGCGCAGCACGACGTCGACGGATCCGGCGGCGGCCCCACCGCTGGTGGGCTGCGCCGAGCCGGTGACCCCCGTCGTGGGTGTCACGGAGGTGGTGGGTGTCGCCGCGGAGGCCTGATCGTCGTCGGCGCCGCAGCCGCTCATCACCAGCGTCAGCCCGGCGGCCGCGAGGGCGGCGGCGAGGGCGGTACGGGTCGGTAGACGTCGCAAGGCGGCCTCCAGGCAGCACATGTGGTCCGGCCAGACGCCGCCGCGCCGGCCAGCACCGCGATGTACCGCTGCGCTGCGCAGGCCGGACGTGGCGTCGGTCCGGATGAGGGCGCCCCCAGCCTACGGAGCGGACCCGTTCGGTGCCATTGCGTGATGCCCCGTTGTCCGCAGCCCGACACCGCGGCGGGACGGGCTCAGCGCTCGAGGCGCGCGCTCAGCCGGGCGAGGTGGTCCGAGGTGCGCTCCGGGGTGACGCTGTCGACGCCGATCCGGTTCATCAGTTCCTCGTAGCGGTCGACGTCCTCGGGCCGGTCGAGGTGGGTGGCGCCGGTCAGGTGCTCGAGATGGACCACATCGGGCACCTCGGGTTCGAGGAAGCGCAGGATCGTGAAGGCACCGGCCGCCGAGACGTGCCCGCCGTAGGCCGCGGGCAGGATCTGGATGACGATGTTCGGCGCCGCCGCCAGCTCCGCCAGGTGCGCCAGCTGGGCCCGCAGGACCGCGGTGGAGCCGATCCGCGGGCGCAGCGCGGCCTCGTCCACGACGGCCCACAGCTTCGGCGGGTCCGGCCGGGTCAGCAGGCGCTGCCGGGCCATCCGCATCGCGACGGCACGGTCGACGACCTCCTCGGTCAGCGACCCCCGGCTGCTGGTCTGGAGCACGACGGCGCGGGCGTAGTCCGCGGTCTGCAGCAGGTCCGGAACCAGGTGCAGGTGGTAGGTCCGGATCAGCGCCGCGGCGGCCTCCAGCCCCAGGTAGGGCTCCGCCCACGGGGACACGACGTCGGCGAAGCCACGCCACCAGCCCGGCCGGTTCGACTCCCTGGCCAGCGCGAGGATCGGGGCACGGTCGGCCTCGGCGACCACGCCGTACAGGGTGAGCAGGTCGGCCACGTCGCGTTCCTTGAAACCGACCCGCCCCAGCTCCATGCGGCTGATCTTCGAGTCGGAGGCACGGATCTGGTAGCCCGCCTTCTCCCGGGTGATTCCGGTGCCCTCACGAAGGCGGCGCAGGCGGGCCCCCAACATGATGCGGTTCACGATGGGTTCGCCGTCGAGCACGCTGTCCTCCTAGCCGTGGACCCTCCCCGCGCGACGGGCTCCCGGCGCCCGGTTACGGACCCGACGGACCGTCCACGTTCAATCCCTGGGCAATTTTTTCACAGGTGGCGCACAGCCCGACGGTCGGCGGGTCAGAAGGCTCGCTAGACTTGGCGCGCCGCGGCTTTACCGCTTCTTCTGCTTTCCGTCAAATGCACTGGTCGGGTGAGGTCGAGCCGATGATTTCTCTCCAGAGCGCGGCAGCCGCGAGGCGGCGCCCATGAGGTCGCGATTTCGGCCGGGCCCGCCGCGGGCATCCCGGCGGCCCGCGGTGGGCCTCGCCCCCGCCGGCACCGCGCTGGCCTTCGAGCACGTCGGCATGACCTTCCCGGACGGATCCGAGGTGCTGCGCGACATCTCCCTGACCGTCGGCGCCCACGACATCGTGGCGCTGGTCGGCGCCTCCGGCTCGGGCAAGTCGACCCTGCTGCGCATCGCCGCCGGGCTGGCACCGCCGACATCCGGCACGGTCTGCGCCGGGCCGGGCTCCCCCGCCCTCATCTTCCAGGATCCGACGCTGCTGCCCTGGCGGACCGTCGCCGGCAATGTCGGCCTGTTCGCCGAGCTCGACGGTGTTCCGCGCGCGCAGCGGGCCGGCCTGGTCGCGGACGCGCTCGCGCTCACCGGTCTGAGCGGCTATGAACGCCATCGCCCGCGGGCCCTTTCCGGCGGCATGCGCATGCGAGTCTCCCTCGCCCGCGCGCTGACAGCCCGGCCGGCACTGTTCCTGCTGGACGAACCGTTCGGCGCGCTGGATGAGATAACCCGCCAGCGTCTCGGCGACGAGCTGGTTCGGCTGCATCTGCGCGAGGGTTTCGCGGGGCTTTTCGTCACTCATTCGGTCGTCGAGGCCGTCGCGTTGGCCCGGCGCGTCGGAGTGCTCTCCGCCCGGTCTGGACGCCTGCTCGCCGAGGTCGAGATTCCGTTCGACTATCCGCGCACGGAGACACTCCGGTATGACGCCGCCTTCGGGCGGGTCGCACGCACCGTTTCCGAGGCGCTGAAGGACTCCTTCTCTGACCACCATCCGAGCACCGCCGGCCCGCCGGTCACTCCCGGCCGGCCGGCCGCCGAGGATCAGCCGGGTTCTGCCGACCTGGCCGGCATCGAGTAGAGCATCCGGTGGGTGGCGGCAAGCGCCCGCCGACGGGCGGCACCGGTCGGTCCGGCGGCGCCCAGCGCCACCCGCGCGGCCATCGCCCCGGGGCCACCGTGCACCCCGCCCCCCGGATGCGCCGACATCGACGCCAGATAGAGCCCGGGCACCGGGGTCTCCGGCCGGCCGAGCCCCGGCACCGGCCGGAACACCAGCTGCTGGTGCAGGGCGGCGGTGCCCCCGCCCAGCGCGCCGCCGTGCAGCACCCGGTCCATCGACTCCAGCCGCGCCGGGGACTGCACGTCCCGGCCCAGGACCAGCGCCGTGAAACCGGGAGCGTACGCCTCGATCCGGCGCTCCAGCCGCTCGAGCAGCACCGCGACGTCGTGCTCGTCCGGGCGGCCGGTGACCGCTCCGGTGGCTGGCAGACGCGCGCCCGCGGTGCCGGCATGCCCGCGCGGGCGCTGCGGGAGGTGGAAGTAGGCCCAGGCGCTCTCGGTTCCCGCCGGCGACCGGCTCGGATCGGCGGTGGTCATCTGGCCCAGGACGACGAAGGGTTGGGCTGGCACCAGGTCCCGCGCCAGCTCCGCGGCCAGCACCGTCAGATCGTCCATCGTGCCGCCGAGGTGAACGGTGCCCGCGCGCGCCACCCGCGGATCCGACCACGGGATCGGGCCCGCCAACGCCCAGTTGACCTTGAACGTCGCGGAGTCCCAGTGGAAGCGGTCCAGGTCGGCGAAAAGTCGGGGCGGCAGGTGCTCGGGTGCGACCAGGCGGCGGTAGAGGGAGACCGCGTCGACGTCCGCGATCACCGCGCGCCGGGCCGGCAGCACCGTCCCGTCCGCGAGCCGCACGCCGTCGGCCCGGCCGGCCCGGACCGTCACCGCGTCGACCCCCGTCCCCGTGCGCAGCTCGCCACCCCGGGCACGCAGCCGGCGGACGAGCGCCGCGGCCAGGTTCCCGGCGCCGCCCTCGGGTACCGGGAAACCGACGTCCTGGCCGAGCATCGCCAGCAGCCACCCGATCAGCGCCGAGCCGGCGGCCTCCGGGGCGAGGTCGGTGTGCAGGGCGCAGCCTGCCAGCAGCAGGCCCGCTCCGTCGCCGGCGAACTCCTCGGCGGCGAACCGGCGGACCGGGAGCACCCCGAACCGGGCGAACCGAAGGGCGTCCGCGGCGCCCAGCGCGCGCAGCAGCCGGGCGCCCGCCCGCACCGGCGGGAACGGGGTGGCGAGCAGGGCGTCCAGCAGCGGCGCGCGGACCCGCCGCCACAGCGCGACCTGCTCCTGCCAGGCGTCGGCATCGCCGGGGGCGAAGTCGGCGAGCGAGGCACAGGTCTCGCCGAGGTCGGTCGACAGCTGCGCGCACCGGCCGTCCGGCAGCGGATGGGCCAGCACCGTCGGGGCATGCCGCCAGCGCAGGCCGTGCTCACCCAGCGCGAGGCCGCGCAGCACCGGCGAGGCGGCGGCGAACGGGTGGAAGGCGCTGAACAGGTCAATGCCGAACGACAGGTCCGTGCTGGACGGCCCGTCGACGCCGGGTACGGTCAGCCGCGCCGAGCGGCAGGCCCCGCCCGGCTCGGCCTGGGCCTCGCACACCACGACGTCCCAGCCGGCGTCCACCAGCAGATTGGCCGCGACCAGGCCGTTCACACCCGCTCCGATCACCACGGCGTCGGCGCCGGCTCCCGCCGCACGCCGTGACCGCCCCTGCCACTGCCGCCTCGCCGCCGGTGCCCCCGCCGTGTCCCCGGTGCCCATGGGGCGATCCTTTCGCACCGGCCTGTCCGCCGGGTGCGTCTGCCGGCGCGAGCGGCGGCGCCCGGCCGGCGGCGGGTCAGCGGCAGGCAGCTGCGACGTGTTGCTCCAGTTGTTCCAGGCCCCGGCGGACGGCCGGGTCCGCCAGCGCCTGCGGGTGGGCGCGCCCCAGCTCCGTGAGCGCCCGCACCGGAGCCTGGCAGCGCACCAGTGCGTCGATCGTGTCCGCGGCGTGGGCCTGGTGCTCGCCCGTGCCGGCGCCGCCGCCGGTGGGCCAGGTGGTCAGGTCGCGGACGGCCTGGGCGGGGATCCGGTCGGCGAGCCGGCCGAGGGCACGGTGCGCCTCCACGGGCGGTGCGACGTCCAGCAGGTCACGCAGGGCGCGTTCGAAGCAGTCCCGTCGCCGGGTGAGCAGCTCCGGCACCAGCTCCGGCTCGGAGCGGCCCGCCGCGACCACCCCGGCGAGTGCGGTCAGCGACCGGGTGGTGCGAACCCGCACGACGTCCCTGGTCCGCAGCGGCAGGACGAACCACGAGACCACCGCCGCGAGCGCGGCGCCGAGCAGGATGCCGCCGAGCCGTTCCACCAGTTCCTCGGGGCCGCCCGTGCCCTGGTAGTCGTACAGCAGCGCCAGCATCGCCGTCACCCCCGCGGCCCACAGCGCGTAGTGCAGCGGGCGCAGCCAGGTCGCGATGCCCAGCACGACGAACAGCGCCACCACCGCCCCGGTGCCCCCGGCCGGCAGCAGACCCGCGCAGGCGGCGACCAGCACGGTGCCCGCCGCCCCACCGACGACCCGCGCGACACCCTTGTGCAGGACATCCCCGCGGGCTCTGGTGCCGCTGCACACGATGTACGTGCTGATCACCACCCACGGCCAGTGCTGCGGATACGCCAGTCCGCCGAGTACGAACGCGGCCGCCAGTGCCAGGGTGAGCTGGACGGCCATCCGGGTCGTCGGCGCCAGTCGCCACCCGCGCAGCCGGCCGACCCTGCCACGCCCATGCACCCGAACGCGCTGATGCGGCGGCACGCTCGCCGCCGGCCGGGCCGCGGCGGAAACGCGGCGGGGCAGCACCCCGGTGCTCTCACCGAACAGCAGGCACAGGTGGGTCGCGGCGATCGCGATGAAGGCTGTCACCGCGAACCAGCCGAGCGGGTCACCTCCCGGACTCGCCGGCACGGCGACGATGAGAACCAGCAGCGACGTCGGCAGGACGAGGGCACCGAGGCGAGCGGCCAGCGGGCCGAAGCGGCGAACCCACACCGCCGCACCGGTCATGAGGACGTACAGCGCGTCGCCCACCGGCGGCGCGGTGCTCATCAGCCGGCCGACCTCACCCGTGCCCACTGCGAACAGCGGCACGACGAGCAGCCCGACCGCGCGGTGACGGGGTCCGGCTGACCGCTCCCCGCGCCAGAGCAGTACGGTCAGAGCGACCGTGGCGACCACGGCCTGCGCGTGCAGCCCCGCTGCCCCGCGCAGCGCCGTGGCGCAGCCGAGGCCGGCCAGCACGGCAGCCATGGACAGTACGGCCGAACGCAGCTCCACCAGCCCCGGGTCGAGGCCTCCCGATCCCCCGATCCGGCGCCAGATATTACGTAGGACGTAGAACATCAGGCAGCACTTCTTTGCCGCAAGCGTGATTCGCCCCCAGCTTCATGAGCCCACCCTCGGACGCTCACCAGGCGGACTCGACATGATTCCTAAGTGATAGCGTACGACTGTGCGAGGCGAAATCGGGAGCCATGAGATCGAGATCGCAGCCGACGTGCGGCGCGGAGTCGCCCGGCTGACCCGTCGGCTGCGGGCCGAGCGCGCCGCCGGGGCACTGAGCGTGAACAAGATCATGGTGCTCGGGCATCTCTACCGGGAGGGCCCGTCCACCCCGGGCGAGGTCGCCGCCGCGGAAGGTCAGCAGCCGCAGTCACTGACCAGGGTGTTCGCCGACCTCGAGCGGGACGGGCTGCTGACCCGACGCCGCTCCGAGCAGGACCGGCGGGAGTCGGTGCTCGAGATCACTCCCGCCGGGCGGGAGGAGATGGAGCGGGACATGGCCGAGCGCGACGCCTGGCTCGCGGCCACCGTGGCCGGTCTCACCGAGGCGGAGGCCGACCTGCTGGGGGTCGCCGGCCGGCTCCTGAGCCGCATCGCCTCGGCGCCGTCGACAGCGTCGGCGGGGGCGGGGGCGGGCTCGGGGGCGCCGGCCCCGACGCCGGCGGTGCGGCCCGACGCCGGCGATGGTCCCGCGCTGGCCCCGGGCACGGCGTCGTCGTCACCGTGACCGGGGCCCGGCCCACCGCGGCGCGGATCAGGCGATGCGGCGCTCGAGGGCGACGTCCAGCAGCTCCTCGGTGAGGACGAGCTTGACCCGCGGCCGGCCCGCCGGCTCACCGGAGGAGCGCTCGGCGGCGTCGATCAGCCGCCAGCCGGCCTCGGTGACCAGGTGCGGCTGCCGACCGCGCAGCCAGGTGTCGATCTCGGCGATCGGGTCGGTCGCGGCGGTGCGGTCGTGGCGGCGGACCGAGCCGTCGGCGATGTCGGCGAGCAGCCGCCCGACCGTCTCCGACGCGCACTTCTTGTTCGTGCCGATGATCCCCGTCGGCCCGCGCTTGATCCAGCCGGCGACGTACTCGCGCTCCACGCCGTCCACGCGCCCGTTGACGTTCGGGATCACGCCGCGGCGATCGTCGAAGGGCAGGCCCGGGATCGACCGGCCCTTGTAGCCGACCGCGCGCAGGACCAGGCTGGTCGCGACGGTCTCGCGCTCGCCGGTGTCGACGGCGCTGACCCAGCCGTCCTCGTCGGTCTTCAGCGCGTTGAGGCCGAAGACGATCTCCTCGACGCGGCCGTCGCCGCGGATCTCCAGCGGGGTGCGCTGGAACCGCAGGGCGACCCGGCGCGCGCCGGCCGGCAGCGGGTTGTGCGCATAGTCGCGCATCACGGTCAGGTTGCGCTTGACCAGCCGGGACAGCGCCTCCTCGCCGGGCTGCTCGGCGACCTCGGCCGGGTCGATGTCGACGCCGGACTCGGTGTACTCGGGCAGCTCCTTGAGCTCGGCGGTGGTGAAGGCCGCCTGCGCCGCACCCCGGCGCCCCACGACCATGACCTCCTTGAGCGCGCAGTGGCGCAGCGCCTCGAGCGCGTGGTCGGCGATGTCGGTGCGGGCGAGGCGCTCGTGCGGCGAGCACAGGATGCGGGCGACGTCGAGTGCGACGTTGCCGGCTCCGATGACCACACCGCGCTCACCGCTGAGGTCGAAGTTCAGGTGCGCGTAGTCGGGGTGCCCGTTGTACCAGCCGACGAAGTCGACCGCGGACTCGCTGCCCGGCAGGTCCTCACCGGGAATTCCCAGCCGCCGGTCGGTCTGCGCGCCCACCGCGTAGAGGACGGCGTCGTAGCGCTCGGTCAGCTCCTCGCGGGTGACGTCCTTGCCGATGTCCACATTGCCGAAGAAGCGGAAGTTCTCGTGCGCGGCGATCGCCGCGTACACGCCGGACACCGCCTTGATCTTCGGATGGTCCGGCGCGACTCCGGAGCGCACCAGGCCCCAGGGCGTCGCCAGCCGCTCGTACATGTCCACCCGCACCGGCACGTCGTTCTGATCCAGCAACGACGCCGCCGCGTAGAACCCGGACGGACCGGATCCGACGACTGCGACAGCCAGCGGTACGGTCGCGTTTCCCTGGGTCATGCAGTCCACTCCTTCAACCGATATCCCGCCGCACGCCATCCGCGCCGGCGGGGCCGGGGTTTCGCCGCGCGATCGGGTGCCGCCCGGGGTTCTCCCAGCGGCGACCTCGCGGGGCGTTGGGAGTGCGGTCGGGCCTTGGGCATCCTCGCCCGCACCCTGAGCTCCGTCACCGCACCTGCCGGCCACCCTCCACGCAACGTAGAGAAGGCGGGTTCGCCGTGCAACAACTTCGATACGGCAATGGCGTCACCGACGATGAACCCGGGTCTCCCAGCAACCAGAACGCCATTCCCGTTGCCGGAATTCCGAAATGCCCAGATCATTGGTTCGGCGTGACCGGGATCTCCGCGCCTCTGGCGCGTCGCCGGAACACGGCGTCACCGGGACGCGGCGTCGCCGCGCCCCGCGGGTGTCAGCTGCGGGCCGCGCCCAGTGCCATCGCGTGCAGCATCGCGGCCATCTGGAGCCGGTCCAGGTCGTGCGCGCTGTGCGGCGTCGAGTTGATCAGACCGAACAGCGCGTGCGCGCGGGCCCGGGCGGTCGGCGCGTCCAGCTCGGGCCGGGCGTCGCGCAGGACCTCGACCCACTGCTCGGTGTAGGCGCGTTGCAGTCTGCGCACCTCGCGGGCGGCCTCGCCCGGCAGGCTCCACAGATCACGGTCGTGGATGACGATCAGCTCGGGATGGTCGAGGGCGAAGTCGACATGCCCGCGGACGAGACGGTCCAGGGTGTCGGCCCCGCTGCCGCCGGCCGCCCGGGCGGCGTGCGCGCCGTCGAGCAGATGCCTGCTGATACCGACCAGAAGCTCCACCAGCATCGCGTCCTTGCTGGGGAAGTGCCGGTAGATGCCCGGACCGCTGATGCCGACGGCCGCACCGATCTGCTCGATCCCGACACCGCGGAAGCCGCGCTCGGCGAACAGGTGCGCGGCCGCGGACAACAGTTCCTCACGGCGGCCCGAACGCGCGCCGGGCCGCCGGGCCGCGGAGGACACGCTCCCGGCCGAAGCGGCAGCGCTGGCTGAGGCAGTGCCACGAGAGGCAGTGCCACTGGACGAACTCGTGCCCCCGCGTGACGCGGCGCCCCGGGGCCTCGTGCTCCTGATGGGTGGACGCTCGCCCGGCGCAGATGGGGCTGTTTCTGCTGACACCGGAACAGTCCTCCTCGACCCGCAGGCTATCAGCCCGCACCCGCCCACGGACACCCCGAACGCCACCGCCGATCTTCGTCGGGCCGGAGCCCGTGGCGGAATCCCGAGCTTCGGGCTTCCGGAGTCGCCGCCGCTTCTGCGCAAGAAGTGAGGATTTCGGCTACGACGACAACCGAAATCCTCACTTCTTGCGGATCGCAGGCGTGGTCGCGCCATTTACACCTGTTGGCGCGAATTGCCGGCGCTGTCCTACACGCCGCGGAAGCGGTTGATTGCCGTCAGGTGCCGAGCCCGGGTCTGCTCGTCACGAACGCCCAGCCCCTCCTCCGGTGCCAGACACAACACCCCGACCTTGCCCTGATGCGCGTTGCGATGCACATCGAACGCCGCCTGCCCCGTCTCCTCCAACGGATACACCTTCGACAACGTCGGATGGATCAACCCCCGCGCCACCAACCGGTTCGCCTCCCACGCCTCCCGATAGTTCGCGAAATGCGACCCCACGATGCTCTTCAGACTCATCCACAGATACCGGTTGTCGTACTCGTGCATGAACCCACTCGTCGACGCGCACGTCACGATCGTCCCGCCCTTACGCGTCACGAACACCGACGCCCCGAACGTCTCCCGACCGGGATGCTCGAACACGATGTCCGGATCCTCCCCACCCGTCACGCTCCCGGATCCGCGCCCCC
>NZ_ADGX01000211.1 GCF_000177675.1 Parafrankia sp. EUN1f
TCGTGTCCGGGTCCGCGACCGGGGCCGCGACCTGGGAGAACAGGTGGGCCAGCGGTTCGGGGCCGAGCCGTTGACGGGCCTGGGTCAGCCCGCCCGAGGTCGGTTCCCAGCCCTCCTCGAACCGGCCCCAGTCCGCGAGTGTTCCCGCGAGACGGGCCGCGACCTCCTCGTAGTCCTCGTCGCCGAACAGTGCCAGCGCCATCACGAACAGCACGACGACCCGGGGTGGGATCTTCCCACCCGCCCGTTTCGCGGCCTTCCCGGTGGCCTCGATCGCCTCGTCGATCTCGTCCCGGGACACGAACGCGGTCAGCACACCGAGTGAGATCCAGTCCGTCAACCGGCCGTCGACGACCGGGCGATCATCTGCCACAGACCGTGATCATGCCGGCAACCAGGACGAACACCCAGCACCGACACACCACAACCCTGAAGATCAACTTAGGCTAAGTGGCATTAGGTCTTGCTCGGCAGCAGTGGCAGCCCGAGCGGCTGCCTGAAGCCGCAACCCGAAGCGTTCAGGATTTTGGTCGTCCCAACAACCAATATTCTCAAGTCTTGCTCGGTAGCAGCGGTAGCCGATCGCGCGCGCGAAAATGCGCGCAAGCGCCGGGCCGTGCGCGCGGACCGGCGGCTGGAAGCAGCCGCCGGTGTGGCGGGGATCGTTACGGGGGTCGCTAGTCGGTGGTGAGCGGCGGGGCCGTCCAGTCGATCAGGTGCTCGGTCGCGGTCAGCCGGGCGGCGAGCAGGACCGCACCGGTGGCCGGGGAGATCCGCGGCCAGACGAAGCGTGCGCCGGGGCTGTCGGCCGTCACATGGCCGGTGAACGAGTCGAGGAAGGCGGGGCCGGAGCGGAAGGCACCACCGACCATCGAGACGGGGAAGTCGCCGTTCAGGCCGGTGCGGCGGATGACGGTCAGGGTCTGCTCGGCGAGCAGGCGGCCGGCGTCGGCGAGGATCCGGCGGGCGACGTCGTCGCCGTCGGCGGCCGCCGCGGCGACCTCGGTGGCGAACGCGGCGATCCCCGACTTGTCGAGGGTGCCGTAGATCAGATCGTCGATGTCCTCGATCAGAGTGAGGCCGTAGAAGGCGAGCAGGCGGGGGACGACGGCCGACCAGGGGGCCCGCCCGTCGCGGTACGTCACCGCCGCGCGCAGCCCTTCCAGGCCGATCCAGTAGCCCGAGCCCTCGTCGCCGAGGAGGTGGCCCCAGCCTCCGCAGCGCCAGGTCCGGCCGTCGGCGGCCACCCCGAGGGTGTTGCTGCCGGTGCCGCTGATGACCGCGACTCCCGGTTCGCCGAGCGTGCCGGCGGCCCAGGCCGCGACGGTGTCGTTGAGCACCAGCGTGTTCTCGGCCGGCGCGAGAACGGGCAGCTTCGCCAGGAGGCCGGCCTGGTTCTCCTCGGAGTCCGCGCTGGCGATCGCGAGCACCGCGCCGGCGAGGTCGCCGACGCCTGCCCCCGCCGCGAGGAGCGCCCCGAGGATCGCGTCCGTGATCGAGGCGGCGGCGGCCTCGATCCCGTTGACGTCGGGGTTGCTCGGCCCGGCGGTGAAGGTGCTCAGGGTCAGGCGCCCGACGTCGAGCACGGCCGCGGTGGTCTTGGTGCCGCCGCCGTCCACCCCCAGCAGGTGCGTGCCGGGCCGGGTGGGCCGCCGGGCCTCACCGCGGCTGGACGGACGCAGGGCCGGCGGCAGGATGATCAGTGGGCTCAGGTTCTCCCTCGGTGGGCTGTGCACCTGTGCTGTGCCTCGCAATCGGCGTCGTTCCCGGAGCCGTTCGGGTCCGGTCGATTATCTGTGAGCTTGACGATCTACAAGCGTTCGCTTACGTGTGCTCGCTCTCCGGTACCCGTCCGTGGAGGCCGGACGGGGCCGGTGGCGCCGGCCCGGGTGTGGTCCGAGCGTCGCCCGAAGGTGGCTGGAACGGTCGCGTACGCCGGGCACCGGGCGAGTCGTCCGGCTGGGAGCCCGGGCGATGGAGCGGACGTCCTGGCGGCGGCGCCGGCCGCCCGGCCTGCGGTGACGTGGACGGGGCTGCCCGAGCGGCGGTGGCCGGGCGGCTTGCGCGTGGCCAGGTCCGTGTGCTTCATCCTGCCCTGGTGGGACCTCTGTATCCCTGTGCGTCCGGCCACTCCAGGTCTCGTTCCGCCTTCGCTGGGAGACGGTAGTGGGGTGACCGATGACGACGACGACTGGGCACCGCCACCCGTGCCGGACGGAGACGGCGACCCGGTGGCCGCCGTGGACGAGGCGTTCACCGAGGCCGAGCTGGCGCTGGTCGCCTTCGAGTGGCTGCCGGACGACGACGAGCTCGACGCGGCGGCGACGATCCTGCACCACACCGATCAGGTCCGTCGGCGGCCGGAAATGCCCCTGCGCAGAGTGCTGCACCAGGCGCTCGGCGAGACCTACCCGCAGCTGACCGCCTGGCGGCCGCGGCCGCACTACCTCTACGCGGTGGTCAAGACGCTGCACCAGCTCGCGTCCGACCGGGCGGCCCAGGAGGACTCCGCGGCCCTGCTCGTCGGCTGGGACAGGCTGATCGTGCTGCTTCGCCAGGTGATCGAGTCGGCGGGTGGCGCGGACGGCGCGGGTGGCGCGCCGTCGGGTTTCGAGGGGCCGGGCGCGCGTTCATAGTCGACGTGACGACTCGGGTACGGCGGGGATCTTCAGTCGCTTCCGCGACGGAAAAGGGAAACCAGGTGGTGTTGGGAGCACTCCTCACCGAGTATCTGTCTCGTGTCCATTCCACGGCAGGAGTCCACGTCCAAAGGCGATCGTGTGAGGGGTGAGCGTTCCGGGGGCGGCGCCGGCGACCTCCCCTTCGTCGTCGCCCTCGACGACTCGGACACGCCCTACGACGTCGTCGACGCCCTCGCGCTGGCGCCGTTCACCAACGGGGACCAGCCCTGGGCCCGCAGCGTGCGCATCGACCGGCTGCGGCCGGGGGCGAGCCTGCTGCCGGTCGGCGCCGAGATCGTGCGCACGGTGGTGGAGGACTCGCGTGACTCCCGCCTGGCGACCGGTGACGGCTGGACGGTCCGTGCGGTGCGCTGGCGCGGCGGCAGCGCCGAGGTCCTGGTGACGGCGGTCAGCGAGGAACTGGCCCGGACGGTGCTGGACGGCGTGGTCCGTCAGGCGGCGGCCGAACCTGGCACCGAAGGCACCGTGACCATGGGGTTCTGGTATCTCTCCGCCCAGCGCGGCCCGACCCGGATCATCCGCCGCGCCGCGACGACGGACTGGCCGTCGATCCGGCGGAACTACCCGGCCTCCTCGCTGGAAGCCCTCGACCGCCTGATGACGATGCGCCCCGAATCGCTGGTGGGCCGTCTGATCCTGCTGCACGGGCCAGCAGGGACCGGCAAGACGACGATCCTGCGCGCGCTGGCGCACGAGTGGCGGCGCTGGTGCCAGGTCGACTGCGTCCTCGACCCGGAGGCCCTCTTCGGCGACCCCGGCTATCTGATGGAGGTCGCGATCGGGTCGGATGACAGCGACGACGACGAGGCCGCCAGCGGGGCGAGCATGGCGTTGGAGGCCCCGGCGGGCAAATCCGAGGATGGCACCGGGAGTGCCGGGGCCGAGCTCGCCGACGCCGCCGATCCCGATGGCGGGAAGTCCGATCCCGACGCCGGGGAGCACGACGAGGGCGACGAGGACGACCGGGCCGATGGCGGGGACGACGGCGGGGCCGAGGCGGAGGCGGAGCGGCCGCGGCGCCGCTGGCGGTTGCTCGTGATCGAGGACTGCGACGAACTGCTGCGTGGTGACGCCCGAAGCGTCTCCGGGCAGGCGTTGTCCCGGCTGCTGAACCTCACCGACGGTCTGGTCGGCCAGGGGCGGGAGGTACTGGTCGCGCTCACGACCAACGAGCCGCTGGCACGGCTGCACCCGGCGATCGTCCGCCCGGGGCGCTGCCTGGCGCAGGTGGAGGTCGGTGCGCTCCCGCATGAGGAGGCCGTCGCCTGGCTGGGAGGCACGACGGGCGTCCTGCCGTCGATGACCCTCGCCGAGCTGTTCGCCCTGCGGGACGGGCGGCTCCCCGCGGCCATACCGGACCGGGATGGTCATACCGGCCTTTATCTGTAGTACGTTCTCAGGTGGCGCGACCTCGGGTCGCGCCACCTTTTCTTTATGCCCTGATGTTCCTCTTCCGGGGTATGGCCGTGGCCTTTCATGATTAGTCCGGAAGGTGAAGAAGCGGTGTCGGCGGCGGTCGGGGTGACCGGTGGTGGCGCCGATGGGCGTGAGGCCGGCCCCTTTTCGGTGATCGCTATCGCGCAATTCTCTGGCTGAATTCACCGTCGAGTGAATGAGGTAACACGCCTGGTGTCGTCCTTGTGGGACGGAACAGGTGTCGATCGACTACTATTCCAATCGCGGGACGGGCATTTGGGGATGCTCTGTTCTCGCTGAATCATCGATCGATAAAAATGTGGGGGGTTGGTTCCGGGGTCCGACCGAGAACCGCAGGGGGAATCACTGACAGCGCCGCATCGTGTGACGCCGCATGCTGCGGCGTCGCAGCATGCGGACGGGGCCGTGGGCCCCCGTGTACGCATGCCCTGGCGCGGCGGCGGAGCACCGTGTTTCGGAGGCGTCGCGAAGGCAGCCGGGCGGGCGGCGCGCACGGCGAACAGCTGAGAGCAGCAAGTCCACAGTTTGTCATGCCCATCTCCGGCGGACGTCAGCCGCCGATCAGGAAGAAACGAACCGCGGACCGGGGCGGCGCATGTGCCCTGCCGCATCACCGTCCGCATCACCGTCTCGGACGTCATCGTCCGCCGTCGCTCGATACCGCCTGGTCATTCAGCGCCCGGGCGGCCCCAAGGAGCTTGAGAAGATGCGAATCTTTGTAGTTGGATCCGGCGTGGTGGGTACGGCCACCGGCAAAGGTCTGCTTGAGGCCGGAAACCAGGTGACCTTCGTCGACGTCGCGCCGGAGCGTGTTTCCTTTCTGCAGGGGCTCGGCCTGGACGCACGGGCCGAGCTCGATCTCCGGGCAGAGCGGGATTCCTTCATCTTCCTCACGCTGCCGACGCCCAACGTCGGCAGCCGTTATGACCTGTCGGCGTTCGTCGCCGGCACCCGCGGGGTCGGGCAGGCGCTGCGCGTGAGTGGTGGCCGTCATACCGTCGTCGTGCGCAGCACCGTCGATCCGGGCACCACGGATGGCCTGGTCGGCCCGTTGCTGGAGCAGGAATCCGGCCTTCGTCAGGGCGATGGATTCCTGCTCGCCAGCAATCCCGAGTTCCTGCGTGCCGCCTCCGCGGCCGAGGACTTCCGCTGGCCGTGGATGACCGTGATCGGATCCCGCAACCGGCGCGTCCAGGAGCGGCTCGCGGAGCTCTTCGCCCCCTTCGGCGGGAGTCTGCGCATCTTCGACGACCCGATGACCGCCGAGTTCGTGAAGTGCGCGCACAACCTCTTCAACGCGACCAAGATCTCGTTCTGGAACGAGATGTACACCGTCGCCGATCGGCTGCGGCTCGACCTCGGCGCGATCGCGGACACGGTCTCGCGGTCGGCCGAGGCGTCCTTCAACCCCGCCTATGGCACCCGGGGCGGGGCACCCTACGGCGGTGTGTGCCTACCGAAGGACACCATGGCCTTCCTCGGATTCGCGGCGGGGGTCGGGGTGGACATGCCGATCCTGCGGTCGGTCATCGAGACGAACTCCAGATTCGTCGACAGGGCCGACCTGGGCGACCGGGGCGACCTCGACGTGAGCGAGGGGACCGACGGCGTCGACGCCGTCGACTACTTCCAGGAGCCGCTGCCCGGGCGTTCCGGCGCCGCCGACCGCGGGCTGGGCTCGACCGGGCGCGGGACCAGGGCCGCGGTGCTGGCCGCCGAGGCGGGGGAGCGCGGCGTCCGCTGGTCCACCAATGAGATTCGGGCGGCCGACGAGATCCCGCGCCACGCCACGGACCCGTTCGGACTCGAGTCGACGGACGGTACGCAGCGATGAGAACAGTGCTGCCGTGGCTGCTCCTTGTGGCCTTTCTGCGACCGCTGATGGAGATCTTCATCCTGGCCGCCGGTGAATGGTGGTTCCACACGACCTTCCGGCAGAACCGGGACCTCTTCTCCCGTTACATCATCCAGATCACCACCGTCGGCCGGGAACAGGACAGGGTCAACGAGATCATTCGGGAGATCCGGTCCTACCCGATGACGATGGACTACGAGATCTGGGTGACCAACGAGCCCGGCAACGGTGACGTCTACCCCGACGCCGACCGGGTCATCACCGTTCCCACCGACTTCAGCTGCGTGGCGCAGTACAAGGCCCGGGCGCTGGAGTTCAGCCGTATCGTCCGCCAGCATCTCGGCTACGACACGGCGGACACCAAGATTACATTCCTGGACGATGACACCTCACCGACCTGGGAATATCTGGAGACAGCCTATGCGGCCGACTACGACATCTGCCAGGGGGTGACGGCGCCGCGAATCGACTACGGCCGGGGGCCGTTCGCCCACTTCCTGCTGAGCCACATCGACGATCTGCGCTTCCACAACTGCATGACCTACTGCTCGTCGTTCCAGGGAATTCTGGGCCGCCCGCTGTTCGTCCACGGTGAGGGCCTGACCATCACCGGCCACACCGAGCGGACCGTCACCTGGGACTGGCGGATCTTCGCCTCCGAGGATCTCACGTTCGGCTGTAACGCCGCCGCCGCCGGGCTGCGGTGGGGCTTCTTCCACGAGTACATCCAGCTGACCTCCCCGTGGACGTGGAAGGCGTACTTCAAGCAGCGCCGCCGGTGGATGTGGGGGAACATCCACGCCATCGTGAACCGGGACGTCCTGCCGCTCGGCGCGGCGATCCGCATCGCGATCCGGTATTTCCTCAGCCTCTTCACGTTCCTCGCGTCGGGTACCGCGGTCGTGCTGATCCTCACCGACGTCATCGAGGTGGCCGGCTGGGCACACTCGCTGTTCTGGTGCTCGCTCGTGGTCTGGCTGGTGAACTTCGGGCTGAGCGGCTGGGTCAACGCCGGGCTGCGCCGGCCCGGCCAGAGCAGCGCGAGCTTCTGGACCAACCGGGTCCTGCAGACCCTCGCCGCGGTCGTGCTCGCCCCGATCACCGCGACCTTCACCATCGTCGCCCTCATCACCACCCTCTACATGGGCAACCCGCGCAGCTTCGAGGTCATCGCCAAGACCGCGGCGACCAGCGACCAGCGTGAGCGCGACGGCCGTGACGGCGACGGCCGCGACGGCCGTGACAGCCGCGGTGACCAGACCACCGCGCCGACCATCCCGACGGCCCGGGGCGCCTCCACCACGGACGACACCCAGCGGGTGCCCTCCACGATCGGGGAGCGGCTCCGATGACCACGCGATCCCCGGCCCCGGCCGTCGGCTCGGCGAACGACCTGCTGACGGCGAACCACGCGCTGGCGGCGGCCCTGCTGCGCCGTGAGCGATCCCGCAGGCGGGGTGTCCACCTGCTCATGGTGGTGATGACGTTGCTGTGCGCCGTGACGTTCAGTGTCACCGTCGGGCGCCAGTACCGGGAGCTGCAGTCCACCAGCGAGTTCTTCCACCGGCATGCGTACGTGCCGTCCTACGACCCGCTCAGCAACGTGATCCTCGGCCTGCCGCCCGACACCATCGACGTCCGGGACAGCGCGCCGGCGCCGGACATCCGCGGCATCACGCTGCGCCGGAACGAGATCGCCCTCGTCGCGGGGGGTGAGCTGGTCCGCAGTATCCCGCTGGCGGGCCCGGTGACCGGCCTGCCCGACGTCGTCCGGGCGGTCGACGATCCGTCCTGGATCGACCAGGACGGGCACGGGAAGGTCACGCTGCACGCGGCCCTGATCGTGTCACCGGGAGGGTCCCTGACCGTGACCGCGCCGGTCACGGATCTGGTGATGACCGTTCGCCGCGGGGTGCTGCTCGGCGTCGACGGCGGCCGGCTGACCCTCAACGGCGTCAACGTCCGGCCGGACACTGTCGGTGGGGACGTCAACCGCCACGCCGTCGACGAGCGGCGCCCGTTCATCGTCGCCACCCACCAGGCACATCTCGCGATCACCCGCAGCCACCTGAGCTACCTGGGCCGGGACTGGAACAGCTCCTACGGCGTCGCCTGGTCGGACGGCTCCACCGGGAGCATGACCCATTCCGAGGTGGACCACAGCTTCATCGGGACGTACACGGACCACGCCCGGGACGTGTTGATCGAGCAGAACTGGTTCCACGACAACACGCTCTACGGCGTCGACCCGCACAGCTATTCCACCAACATCTCCGTCCGTCACAACGTGAGTGAGCGCAACGGCCGGCACGGAATCATCTTCTCGGACTTCGTCACCGGCGGCGTCGTCGAAGGCAACATCACCCGGGACAACCGGCTCAACGGCATCATGATGGACGCCTCCAGCACCGGTAACCGGATCATCGGCAACACGTCCACCGGGAACCGGGGCGACGGCATCGTGCTCGCATCCTCGCCGGACAACTTGCTCGCGAACAACATGGTCACCGGCAACCGGGTCGGCATCCACGCTCGGGGCGACCATGCGAACGTCCAGATCCGCGGGAACACGGTCGAGGGCAACCAGCTGGCCAGCCAGGGCGTCGAGCTGGCCGGAAACACCGTGCGGGACAACGGCGACCAGTGGCGGCCGCGGGTCCTGATCGGGATCTGGTCGGCGGTGCCGCTGGTCGTGGTGCTGCTGGCCGGCGTGACCGGGCTGGCGCGCCGGCGGCGGGACCGGATGAGCGGCCGCCCGGCGCTGGCTGTCGGGGCCTGACTTGGCCGCCGGTGGAGGCACGCCGACGGCGCCCGGCCCACGGGCGTCCGACCAGCGATCCCTGGGGACGACGTTCGCCTATCCGGGCCTGCTCTACCCGCGGGTGACCGACGCGCGGCCGCCCACCCCGGCCGCGCCCGTCGACACCGGGCCCGCTCCGGCCGTTCCCGTCGCGGACACGCCGGACAGCCCCGACCAGCCCGCCGGGCCCGACCGGACCGCGGGGCCCGACCGGCCCGACCGGACCGCCGGGCCCGACCGGCCCGACCGGCCCGACGGGCTGGACACGGCGGACGGGTCGGCTGGTCGGCTCAGAAAGTTCCGCCCGGATATCGAGGGCCTGCGTGCGGTCGCGGTGGTCCTGGTCGTCCTCGGCCACTCCGGACTGGCCCTTCCCGGTGGCTTCGTCGGGGTCGACGTGTTCTTCGTGATCTCCGGCTTTCTCATCACCCGGCAGCTGATCACGGAAAGATCCGCCCGCGGACGAATCTCGCTGGCCGGGTTCTACGCCCGCCGGGCCCGCCGCATCGTGCCGGCCGCCACGGTCGTGATCGTGGCGACGATGCTCGGCGCCTGGCGGTGGGTGTCGCCGCTGCGCATCCACTCGACCGGTGTCGACGCGGCGCTGTCGGCCGTGTCGGCGATCAATATGCGCCTGGCCCAGGCCGGTACCGACTACCTCCGGGCGGAAGGCCCGCCCTCGCCGTTCCAGCATTTCTGGTCGCTGGCGGTCGAGGAGCAGTTCTACGCGGTGTGGCCGCTGCTGCTCGTCGTGACGGCCGCGCTGGTCGGCCCGGCCCGACGGCGGAGCACCGGCCCGGTCGCGGTGCTGCTGCTCGTGGTCGTGGCGGCGTCCCTGACCCTCAGCGCGGTCCTCACCCCGCGGTCGGCGCCCTGGGCCTACTTCGGCAGCCACACCCGGGCCTGGGAGCTGGCGCTGGGCGCGCTGGTCGCGTTGGGAGCCCCGCGGCTGGGCCGGCTGCGGCCGGCCCTGTCCGCTCAGCTGACCTGGCTGGGGCTTGCCGGCATCCTGGTGGCCGCCTGCGTGTTCGGCGAGGACACGCTGTACCCCGGGCTGGTGGCAGTGCTGCCGGTCGCGGGGTCGGCACTGGTCATCGCCGGCGGGTGCGCCGCGCCGCGGCGCGGCGCCGAGCTGCTGCTGCGCCGGCGGCCGTGCCAGCTGGTGGGACGGGTCAGCTACTCCTGGTACCTGTGGCACTGGCCGGTGCTGGTTCTCTGGCCGCTGGCCTCCGGGGAGCCGCTGCGCACGGGTGAGAAGATCGCCGCCATCGCGCTGTCGCTGGTGCTCGCGGTCCTCACGTACCACCTGGTCGAGAACCCGATCCGCCGCAGGCCGGTGCTGGCCCGGCGGCCGGCGCTGGGGCTGGGGCTCGGCCTGGCCTCGTCCGGTGTCGCGGTGGTGGTCGCGCTCCTCGTCGTCCAGGCCGCCGCACTGCCCACGGGCGGCCCGACGGCGACCACCAGCCTGGCCGCGGCCGTCGGGGCGTCGGTCGGCCCCGGCCCGGTCAGCGCGGTCAGCCCGGACGGTCCGGCCGGTCCAGGTGCTGACCCGGCAGTCACGGGTGCCGTGACGGTGCGGTCCGCGGCGCTCACCCGGCTGATCGAGCAGTCACTGGACCTCGGCGACCTGCCGGGGGGCCTGCGGCCGTCGCTGGAGCAGGCCCCGAACGACTACAGGTCGAACCGGTGCTACACCTCGATCACCAGCGGCACCCCGACGGACTGCGTCTACGGTGACCCGCGGGGCCGGCGGACGGTGGTGCTGTTCGGCGACTCCCACGCCAACCAGTGGTTCAACGCGATGAACGAGGTGAGCCGGCGGAACGGCTGGCGGCTCGTCCCGTACACGAAGGGCGGCTGCCCGCCGGCGGACTACCCGAACTTCGTCCTGGAGACCCTCAAGCGGGTCTACACCGAGTGCAACACCTGGCGTGCCGACGTGCTGGGCCGGATCAGGGCACTGTCCCCCGACCTGGTGGTCATCGGCTCGGAGGCGCGGACGGAGGCGATGCGGGTCGGGCCCGGGGGCATGACGAAGGTCGTGCGCGACCTGCGCTCGACCGGGGCCAAGGTCGTCCTCATCGAGGACACCCCGTACCCGGGCTTCGACGTGCCGGACTGCCTGGCCCGGAACCCGACGAACGTTCGCAGGTGCATTGTTCGGGTCGCCGGCGCGAAACTGACCGAACCGCAGCGCGCCATCGAGATCAGGGGCGCGGCGGCCGGCGGTGCGATGCTCGTCGACCCGGTTCCGTGGCTGTGCACGAAGAACGAGTGCCCGCCGATTATCGGTGACACCATCGTGTACTACGACAAGAGCCACATCACCGGGACGTATTCGACGGCGTTGGCGTCCTATCTCGGTCCGGCTCTTGTTCGGCTGGCCGGCTGACCTGACCGGTCCGCGGGTATTTCACCGGCGATACTGAGCCTTTTCCATCTCACTGCGCACGGTCAGGGTTGCCGCGGGTCCGAGTCGACGATGGAAAAGGCTCATCCGGGCGCGGCCTGCACCGCTCCCGGCCGCTGCCAGGTGCAACATGTGGTCCTGCGCCCGCGGGGAACGGGTGACGCCCAGCGGCAGAAGAGACGAAACGCGGGTCGGGGGAGAACGCGGTGAGTGCGGGGTCGCGACGGAGTCTGCTGCTGGCGGCGCTGCTCGGTGCCGGTGTCGGTGCCGGTGCCCTGGCGGGCTGTGCGTCCGGTCCGCGGCACGGTGATCCCGAACGTGATCCCGAGGTGCCGCTGCTGGCCCCGGCGACCACGCCCGTCGCCCCGCATCTGCAGAGCTTCTTCGGGCCCGGGCTGGTCATCCGCCGGCACGGCTCGTACGGCCTGGAGCGGGTGGCCGTGCGGCCGGCCAGCGCGGGCTGCGGGTGGAGATCCATCCGGGTCCGCTACCCGGCCGGGTCGGCCAGCCAGCTGTCGGTCGAGCGCGACGGTGCGCCCTCCGGCGGCGCGCAGGCCTATCTCCTTTTTCGGGACGGCCCCCGCGAGGACGTCCACCTCAGCTACCGGGTCCGCTTTCAGGAAGGGTTCCAGTTTGCCCGGGGCGGCAAGCTCCCAGGCCTTTTCGGTGGTGACCACGTGGCTGGTGGGCACACACCGGACGGCACGAACGGATTCTCCACGAGATACATGTGGCGCGCCGGCGGAAAAGGGCAGGTGTATGCCTACCTGCCGACATCGACGGACTACGGGACGACTCTCGGCCTGGGAACCTGGGAATTCGTCCCGGGGCGCTGGGCGGTGGTGCAGCAGCGGGTTCGGCTCAACACCCCGGGTCTGGCCGACGGTTCGGTGGTCGTCTGGGTGGACGGTCATGAGGTCTTCCGCCGGGACGGAATGCTCTTCCGTACCACGCCGGCGCTGCGGATCGAGGGGGTCTTCTTCTCGACCTTTTTCGGCGGCGACGACCTGAGCTGGGCCAGCCCGATCAATCAGTACGCGGACTTCGCGACCTTCGTGGTATCGGACCGTTTCATCGAGGCAGCCCCCGCCGGGCTGTGCTGAGACGATTCTGGTCGTTGGAGCGTCTGCCGCGGGATCCCGGGGCCCGGGGTTTCGCTGCTGCCGAGCAAGGGCTGAGGATTGTGGTCGCTGGAACGACGAAAATCCTCCACGCTTCGCGCCGCGGCTCCGGGCGGCCACCGGGGTTGCCGCTGCTGCTGAGCAAGAATTGAGGATCTTGGTCGTTGGAACGACCAAGATCCTCAACTCTTCGGACGGCTGCCTCCCGGGCCGTGCTGAATAGCTACCCGGGCCCGGCGGGAGCGTGCGGCTGTGTGCTACCGGCGGCCGCGGCGGCGGCTGTCCCGGCTGTCGTTGCCCGTGTCTCCGAGGGTGACCTCGTTGCCGGTCACCAGGCCCGCGCGGCGCAGCGCGTCGGCCAGCGCGCCGTCGGTGCGCCCGCCACCGCGCTGACCACCGCCGCCGCCACGCTGACCGCCACCGCCACCTCGCTGACCGCCACCGTCGCGCTGGCCACCGCCACCGCCACCGGCTCCACCGCCACGACGCTGACCGCCACCACCACGCCCGCCTGCCGACTCGCCCGA
>NZ_ADGX01000210.1 GCF_000177675.1 Parafrankia sp. EUN1f
GCGGCGAGGGCGGGCGCGGCGGCGGCCGGGGCGGGTGCCGTCGATTCCCGGGTGGGCGTGCTGCCCCCGTGCGGTGCGGGCCGGGTGGTCGGCGGCGTCGGCCGCGGTTCGGTGACGGGTGGAGCGATGGCTGGTGGAGGGGGCTCGGCGGTGGGCCCGGGCCGCTCGCCCCTCGGGGTGAGGTCCACAACAGTGAGATCCGGAATGGGTGCCGCTTGCGTCCCGGCGGGCCGGGACGGCCCGCCGGCCGAGGGAGTCGGGCCGGACTGCTGGCTCGCCGCGGCTTCTTCGGCGGCCGGTGACCAGGGCCCGTCCGGCGTCATCCCCGGGTCGACTCCGCTCACCAGGAGTGCGGCCACCGCGAGGGCTGCGACGGTGCTGAGCACCGTCCAGGAGCGGCCCGAGACGCGGGCGCGGGGACGGCGGCCCCGCGGCGCACGGCTCCAGGCCGCGAGAAACCCGTCGGGGCCGCCGGCGAGCCCACTGGCAGGATGTTCCCCGGTCTCGCCGGCCGCGGTGACCTCAGGCCCGTTCGCGCTGGTGGATGACCTCACGGGACCTGCAGACGGATGCTTCGGCGGATCTGTCACGGGTCTCACCTCGCCGCTGTCGACATCTCTGCTGGCCGATCGCTCCCCGTGCAGACCCATTCCTGGAACGGCGGAATTGTCCGAGGTCGGAAGCTATCGAGATGTTACGGCTCGGTCGAGTCCGTCATGGAACATTCATCCGGTCTTCGCTGTGAGGTCACCACCGGGCCGGGTGAAAGCCGTCGCTCCGCGGCTGTGCGGAAGCCGGTCGGGATCTGCGTCGACATGGCTCGGCCAGCTCAGCCCCTTGCCCGGTCGGATGGAATCCGGACGAAATTCGTCTGCCGACTGGGCCCCTGATTTCCTTCATCGATGTAATGGGTGACTTGATTTCGCTTGATGATTCCGCGCCGCGCCGAACCCGGTGCGCCGCGGCTCCGGGACGGCTCCGGGACGCGTCGGCGACTCGGACCGGGGCGAACCGAGCCGTCACACGTGCTGCCTCGGTCGCTCCGCCGCGGCCACGGCGTGGCCCTCGGCCGTGATCCGCGGTCGCGTCTCGCGCGGGCCGGCCGACGGCCCGACGGGGTTGGCGCGCAAGGCCCGGACCTCCGGCCGGCGGATCTGCACGCGCCCGGCAGTCTCGCGCACCTCGTAGACCTGCTGCGGACGGGTCGCCGGGCCGTGCACCACCTCACCGGAGGCCAGCTCGAAGCGGCTGCCGTGCCAGGGGCAGCGAACGCATCCGCCCACGCGCTCGCCCTCGTGCAGGGGGCCGCCCCGGTGGGTGCAGCGGTCGCTGATCGCGACGATCCGACCGTCGACCCTGGTCAACAGCACCGGCACCCCGTCGACCTCGATCTTTCGAGGCTCTGCGGTGACCTCGCTGGCGGCCAGCACATCCGTCCAGTCAGCCGGCCCACGCTGGAAGGCGGTGGTGTCGACACCGACGCCCTGCGCGTAGGCGAGATGGCCGCCCAGCCAGCCGCCGAGCCCGAGGGCGGCCGCTCCCGCGACGCTGGCGGCCAGCCCGCGTGAGCCGCGGCGCCGCTGGTTCCACGACACGGCGTAGCTCGCCAGCCCCACGATGTTGGAGGCGGCATGAACGAGGCCGACCCGCCGCTCGGCGCCCCTTGTGTCAAGCCAGTCCGACCACCCGGCGAGCGCTGCCGGGCCGGCTGACAGGAGGCCGAGGGCGATGAGCCGCCGTGCGGCGGGGCGGAGGGCGGCGCCGGCGGTGGTGTCCAGCAGGGTCGCGCTCAGCAGCGTGCCGGCCGGCACGAGGATCGCCGCCGGGTGCAAAGGGTGCCCGAGCCGCCGGCCGCACAGCACATCCCGCAACCGCTCCGACCGGAGCGCCGATGCCCAGAAGCCCGAAACACTGTCGGCGATCGCGTCAAGCCGCTGTTCCCGTTCAAGGCGGTCGAGCAGTCGTTCGGTCCCGTGCATATTGACCTCTCTCCGTGTGCTCGGGCGACATGACGATCCCGGCTACCACGCCTGCGGCTGCTTCGCCTAAGCCTGCGGCCGCTCCGCCGGGCGGGTGCCTTGTCGCCGTCGCTTTCCGTCACCTGGCCGCCTTCTCCGTCAGGTGGCCGCCTTCCGTGCGGTGCCCGGGGTGCTCCCTGGATCCGCCGGCGTCAGACGGCGGCGTAACTCGACGCCTACCCTCGCCCAGGTCCGGCACACGCCGCGCGGGACGGTCACGGTGCGTGCCGGCCATCTGTCGTCGGCGGTAGCCGTGCCCGCGCGGCGCTGCCAGGCCGGGCTCACCCGCGGAGCCGGCGTCGCTACCGTTTGCGCGCGAGGGCGGGCCATCGCGGCGGCTCGTCCTCGCTCACGGTCGGCGGCTGCGGCCTGTCCTGTCCGCGCTGCCGGCCTTCTCCGCGTCGTCCGCTCCTTCGTCGCCGTCCGCTCCGTCTGTGTTCGCTCCGTCCGAGGGATGCGCGAGTGACAGGACGGCCCCGACGGCCAAAGCGACGCCAGCCAGGATGAAGAGGTCGCTGCCGGCCCGGCTGGTGATGACGACGGCGCCGACCAGGATCAGTGCCACGGCGACCACCGCGAGGCCCAGGGCGATCAGGATGTTGCGTGGAGCCATGCTGGGCCTCCTGTCGAGTCCGGGCCTGGATGGGCGGGTGACTTCCTGTCCGTGTGCGTGCGCCCTATCCGTGGGTGTGCGCCCCGGGCCGTGGGTGTGCGCCCGCCTGAGCAGGCGTGTGCCCGGTGGGCTCGCGGCCTCACCACGCCCTGTCCCCGCCCGGCGGTGGGGTTCGCCCGGCCGGGCGTCAGTGGAATCGGGGTAGAACCCCGCGCTCGTAGACGTCGAAGAAACCCGCCTGATCCGGGCCGATCTGGGTGACGTAGACCTCGGTGTATCCGGCGTCCAGGTAGGTCTGGACCGCCTGGACGTGCCGCGCGATGTCGGGACCACAGACGGTGCCCGCCCCGGACATCTCCTCGGTCACCAGATCACTGGCCTGCTCGAAATGGGCGGGGTGGGCAGCTCCTGGGAAAGCTCGCCGGGCAGCTCGCTGTTCGGCCAGATTCGGTGGACGGTCCGGCGGGCCGCGCTCTCGTCGGGCGCCCAGCAGACCTTGACCGCGCCGTGCCTGGGCTTGCCGGCGCCCCCAGACGACTCGAACAGCTTCAGCAGTTCCGCGTCGGGAGTCGTGCCGCAGTACCCGTCGCCCACCCGGGCGGCCAGTTCGGTCGCCTTCGGGCCAAATCCCGAGATCAGGATCGGTGGCGGCGCCTCGGGCAGGGAGTAGAGCCGGGCCCGGTCGACCGTGTAGTGGTGGCCCCGGTAATTGACGATCTCTCCTGCCCAGAGGCGCCGGATGACCTCGACGGCCTCCTCGAGCATCTCCAGCCGGACATCGGTCGCGGGCCAGGCATCGCCGAGTATGTGCTCGTTGAGCGCCTCACCCGAACCGACTCCGAGGCGGAACCGACCGGGCATCATCGTCGCCACGGTGGCGGCGGCCTGGGCGACCACGGCCGGATGGACGCGCACCGTGGGACAGGTCACCCCCGTCGTGAGCGGCAGCTGGTCGGTGGCCTGCGCGATGGCCCCGATCACCGCCCAGACGAAGGGGGACTGCCCCTGGGCCTCGTTCCACGGGTGGAAGTGATCGGAGATCCACAAGCCGTCGAACCCGGCCTGCTCCGCTCGGCGAGCCTGCTCGACCAGATCGGTCGCGCCATGCTCCTCGCAGGACAGGGCGTATCCGACGAACGACATCTCCGGCTCCTTCGCTTCGACGATCAGGGCCTGCGGCGACTCGCCCGCGCGGCCAGGCTCCTTTGCACCGGCCACCGCCGCGGGCGGCGTCACCGCGAGGCGTCGCGGACACGGTCGACGACCGACGAGACCGGGCCCACGGTCCGGCGGACAGATGTGGGCGTGCCCCGTGGCCGGGGACCAAACCACGCCGCGGGGCGCACACCGACCGTGTGCCCTGCACCGAGATGGGCCTGCGGCGGGCGCTCGGAGCGGGTCCGGACGGGCTCAGGCGACGGCGACGCGCCAGCCCTGCGGAGTGCTGACGAGGTTGATGGCCCGGGTGACCGAGGGTGCCCCCGGCTTGCGGTCCAGCACCGTGCCGTCGGCGGCGATGACCGTGAACGGCCCCATGCTGGCGGTGAACCGCAGGACCACGACGGACGCGCTGTCGGTGACGACCTCGACGGACTGGATGGTCTGCTGCCCGCCCTGGCCATGCGCGCCGACCGCCACCATGATCTGGATCGCGTCCTGGCCCGCCACACGCGCGGCGCTGTCGTCGGTGTACACCTGGGAGAGCAGGGTGACGAGGGGGAGGAGCCGGGAGTCGAGACCGTCGAGATCCGGCGCCTCGTGGACCACGCGGTACATGACGATGGGCGCGGCCCCCGTCCCGAACGGTGACCGCCCGGTGCCGGCGAACGCGAGGACCCCGCCCCAGGCGAACACGTCGGCGGACGCACCCGTCGGCTCCCGGGCGGCCTGCTCGGGAGCCGTGAACGCGGGGGTGCCGATGGTGCCCGAGGCGTTGGTCAACAGCGACTGCGACTCGATCGACATCGCCACGCCGAAGTCGATGACCCGCGGCCCGGTCTTCGACAGCAGCACGTTGGCCGGCTTGATGTCGCGGTGCACCAGCCCGGCGCTGTGGATCGAGGTGAGTGCCGCGGCGATGGACACCGCGAGCTGGTGCAGGTCGGTGGTCGACAGCGGACCGTGCGTGGCGACGGCCTCCGCGAGGGTCGGCCCATCGAGGAACTCGGTGACGATGTAGGGCCGGCCGTCGAAGACGCCGAAGTCGAGGACCTCGGCGGTGCAGAACGGCGCGACGCTGTACGCGATCCTGGCCTCCCGCTGGAAGCGGGCCAGATACTGCTCGTCCCGGGCCAGATGATCGTGGATGACCTTGACCGCGACCCGGCGGCCGGCCGGTGAGCGCCCCAGATACACCCGGCCCATCCCGCCGCTGCCGAGAACGCTCTCGAGGGTGTGCGGACCGATGAGGCGGGGATCCGTCGGACGCAGCGGCGTCACGCCGCCGATCGCCATGCGCGCACCCCGAAGCCCTTCTCGCTGCGATGCCCACACGCCTCTTCCGGGCGTTCCGTATCCGGGCGGTCCATGCCTTCTCGGATGATTCGGCCGTCGCAGAGTTCCCGGCGCCAAGGCGGGTCGGCACCGGTGCTTCGGCGCCCGCGGCCTTTCCCTGAAAGGAATAGGGAAATCCCGCGAAGTGCCCACGTCGGTGTTTTCGGTGCCGGCGTATCCGAACGCATCCCTGCGCAGGTCAGGCCCTACGCGAGCCCGCGGCGGTGGGCTCAGGCAGCGGCCGCGTGGGCCGCGCCGGCGTCGGGCCACCCGCGACGCACGGCGACGGGTACCGGGTGATGCCGGGTGATCACGTTGTCGACGAGCCGGTAGGCCTGGACGAGGCCGACCCGGCCCTTGACCGTGGTCGGTGCCAGCCCGAGGACCTCGGCACCGGCCAGCCCGGCGGCGGTGGCGGCGGACACGACCGTCATGCCCGGCTCACGGGCCATGCTCTGCAGCCGCGCGGCGAGGTTCACGGTGTCGCCGACCAGGGTGTAGCCGAGCCGCTCGTCCCCGCCGAGCACGGCCGCGGCCACCTCACCGGTGCAGACACCGATGCCGAGACCGAACGGCTCGAGACCGCGGACGGCCCACTCGCCGTCCAGGCGCCGTTGCCGTCGGTGCATCGCCAGGGCGGCTCGGCAGGCGCGCCGCCGATGGTCCGCGCGCTGGGCCGGCACCCCGAACGCCGGCACCCCGAACGCGGCCACCACCGCGTCACCGGCGTACTGCACGACGATCCCCCCGGCCTGGCGGATCCTGCGACCATCTCCCGGCGGTGGGCGTCCAGCTGACCGGCGAGGACCACCGGATCGGACCGCTGCGCGATGCCGCTGTAGCCACGGACGTCCGACATCAGGACGGTGACCACCAGGCGCTCAGCCTGCGGCGACGGCCAGCGGGTGGTCGCGGACCGGTTGTGGGTCGCGGTCCGGTTGGCGGCGGAAAGGGGAGCGGGGGAAGGAACGGCGGCGGTGTGGGTGGTGTGGGCGGTGGCGATCGGCCTCGCGGCCGGGAGGGCCTGGATCGTGTCCATGGGTTCGGCATCCTTCGCAGGGCTCGGATTGCTGCGGGGCTGGCGATTGCTGCGGGGCTGTGGGCGTGTGTGGTCAGCGGGCTCAGGCGATCAGCGGGCTCAGGCGGTCAGCGGGACCGGGTGGCCCGCGACGAACATTCCGCCCGGGTCGACGGCGGCGCGGATCGCCCGCAGGCGCGCCCAGGCGAGGGGGTCGTAGCCGGCGGCGACGTCGGTGCGGTTCGCGGCGAGGTTGAGGTACTGCTGGCGGGCGCCGAAAGGCGCCATGGCGTCGACGACCCGGCGTGCGTCCAGCCGCGCCCGGGCGAGCAGCTCGGGGGTCGGGACGACGCCGCAGGCATACAGCACGAACGCGCCGTCCAGCGAGGCGAGCGCGCCCCCGCCGGCGGCCGGTCGGGACAGCGCCCCGCCGAGCTGGCGCAGCTCGGCGGCGACCAGCAACGAGGTGCCGGAGTCCGGGCCGGCGACGTCCAGCAGCGTGCCGACCGCGCCCGCCGGCAGCTCGTGCAGCGTGCGGCTGGCGGCGACCAGCGGTGTCGGGCCCTCCGGGTCCAGATGCAGCCGCAGCAGCGCGGACGCGGGCAGCCGGGTGAAGGTGTCGAGCTCCGGGTCCAGCTCGCGCAGCGGTGCGAGGATCCGCTCGGCCTCGGGGTTGTCGGCGAGCACCGCGCCGTCGATCATGACGAGTGCTCGGCCGCGGACCGGCTCGGGCATCTCGGGAAGCGGCGGCACCTGGACGAGGCGCAGCGACGTGCTGACGGTGTCGGGGGCCAGGCCCGCCCAGTCGAGCCAGCGGGTCAGCACCCGCTCGCTGTGCCGCCAGTCCCAGGCCAGCAGGCCCGCGTAGGCGGTGCTGATCGGGTAGAGGGCGAACTCCAGTGCGGTGACGACACCGAAGCTGCCGCCGCCGCCGCGCAGGGCCCAGAACAGGTCGGGTTCGTGTTCGGCGTCGACGCGCACCAGCGTGCCGTCGGCGGTGACGAGCTCCACCGCGGTCACGCTGTTCGCCGCCAGGCCCAGTGCCCGGCCGTACCAGCTCAGGCCGCCCCCGAGCGAGTAGCCCACCACCCCCACGTCGGGGGACGAGCCGTGCAGCGCGGCGAGGCCCTGCCCGCCGGCCGGGGGCACCACGTCGAGCCACCGCGTTCCGGCGCCGACCCGGGCCCGCCGGGCCCGGGCGTCGAGGGCGACGCCGGTGAGCCGGGACGTCCGCAGCAGCACCACGTCGTCGAGCGGGCCGAGTGCCCCGGCGCCGTGCCCGGTCGCCTGCGCGGCGACCCGCAGGCGGCTGGCCGCGGCCAGCCGGACCACCGCGGCCACCTCGGTGGCGTCGGCGGGATGCGCGATCGCTGCCGGGCGCTGTTCCACGGCCAGGTTCCAGGGCTTGCGGGCGAGGTCGAAGCCGGGGTCGCCGGCGACGAGCAGACCACGCGGATACGTCGCGTGCGTCGCGCCGCCGGACGAGGCGGATCCGGTCGTGGTCGGGTGTGTGTTCACAGCGCTTCTCCCAGGCCTGTCGTGCGATGGGACGACAGTGCCGGCAGTCGCTTGCGGGCGACTTGCGGCTGACCGGTTGCGGGCGACTTGAAGGCCGCTGATCTTGGAGTGCCGCTTGGGAACGTGGTCTCAGGCGCCCGTCACCGGTCACCGGTCGTCGGACCGGGGCACGGCTGACCTGCGTCATATGCGACGATGCGACAGCAGAGCCGGGCAGCCGGGCAGTGGGGGGAGAGCTGTGCGGATTGGTCCAGGCCGTGTCGGATCGGACGCTGGTGACCGCGGCGGCGACGCCGCCCTCCCTGTCGCCACCGAGGGGCATGGCGAGGTGGCCGAGGCGGCGGCGATCACCGTCCTGGGGGACCTCACGGCGTCCCGTGGCGGTGCCGAGCTGGATCTCGGTGGTCGCCGTCAGCGGGCGGTGCTGGGCCTGCTCGTGGTGGCCCGCGGCGACGCCATCGCCGCCGACCGGCTGATTCATCTGCTGTGGGCAGACCATCCGCCGTCGGGGCCGAGCGGGGCGCTGCAGTCGTATGTGTCCCATCTGCGCCGCGCCCTTGAACCCGAGCGGACCGCCCGGTCCCGGGCCTCGATCATCATCCGGTCGGGATCCGGGTACGCGCTGCGGGTCGCCCCCGACGCGGTCGACGCCTGGCGTTTCGAGGAGCTGGTGCGCCGGGCCGCCGCCGAGGTGGACCCGGACGCGCGGGTGGCGGTCCTCACCGCGGCGCTGGGCCTGTGGCGCGGGCCGGCGTTCGGCGAGTACCAGGACGAGCCGTGGGCGCAGCCCGAGGCGGCCAGGCTCGCCGAGCTGCGTGAGGTCGCCCGCGAACAGCTGATCGAGGCCCGGCTCGGCCGCGGTGAGACGGCTGTCGTCGTGCCCGAGATCGAGGCGCTGGTCGCCGAGCAGCCGCTGCGGGAGGAGCGCTGGCGGCTGTTCGTTCTGGCCCTCTACCGATCGCGGCGCCAGGGTGACGCGCTGTCGGCGCTGCGCCGGGCCCGGGAGGTCCTCGCGGCCGAGCTCGGGATCGACCCGGGGCCGGCACTGCGCGCCCTCGAGGCCGAGGTGCTGCGCCAGTCACCGGCCCTGGAACCACCGGTGCCGGCGTCGTCGTCGCTCGTCCCGCCTCCCTCGACCCCGGCCACAACTACAGCCCCGGCCCCGGGCCCAGCCCTCATCCCATCGCCAGCCACTGCCGCAGCTCCAGCCCCGAGCACGGCTCCAGCTCCGAGCACAGCCGCGGCCCCGGGCCCAGGCCCGGCGACAGCCCCGGCCCCGGCCCCGGCGCCGGGATGGGCACCGCTACCGGGCCGGCCGGCGGGCGCATGGTCCGCGCCGGTGCCGGCGGGCGACGACCTCGTTGATCGTGACCGGGAGGTCGCCGAGCTCGCCGCCTGCGTCGCCGACGCGGCCGAGGGGCAGGCCAGGCTGGTGGTGATCGAGGGCCCGGCCGGGATCGGCAAGAGCCGCCTGCTCGTCGAGGCCCGGCGGCCCGCCGTCGCCGGCGGGTTCCGGGTCCTCACGGCCCGGGGGAGCCAGCTGGAGCGGGAGTTCGCCTTCGGTGCGGTCCGCCAGCTGTTCGAGGCGGAGGTCGCCGCGGCCACGCCCGACCATGAGGTGCTGGCCGGCCCGGCCGCGCAGGCCGCCACGGTTTTCGACCTCGGCCAGACCGGTGACATGCCGAATCTGTGGGGCGGGCGGGGCGGGCACGACACGTGGGGCGGGCGCGACGCGGGACGCCCGGGTGACGCGCCGGCCGTCCCGCGCGGCGACGGCTCGCTCGCCGTGCTGCACGGGCTGTACTGGCTGACGATGCGGCTCGCCGCCCAGGCGCCGATCATGCTGGCCGTCGACGACCTGCAGTGGTGCGACAGCGCGTCACTGCGGTTCCTGGCCTACCTCGTCCGCCGCACCGAGGGCATGCCGGTGCTGATCGTCGCCACGGTGCGGACCGGTGAGCGCGGCGAGGACGAGGGCCTGCTCGCCGAGGTGACGCACGATCCCGCCACGGTGTGGATTCGTCCCGCGCCGCTGGGTAGGAACGCGGTCGCAGACCTGGTCCGGGCCCGCCTCGGCACCGACGCCCAGGACGGTTTCGTGGCCGCCTGCCACGACGCCACCGCCGGAAATCCGCTCTACCTGCGGCAGCTGCTGCGCGCGCTGCTGGTGGAGGGGGTCCGCCCGGACAGCGCGCAGGCCGGCACCGTCACGACGATCGGTTCGCGGGCGGTCTCCAGCCTGGTGCTGATGCGGCTGGCGAGGATGCCGCGGGAGAGCATCACGGTCGCCCGCTGGATCGCGGTGCTGGGCGGCGGCGCGGTGCTGCCGACCGTCGCCGCCCTGGCCGGCCTGTCGGACGCGGCCACGGCGGCCGCCGTCGGCGCGCTGGCCCGGGCCGAGGTGCTGCGCGACGACTATCCGCTCGGGTTCGTGCATCCGCTGGTGGCCGACGCGGTCTACCGGGACCTGCCGCCCGGGGAGCGCCAGCTTCACCACGACAGCGCGGCCCGGGTGCTGTACCAGTCCGGGGCCGCCCCGGAGCAGATCGCCGCGCACCTGCTGCAGGTCCCGCACCGCGGTGATCCCTGGGTGGTCGACGTGCTGCGCCGGGCGGCGGCACGGGCCAGCGAGCGCGGTGCTCCCGACGCCGCCGCGTCCTATCTCGCCCGCGCCCTGCGCGAGCAGCCCGAACCGCACCTGCGTGCGCAGGTGCTGCCGGAGCTTGCCCACGCGGCCGTCCTGGGTGACGGGGTCGCCGCCGTCACCCACCTGTCGCAGGCGTACGCGGAGCTGGAGGCCGGGCCGCTGCGGGCGGAGATGGCACAGATGCTGACCCGGGCGCTGACGTTCGCGGGCACCCCCGGCGAGGCGACGCGGTTCGGCTACGAGGTCGCCGACGAGCTGCCGGCCGAGCTGGACGACGAGCGGCAGGGGCTGCTCGGCCTGGCCCGGATCGGCGGCTACATGCACGACGTCGAACCGGACGTCTGGCGTCGGCAGCCGGAACCCACGGTGGCCGGCGGCGGCCCCGGCGCGAGGATGCTGGCGTCCGCGCTGTCCTGGGAGCTGGCGATCGACGGGACGGACCGGGCCCGCGCGATCGAGCTGGCGCGGTTCGCGGTCGACGGCGGGGTGCTGACCCGCGCCGACGTCGGCCTGCTGTGCGTGGTGGCCGGTGTGACGCTGCACCTGGCGGACGAGGACACCGACGCGGTGTGGGCGGACAGCCTGGCGTACGCGCATCAGAACGGCTCCGTGTTCGGCGCGCTGGGCGCGAACCTGTGGCGCGCCTACTCCACCTGGGGGCACGGCGACCTGCGTGAGGCCTACCAGCTGTTCCAGATCGCCAGTGACCAGTCGGCGTCCTGGGGGCTCGCCTTCGGCGCGGGGTACGCGAACGGCTACGCGGTCGGGGTGCTGATCGACATGGGTGACCTGGCCGCGGCCCAGTCGCTCGCAGACCAGGTGCGGGACACCCCACGGCCGGCCGATGCCGACCGTGTCTTCGCCGAGATGCACGCCGGTCTCCACATCGCCCACGGGCGTTTCGAGGAGGCACTGATCGCCCTGGACGACAGCCGGGCGCTCATGGTGAGCGCGCGCAACCCGGGCTGGCGGCCGTGGCGCTCGCTGCGCGCCCAGGCGCTGTCCGGTCTCGGCCGGCCCGCCGCGGCCGTCGAGCTGCTCGGGGAGGAGCTGGCGGCGGCCCGGGCCTGGGGCGCGCCGAGCGTGGTCGGACGCACCCTGCGCCTGCTCGGCGAGCTTCGGCTCGTCGCGGGCGACGCCGACGGTGGGGCGGATGACCTGCGGGAGGCCGCCACACTGCTGGCTCCCACCCGGTCCAGGCTGGAGTACGCACGTGCCCTGTACGCGATGGCCGGGGTGAGCTCGGCGGCGGAGGCGACGGTGCTGCTCGGGCAGGCAGCCGACCTGGCCTGGCGGTGCGGTGCCACCGGCCTGCACGAGCGGATCCGGGACCGGCTCGCCATGGCCGGTGCACCGCTTGCCCGCCGCCCGACGGCGGAGCTGACCCGGACGGAACGGGACATCGTCACCCGGCAGGCGGCCGGTGCCGACGAGCGTGAGATCGCCGAGGCGCTGTTCGTCACGCCGCAGACGATCCACCGCATCCTGGCGTCCGCCCGGGAGCGGCGGGCGGCGCACATCGGGGGCTGACGGGCCGCGGGCGCGGGCGGCCGGCGGCGTGCGGGGCACCAGCCCGAGCCGGTCGCCCGCGGGGACGTCCAGGTGTGCCCGTAGCCGACCGCGGGGCACCGGCCGATGTTGACGTCGAGTTTGACAATGTGCGCCGCGGCCGGTCTGATGGACGCATGCGGCGGCGGAGCTGGGACCCGGGCTCCGTGGCTGGTTGCTTCGGCCCGTGTGACCAACCGATCGGCCGGTCGGCTGCTCGGCCGGCCAGCCCTGGGTCGAGTGCTGTGCGTGGTCGGTCAGATTATTCCTCCGGCCACGGAGTCATGGTGTCGAAAAAGGTGTCGAGATGGCACTCGAACAGCGGCGAATCTGCGTTGACGAAGCGTTGTCAAGTGATCCTCGGTACGTCGGGGAGAACCGGCGGTGCGGGTTTGGAGAACATGTTGACGATGACTGCTCTTAGTACGGACCAGGTGGCCGGCCCGCGGGCCGGTTCACGGGCCGGTACACGGGGCCGCCGCCGGCTGGCGCAATGTGTTCGGTTGGTCGCGGAGGGGGCCGTCTCAATCCTGACCCGCGGTTGGGTCATCAGCTCACCGTCCGCTCTGCCGTTATCAGGTTGAGCACATCTACGAAGGAAGAACTACCGATGAACCTTCGCCCCGGACGCCTGCGCGCCGTGGCCGTGCTGCTTGTGGTGCTCGGCCTGGTGGCAGCGGCGTGCTCCAACTCCTCGGGTGAGGCGGACAGCTCTCCCAGCACGGGCGGGAACAGCGCCAGCGCGCCTGGTGTGTCCAGCACGGAGATCAAGTTCTCCGTGCTGGGAACGAAGACGAACAATCCACTGGGTAACTGTCTGCACGAGTGCTTCCTCGAGGGCATCAAGGCCTACTTCGCGTACCGCAACAGCGAGGGCGGGGTGAACGGCCGCCAGCTCGTCGTGAGCAAGGAGGTCGACGACCAGCTCGGGCAGAACCAGCAGAAGGCCGTCGAGATCATCTCGGCCAACGACACCTTCGCCACCTTCAGCGCCACCCAGCTCGCGACCGGCTGGGGCGAGTTCGCCGAGGCGGGC